>JADJVV010000001.1:952500-1260191 GCA_016710435.1 Hyphomicrobiales bacterium | reverse complement strand
CAACACCACGGCGGAGACGCATCGTATCATTGCGGAGAATATTCGGCGCTCGCCTCTCTACTCAGGACAAATCTCGGGAGTTGGCCCAAGGTACTGTCCGTCCATTGAAGACAAGATTCACCGGTTCGCCGACAAGGAACAACACCAGGTCTTCCTCGAACCGGAAGGTCTGGACGACGATACGGTCTATCCCAACGGCATCTCGACTTCCCTGCCGGAAGACGTGCAGGACGCGTTCATCCGGACCCTGCCCGGTCTCGCGGACGTCCGCATCATCCGGCACGGCTATGCTATCGAATATGATCACGTCGATCCGCGAGAGCTCGACCGGGCACTGGCCGTCAAATCCGTTCCCGGCCTCTATCTGGCGGGGCAGATCAACGGCACAACGGGTTATGAGGAGGCTGCGGCGCAGGGATTGATTGCCGGACTGAATGCCGCCCGGTCCGCCGCCGGCAGCGATCCCGTCACGTTCGACCGGGCCGATGGATACCTCGGCGTCATGGTCGATGATCTTGTGACGCGGGGGGTCTCAGAACCGTACCGGATGTTCACCAGCCGAGCCGAATTTCGCCTCAGCCTGCGGGCGGACAATGCCGACGAGCGGCTGACCCCCAAGGGTATCTCCGCAGGTCTTGTCGGCACCACACGCAAGGGCGCCTTCGCCGGCCGCATCGCCCAGATCGGCCGCGGGCGGGACATGGTCAATGACCTCAGGCTCACCTCTGCGGCGGCCTTGAAGGCCGGACTCAAGGTCAACCAAGATGGCCAGACCCGCTCGGCCTTCCAGCTTCTGTCCATGCCCGACGTCAGCCTTGATCGCCTGGGCGTCATCTGGCCCGACCTCAATTCCCTGCCGTCCCATGTGCGCACGGCCATCGAAGCGGATGCGTTATACGCAGGGTATGGCGAGCGGCAGAAACGCGAGATCGAACTGTTTCGTCGGGATGACCAAGAGGCCATACCTCCGGACATGGATTTCCATGGGCTCCCGGGGCTCTCGATGGAATTGCGCCAGAAGCTGACCCGGGTTCGGCCCCAGACCGTGGGCCAAGCCAGCCGGATCGATGGCATGACCCCGGCCGCACTCATCTGCATCCTGAACGGCATCTCGAAATCCCAGCGGCGCAGGACGGGAACGGAAGAATGACCGAAGCCGAAGCTTGGGCGGTGGCCGAGGGTCTCAATGTTTCACGTGAATCATGGACGCGCATCTCAACCTTCGTGGACCTGCTGCTCCGCTGGCAGCAACGCATCAACCTCATTTCGCCCGCCACCATTCCGGAGGTGTGGAACCGGCATGTTCTCGACAGCCTCCAGCTGCTTCCCCTGATGGCCACCCGGACGGGAAGCTTTGCCGATCTGGGATCGGGGAGCGGATTTCCGGCCCTGCCGCTTGCAATTGCAAGCGGCAGGGAAGTCCATCTCTACGAGTCCAATGGGAAGAAGGCGGCCTTCCTCAGGGAAGCCCTCCGGGTTTGCGCCGCACCCGGCAAAGTCCACCTGAAACGTCTGGAAGAGGTGGGAACCGGGACGGTAGCCGAGGTGGCCTTCGTCACAGCCCGCGCCTTGGCGCCCCTGGAGGTGCTTCTGGGCTGGGCAGAGCCGTTTCTGACCGCCGGGGCCACGGGGCTTTTCCACAAGGGCCAGGACGTCGACGCCGAATTGACCCGGGCCGCAAAATCTTGGAGAATCCGGTTCCGTAAGCACCAGAGTTTGACCGATTCGCGAGCTGTCATTCTTGAAGTTGAGGAAGCCGCACGTGTCTGAAGACAACACCCAGCCGATCGAAGACGCCACCCCGCACCGCCCGCGGATCCTTGCCATCGCCAACCAGAAGGGCGGCGTAGGCAAGACCACGACTGCCATCAACCTCGGAACCGCTCTTGCGGCCGTGGGCGAGACTGTCCTGGTGATCGACCTCGATCCGCAGGGTAACGCCAGCACCGGGCTCGGCATCCACCGCAGCCCGAATCAGAAATCGTCCTACCACGTCCTGATCGGCGAGGCCGAACTGACCGACGTCATCCGCGATAGCGGCATTCCCAACCTTCAGTGCGTCCCCGCAACGATCGACCTGCTGGGAGCCGAACTCGAACTGGCCGATTTTGACCGCAAGACCTACCGCCTGCAGGATGCCATCCAGCGCATGACAAGCACGGGCAAGACCTACTCCTACATTCTCGTGGATTGCCCGCCATCGCTCAACCTCCTGACGATCAACTCGCTGGCCGCGGCCGATGCCATTCTGGTGCCGCTGCAATGCGAATTCTTTGCGCTGGAAGGCCTCAGCCAATTGCTGAAGACGGTCGAGCGCGTGAAGGCCACGCTAAATTCAAAGCTCATCATCCAGGGCGTGGTGCTCACGATGTATGACCGGCGCAATTCGCTCTCGGAGCAGGTGGCGCAGGATGTGCGCAGCGTGCTTGGTGAGAAGGTCTACGAGACCGTCATCCCGCGAAATGTGCGGGTCAGCGAGGCTCCGTCCCATGGCCGTCCGGTGTTGCTGTATGACCATGACTGTGTCGGCTCTCAAGCCTACATCAAACTCGCCTCGGAGGTGATCCGTCGCGAACGTGAACTGCGGGCGGCGTGAAAAGCCGAAATGCGTGCACCAGAATAAAAAGAAATTAGAGGACTTAACACCTATGACACAGGCTCAAAAGCGGCGGCTGGGCCGGGGACTTGCGGCACTGATCGGCGATGATGTCGCCGAAGAAACCGTCGTTGCCGACGTGCGGAGCCTCAAGCATGTGCCGATCGAAATGATCAGGCCCAATCCTCTCAATCCACGCAAACATTTCGCCGAGGATGATCTCGAGACGTTGGCGAAGTCCCTGCGTGACAAGGGGCTGCTGCAGCCGATCGTCGTCAGGCCCGCGGGCAGCGGCACATTCGAAATCGTGGCGGGCGAACGCCGCTGGCGCGCAGCCCAGCGTGCGGCCATCCATGATGTGCCCGTGCTGATCCGTGAGCTGGATGACCGCGAAACGCTCGAGATCGCGCTCATCGAAAACGTCCAGCGCGCCGACCTCAATCCTCTGGAAGAGGCCCGCGCCTACAAGCAGCTCATTGACCAGTATAGCTATACCCAGCAGCAGCTCGCCGACTCGATCGGCAAAAGCCGCAGCCACATCGCCAACACCCTGCGCCTCCAGACGCTTCCTGAGTCTGTTCTGGGGTTGATTGAAAACGGAACGCTGTCGGCCGGACATGCCCGTACGCTGGTGGCCACGGACAGCCCGCACGAACTGGCGGAGAAGATTATCAGCCTCGGAATGACCGTGCGGCAGGCCGAAGATCTCACCCGCACGACAACGCCAAAGACGAAGGCAAAGGCCGCCGAAAAAGACGCCGACACCCGGGCCATGGAAAAATCCATGAAGGACGCCTTGGGCTTCTCGGTCTCCATCAGTCACAAGGGAGAGGGCGGGCAGGTCGTGATCAGCTACAAGGATTTCGACCAGCTTGATGACGTCTACCGGCGGCTGACACGGCCCCTCGACTGATCAGCCGCGCAATCCGCGGCGCGCCTCGGCGGCAAGCGAAAAGAAAAGACGGCTGACCAGTTCATTCGCCAATGCGGCATGGCGGCGCGAGTCCTCGACAGTCTTCTCGATTGCCGACTGTGCCCGCACCAGCGATTCACTGTCAAAGGCGCGAAGCTGATTGGAAAAGGCCTGCTTGCGGGCAAAGAACACCGGAGGCTTCGCACTGCGCAGCGCTGACTCGATGCCACCCAAGCGGTCAACATCTCCGCGCAAGGCTGCCAGCCGCGCCACATGGAGCGACAGGAGCGGGAGGATCGAGCGCCAATCGCTGTCGTCGAGTGTATACATCATCCGGTCGGCCGCGACGGAATCACCCGCAAGTGCCGCATCAATCAACGCATCGATGCCAAAATTCACCTGGTCCCCGCAACTCGCGACGACATCATCGGACGTTATTTCGTTCTGCCCGCGGGCGTAAAGCGCAAGCTTCTCCGCTTCGCCCAATGCCACCGCGCGGTCGGTTCCACACAAGGCCATGAAGCGGTCAGCTGCTTCATCGTTCATGCGCAAACCGTCCGCCGTCAATCGTGCCGTGACAAGCTCCAGGATATCGGATGGCCGATCCTCGTAGATCGGAACGACCAGAACATCCGCCGCTCGCTCACACAATGTACGCAAGGCGGAAGACTTGCCGAGGCTTCCTGCCTGCAGCAGCAGAAAATTTCCACGGGGAGACAGGGCAAGGGCTGGTTCGATCACCTTCGCATGCTGGTCACTGACATCGGTCAGCAACACCAGTTGCGGGCCACCCAGGAATGATTGGGCGCGCAGGGCGTCATCGAGGAGTGCCGGATCCGACTTGAGGACAGAGGATTGCAGCCGCGTCACATCTTCCGCTGCCGCCATGGAACGGACAATCTGCTCCACCACGCCTGCCACGCGCGACTCATCGCTTCCATAGACCAGGACGCCCCGCAGGCTGGCCTTGCCCCGTTTGAGGGCCGCCGCCAATTCGGCCTCGCGTACGGTGGCCAAGGAAAAAGCTCAGCCTTCGCGGGTGGCAAAGAAGGCCGAAATGCGCAAGCGCAAATCCTGCGCCAGTTCATGCGCCGCGCGTTCGCGGGCGTTTGATGCCGCCTGCAGATCGGACACCGGCTCCTGCACTGTGTCATAGGCAGAAGTCGTGAAGCTCTTGCCCTCGGCCACGGCCCGGCCCGTGCCAGCCTCCACCAACTGGTAGCTCACGTTGAGCCGGTAGCGGTAGCGGTCTACCGTTGTGCCATCCACGGAGGACAGGCTGTCCGTCTTCTCGACGACGGCCATCTTCAGGAGAAAGCGGTTGCCGCCAGCGCCAAAGGCCGAAATCAAATCGTTGCGCACCAACTGACCGGCGCGGGTCCGCTGCTCCTCGACGGAAACCTCGGCCAACTGCTGAACGACACCCGGACCCCCGTTGTTGTTGCCATAAAGCGGCCGGTAGCCACAACCCGCGAGGGCAATGGCCATTCCAGCCAGCATGGCAATCGGGATCAGTTGGCGCATACGATGTTCACAATCCTGTCCGGAACCACAATGAACTTGCTCACGGGCTTGCCGTCAAGGGCTCGTGAAACCGACTCAAGTGCCATCACCATAGGCTCCAGAACGTCACGTGTCGCGCCCTTCGGCACCCGGATCTCGTCGCGGCGCTTGCCGTTGACCTGGACTGCCACCGTCACCTCGGTGAGCGCGGTCAGGGCCGGGTCGGCCTTCGGCCATGGCGTATCGACCACCGCGACCGCGTGACCCAGTACCTTCCAGCATTCTTCAGCCAGATGTGGCATCATTGGGGCGAACAGAAGCACCAGCGTCTCGACCGCTTCCCGCAGCGATGCAATTTCGCCGGGCGAGCGGGTGGACTTCTGAAGCGCCGTGCCGACGGCATTCGCCAACTCGTAAAGCCGGGCAATGGCACGGTTGAAGCGCAGGTTCATCAGATCGTCGGTGACGGCAGCGACAGTCCGGTGACTGGTCTGGCGCAGGGCCAAGCCGCTCTGGTCGTGCGCGGCGCCAGCATCCAGCGCCGCCGCTTCGTTGACCATGCGCCACAGGCGCTGGGTGAACTTCCAGGCACCGACGGCGCCCGCATCGGTCCACTCGATATCGCGCTCGGGTGGTGTATCCGACAACATGAACCAGCGTGCGGTATCCGCGCCGTAGGATTCAATGATGATGTCAGGATCGACGACGTTCTTCTTCGACTTGGACATCTTCTCGATGCCGCCCGTCACCAGAGGCTCACCCGTCCTCGCGTGAACCCAGCCCGACTCCTGCTTGACCGCGTCGGAGGGAAGGACCCACTCTCCTGCCACCGTCTTGTAGGTCTCGTGGACGACCATGCCCTGCGTGAACAGGGAGGCGAAAGGCTCATCCATGTGCAGATGCCCCGTCGCGTGCATGGCGCGGGAATAGAAACGCGAATAGAGAAGATGCAGGATCGCGTGCTCGATGCCGCCGATGTACTGGTCAACACCCATCCAGTATTTCGCCGCAGCCGCGTCAACGGGCACATCGGCGTGAGGTGAGCAGAACCGGGCATAGTACCAGGATGAGTCGATGAAGGTATCGAACGTATCCGTCTCGCGCGTCGCCTTGCCACCACATTTGGGGCAGTTCACGTGCTTCCATGTGGGATGGTGGGCCAGCGGATTCCCCGGCTTGTCGAATGTCACATCATCAGGCAGGCGGACGGGGAGGTCTTTCTTCGGCACCGGAACGATGCCGCAAGTCTCGCAATGGATGACGGGAATGGGGCAGCCCCAGTAACGTTGGCGCGAAACACCCCAGTCCCGGAGGCGGAAATTCACCTTGCGCGCAGCCACTGGCCGTCCAGCGAGGCGCTCCTGTTCCAACTTGTCGGCCACAACCTTGAAGGCCTCTGCCGGATCCAGGCCGTCGAGGACGCGTGAATTGACCATCACACCATCGCCATCAAAGGCCGCGCCAGAGGCCAGATCCGCCTCCGCCTGTGATGCCGCGGCGGCATCCGTGGGCCTCACCACCTGCGTGACCGGAAGGCCATACTTGCGGGCGAAATCGAGGTCGCGCTGGTCATGGGCCGGGCAGCCGAAAATCGCGCCCGTGCCGTAGTCCATCAGGATGAAGTTGGCGACATAGACTGGCACCTTCCACGACGGGTCGAGCGGATGCGTGGCCACGATCCCCGTGTCGAAGCCCATCTTCTCCGCCGTCTCGATCGCGGCAACTGATGTGCCCATGCGCCGGCACGATTCACAGAAGGCTGCAAGCTCCGGATTGTTTTCGGATGCAGCCTTTGCAAGCGGATGGTCGGCAGCGATTGCCATGAAGGAGGCACCGAACAGGGTGTCGGGCCGTGTCGTATAGATTTCGAGTTCGGTATGGCCAGACGGTGCAAGCTCGATCTGCCAGCGCAACAGCAGCCCTTCCGAACGGCCAATCCAGTTGCGTTGCATGAGGCGGACCTTCTCAGGCCAGTTGCCAAGACTGTCCAAGGCTTCCAGCAGGTCCTGCGAGTAGGACGTGATCTTGAGGAACCACTGCGAGAGTTCGCGCTGCTCCACCAGCGCTCCTGAGCGCCAGCCGCGGCCTTCGATCACCTGTTCGTTGGCCAGCACGGTGTGATCGACCGGGTCCCAGTTCACCTTGGAGGACTTCCGCTCGACGAGGCCCTTCTCCATGAAGTCGATGAACATGGCCTGCTCATGCCGGTAGTAGGAGGGATCACAGGTGGCGAACTCGCGGGACCAGTCCAGCGACAGCCCCATGGACTTGAGCTGCTTGCGCATCGCCGCAATGTTCTCGTAGGTCCATGACTTGGGATGCACCCCCCGCTCGATGGCTGCATTCTCGGCAGGCATGCCGAAAGCATCCCAGCCCATGGGATGAAGCACATTATAGCCGGCGGCGCGGCGGAAGCGGGCGATGACGTCGCCCATGGTATAGTTACGGACGTGTCCCATATGGATGCGTCCCGACGGATAGGGGAACATCTCCAGGACGTAATACTTCGGACGGCCCGGTTCCTCGCTGGCCTCAAAGCTCTTGTTGTCGGTCCAGTGGGCCTGCCACTTGGGTTCGACAGTGCGATGGTTATAGCGCTCGATGCTCACCGACATGGGGTCAGGTCCTGAAGAAAGTCTTTGAAATCACGTGTCGGCGAGGCTGCTACCAGTCCTTGCCAAGGCCCGCAAGCGTGGCCATAAGCGCGGACAAATGACTGATGCGGTTTCAGAGGCCTACCTTGCCGTCCGTGCGGAGATTGAGCGCGCCTGCGTCTCAGCCGGGCGACGGGCCGCCGAGGTGACGCTCGTGGCCGTCTCCAAGACCCACGATGCCCCCGCGATCCTCCCTGTGCTCGACGCCGGTCACCGCGTCTTCGGCGAAAACCGCGTGCAGGAGGCCAAAGGCAAATGGCCGGCCTTGAAAGAGCGTTTCCCGGATATCGAACTCCACCTCATCGGCCCTCTGCAAACCAACAAGGTGGCCGAGGCCGTGTCCCTTTTCGATGTGATCCAGTCGGTGGACCGTGACAAGCTCGCTGGAGCCCTTGCAGCGGAGATGAAGAAGCAGAACCGGGCATTGCGCCTTCTGGCCCAGGTCAATACGGGCGAAGAGCCCCAGAAGGCCGGGCTGCCTCCACGCGATGTGGCTGCGTTCCTCACGCGGGCGCGGGACGTTCACGGCCTGCAATTCGCAGGCTTGATGTGCATTCCCCCCGTGGATGCCGACCCTGTCCCGCACTTCCGGCTGTTGGCCGATCTGGCGCGTGAGCATGGTCTCGCGGAATTGTCGATGGGCATGAGTTCGGATTACGCCGCCGCTATTGCCGCGGGAGCGACCTGCGTGCGGGTGGGCTCGGCGATCTTCGGAGCGCGCCCGGCGGTCCACCTTCCGGCGGCCAGATCACCAGGAAGGTGACCGGCCCACAACGCGCGAGAATCTTCTCCATGTCGCGCCGGGCAATGGCGATGCATCCGGCCGTCACGGTGCTGCCAGCCCGCGTCAGATGGAAGAAGATGGCGCTGCCACCACCCTTCACACGTGGACGGGAATTGTGACGGGTGGGGATGACAACGTCGTAGGCCCCGTCGGCACGCCAGAAATTCTCATTTCCCTCGCCCGGCTGAACCGTGATCTTGCGATTGTAGCGGCCGTCGACGGGATCCTCACACCAGGCGTCGGTCTTCCGGCTGGCGCGCACGGCAAGGCCGGTGCGGGGGCGGGGAAGCCTGCCGTCGCGGTAGTAAACCTGCTCCAGCTGCCAAACGCCAATGGGGCTCGCGCCGTCGCCCTCCCGCTTCCGGTAGGCCCGGCCACTGCGTCCGAGGCGGCAGGTGACCGTGGTCGGGCCGATTGTCAGCCGGCCAGTGGTGGACGATGCCGATCTCGCGCGGACGTGAAGATATGTTATGCTTCCTATCACGGACTGTTGTGTTGCCCCATCACCCCTCAGCCCGCAAGAGCCGCTCCGGTGACGAAAAGGGAATTCCATGTCCGCCAAGAAGAAGCTCCTGATCATCGACGACGACGACGCGCTGCGTGACACGCTGGCCGAACAGTTCTCTCTGCATGATGAATTCGACGTGGCCCAGGCCGAGACGGCGGCGGCGGGCCTGAAGCACCTCAAGGCCGACACGTTCGACCTCGTGGTTCTCGACGTCAATCTCCCTGATATGGATGGGCGCGAGGCCTGCAAGGTGATGCGCCGCAACGGGATCAAGAGTCCCGTCATCATGCTCACCGCACAGGGGTCTGATTCCGATACGATCCTAGGCCTCGATGCGGGCGCCAACGACTATGTCGTGAAGCCGTTCCGCTTCGCCGTCCTGCTGGCGCGTGTGCGCTCGCAGCTCAGAAGCCACGAACACAGCGAAGATGCGGTCTATCGCGTCGGTCCCTACACGTTCAAGCCGGCTGCCAAGATGCTGCTCACCGATGCGGGCAAGAAAATCAGGCTGACCGAGAAGGAAACCGCCATCATCAAGTTCCTCTACCGTGCAGGAGAGACCAGCGTGAGCCGGGAAACGCTGCTGCAGGATGTATGGGGATACAATGCCGGTGTCTCAACCCATACGCTGGAGACGCATATCTACCGCCTGCGGCAGAAGATCGAACGGGATCCGTCCCACGCCGAGATTCTTGTCACCGAAGGTGGCGGGTACCGCCTGCTGCCCTAGGCCCCGGGGTCCGGCGCTTGCCAAATCGAGGCTGCGCGGGCAAAGGACTTCCATGTCGGGCGGGGTGCCGAAACTTCAGGCGGGGGCAGGTCGGCCATGAGTGTCAGGGCCGACGCCGAAAGCTTGCGCCAAATTCCGATCTTCCGTGAATGCGATGCCGTTCCCCTGCAGGTCATGGCCTTTGCGGCGGAGCGGCAGAATTTCCTGCCCGGTGAAACCATCATTGCCCAGGGGAAGAAGGCGACGTCGGCATTCTTCCTCATGACCGGAACAGCGCGGGTGCTGACCGGTGAACAGGAAGTAGGGCGGGCCGAACCTGGGGCGCTCCTGGGCGAACTGGCCATGATCAGCGGGGCACTTTACGCGGTCACCGCCATCGCAGCTGAATCCGTCACTGCGGCCCGCATCGACAATGCCCTTTTCCTGCGTGTTGCCGAGGAATATCCGGAGTTCGGACGGTCCGTCCTGCTGGCGCTCTCACGCAAGCTGGATTCGTCCGTCAAGGAATTCGACCAGATTCGCGGGATGCTGGTGAAAGCGCGGGGATTCTCCGACCTCTGACACGCTCAGGCTGAAAAGCGCGCAATAACCGGCACGTGATCGGAGGGTTGCTGCCAGCCCCGCGCATCCTTGTGCACGGTGATTCCGGTACAGCGATTTGCGATTCCCTCTGATGCCCAGACGTGGTCCAGCCTGCGGCCCCGGTTGGCGGCCTGCCAATCCTTGGCGCGGTAACTCCACCATGTATAGAGCTTCTGGTCCGGCGGCACGTGCTTGCGCATCACATCCTGCCAGCCACCGGCTTGCTGAATGGCCAACAGGGCTTCGGTCTCGATCGGCGTATGGCTCACCACCTTCAGCAGGTCCTTGTGGGACCACACATCCTCCGTGAGCGGAGCAATATTGAGGTCGCCGACCAATATGGCCTCATGGCCACCGGGCCTTGCCTTGCTCTGTGTCCATGACTGAAGTTCGTCGAGAAAAGCGAGTTTGTGGGCAAATTTATCGTTGATCCCTGGGTCGGGTTCATCACCGCCGGCGGGGATGTAGAAATTGTGGACGACGGTGGGATCAGGGAGATCGAGGACCACACTCACGTGGCGGCAATCGCCCTTGCGGCAGAAGTCATGCGACACCTGCCCGGTGAAGGGGATGCGGGAGACGATGGCAACGCCATGGTAGCCCTTCTGGCCAAACTCCGCGATGTGCTCGTAGCCCAGCGCCTTCAACTTGGCGCCCGGAAACTGCCCTTGCGGACATTTCGTTTCCTGCAGGCACAGCACGTCAGGCGCGTGTTCCCTCAGGAACCGGCAGACAAGGTCGATACGCAGGCGGACGGAGTTTATATTCCAGGTTGCAACAGAAAAGCCCATGGCACTTTTCATGCCATGGGCCCATTGAATTGCAAACAGGGAAAGCTCAGTTGCGAACCTGATCCTTGCGTTTGATTGTCTCCATGAACAGCTTCTGGTTCAGCTGCACGTCCTTTTCGAGGTTCGCGAACTGGACGGTCGTCTTGCGGCCCTTGCCGTCGACGATGATCCACTGCTGCAGGGTGTTCTGGGAGTTGTCGTAAATCAGCACGATGTAGCCGCCCAACTGATCCTTCTTGTCCGCGAGCGCGATGCTCGTGAAGCCGTCAGCCTCTTCCACCGAGAGTACCATCGTCTCGGCCAACAGGTCGATCTTGGGCGCCACGATGAGGCGGAGCGGTGTAGAACGCAGCGGCACCTGATCCCCGCGCTCCTTCACCTTGTTCTTGATGGTGAGCCAGCGCCCGTCGGAGACGATGAGCAAGGGGCTCGGCGGTGCATAGTCGAACCGGATCTTGCCGGGCTTGCTCAACATCAGCACGCCCTTCACCGATTGACCGCGGTCGCTCGTCTGGGTGAAGTCGCCACGCAGGGTGGTGAAGCTGTTGATGAAGTCATTGACGCGGACCACCGCTGCGCGTTGCGCATCGTTAAGGGTGATGGGATTGATCTTGTTCGCGGCGGGGGCTGAGCCCGACACGGCAATCGCCGTCAACAAGGCAAGAAAAGTGAACTTCAGAAATTTCAACATGATCCATCCGGTTCAAGAGTGAAGGGCCGATTACGCAGACAAACAGGCCGATTTGTGACGGTGCCCCTACACGCGGGCGCTGTCGCCGGGCACCAGAATCTCGCGCTTGCCCGTGGCGCTTGCAGTTGAAATCAGACCCTCTTTCTCCATCCGTTCGATCAGGCTTGCGGCCTTGTTGTAGCCCACTTGCAGGCGGCGCTGGATGTAGCTGGTGGAGACCTTCTTGTCGCGCAGAACCACGGCGACGGCCTGGTCGTAGAGATCATCTCCGGAACCACCGTCCGCCGCTGCCCCGGGCTCGCCATAGCCGCCTTCTTCCGGTTCCTCGGTGACCGCGTCCACATAGTCCGGCGAGCCCTGCGACTTGAGATGGCGCACGATGGCCTCGACTTCCGAATCCGAGACGAAGGGTCCATGCAGGCGGGAAATGCGCCCGCCGCCAGCCATGTAGAGCATGTCGCCCTGGCCGAGAAGTTGTTCTGCGCCCTGCTCACCCAGAATGGTGCGGCTGTCGATCTTGGATGTCACCTGGAACGAAATACGGGTCGGAAAGTTGGCCTTGATCGTGCCGGTAATCACGTCCACCGACGGGCGTTGCGTTGCCATGATGACGTGGATGCCCGCAGCGCGCGCCATCTGTGCCAGGCGTTGCACGGCACCTTCAATGTCCTTGCCCGCCACCATCATGAGGTCTGCCATCTCGTCGATGATGACGACGATATAGGGCATCGCGGCGGTTTCCATCTCCTCCTGCTCGAAGATGGGCTGGCCCGTATCGGGATCAAAACCGGTCTGGACCGTGCGGCTGAGCTTCTCGCCCTTTTCCAGCATCTGGGCGACACGCGTGTTGAAGCCGTCGATGTTGCGCACGCCAACCTTCGACATCTTCTTGTAGCGCTCTTCCATTTCCCGGACCGCCCATTTCAGCGCGACGACGGCCTTGCGGGGGTCGGTCACGACGGGCGCCAGCAAATGAGGAATTCCTTCGTACACGGACAATTCCAGCATCTTGGGATCGATCATGATGAGCTTGCAGCGCTCCGGCGACAGCCGGTAGAGCAGCGACAGGATCATGGTGTTGATGCCGACCGATTTGCCGGAGCCCGTGGTGCCGGCAATGAGAAGGTGCGGCATGCGCGCCAGATCGGCATAGATCGGCTCGCCGCCGATATTCTTGCCGAGCGCCACCATGAGGTTGGCGGTACTGCTGGCGAAGGCCGGAGCCGCAAACATCTCGCGGAGAAAGACAGTCTCACGCTTGGCGTTGGGCAATTCGATGCCGATGGCATTGCGCCCCTGCACCACCGCGACGCGGGCCGAAATGGCACTCATCGAGCGGGCGATATCGTCGGCAAGGCTGATGACGCGCGACGACTTGATGCCGGGCGCAGGCTCCAATTCATAGAGCGTGACGACTGGGCCTGGCTTGACGTCAATGATCTGGCCCTTCACGCCGAAATCATCCAGCACGCCTTCCAGATTACGGGCGTTGGCTTCCAAGACATCGGCTGAGACCTCGTGCTGCTTGGACGGGCGCTTGGGCTCACTCAGCAGATCGAGATCAGGCAGGTCGAAGACGTCGGCTGTCTTGCGCTTCTGCTTTGGCTTTACGACGGACTTCGCCACCTTGGCGGGCGGGGGCAGTTCCTCCGCGTCTTCGTCATTCACGAAGTCGAGATCTTCGTCTTCGTCGAGGGCGGGGGCTGGCGGAGGGGGAGCGTCACCGGCGGAATCGCTGTCGTCGTCGAGGAAGGTGGGTTCAATCTTGCGCTTGCCGCGCATCAGGCCGCGGGCGGGCGCAAGCCGGGTCAGGATGTCTTCACCCTCTGTTGCATCACGCCGCGTGTTGGCCTTGCGGACGGTTGTGTCCTGCCAGAGGCGTGAGAGGAAGCCGGCACCTGCGGTCACTGCACCTGCACCAGACAAGGCCGCACCCCAGCCGAGCGTTGCCGTGCGGCCGAGCAGGCGGCCAGACGCATTGACGCCGACGCGCGTGTGCTGGCCGGTGAGGCCCATGGCACGGAGGCCGCTCCAACCGAGAAGGACAGCGCCGGCCGCTGCG
Organism: Hyphomicrobiales bacterium; assembly: GCA_016710435.1. Lineage (NCBI taxonomy): Bacteria > Pseudomonadati > Pseudomonadota > Alphaproteobacteria > Hyphomicrobiales > Hyphomicrobiales bacterium. Next base: position 1,246,377 of record JADJVV010000001.1, on the reverse strand, counting down.
GCGAGCATTTGCGCGAGGATTGGCTTCAGGCCAGCCGACAATGTGCCCACGAGCAGGTTTGCGAGGCTGTCGCCGACTTGCCCGCCCATTCCGCCTGCCAGCGGCCAACTGGCGGGTGGTGGCAGAACGGAGGTGAGCAGGGCCGCACCCAGCACGGCCAGCAACCAGTGAAGGAAGGACCATTTGAAATTGACGAGGTCCTCGTGGCTGAAGAGGCGATAGACCCAGGCCAGCGGAATGAACAGGAAGGCAAGGCTGGCGAGGCCCAGATGCTGGGCCAGAAGATCCGCCACCACGGCACCGGGATAACCCAGCCAGTTGGTGGGGATCGCACCCGTGGCATGGTTGAACGAGGGATCCTGGGCCGACCATGAGGCCAGTGACACTCCAGCCAGGGCGACACCGCCTAACAGGATCATGCCGGAGAGTTCATAGGCCCGGTTGCGCACGAAACGGCGCAGGGCGGCCGGAATGGCGCTGTCATCGGTGTCATAGGTTTCATGGACGGCCATGGCGATATCCCCGTCCGGGAACAGTCTCCCGGCATAACAAATGGTTAACGGCACAATGGCAAGCCATGGTTAAGGTGACGTAAATGAAGCGCGTGGTCAGGCGTCTCTCCACAAAGAAAAACCCCCGCTCGTGCGGGGGTTTTGCCAGTGAGGTTCGGACCTATCAGTTGTAGGCGCGTTCGTTGTGGCTGGTAATGTCCAGCCCCTGACGCTCGTCCTGTTCGTCCACGCGGAGGCCCACGGTAAACTTGCAGATGGTCAGGGCGATGAAACTCACCGCGGCGGACAGTGCGACAGCCACCACGACACCCCAGACCTGCGCGGTGAACTGCGCAGCGAGGGCATAGTCCAGGAGTTTCGTCGACGTGTCAGTGGCGAGGTAGTCGGTGACACCCATGCCCTGCCAGCCGCCGCTCCAGTTCGGATTGACGAAGATGCCGGTGAGCAGCGCGCCGAGAATGCCGCCGATGCCATGAACGCCAAAGACGTCGAGAGCGTCGTCATAACCGAGCTTCGCCTTCAGCCACACCACGGCGGTGAGACACACGGCACCCGCGAGCGCACCAATGACAATGGCAGACATGGGACCCACCCAACCGCAGGCAGGGGTGATCGCAACGAGGCCTGCCACCATGCCAGAGGCTGCACCGAGGAAGGAGGCGTGACCGCGCGTCAGCCACTCTCCGGCACACCAGGCCAGCGTTGCCGCTGCAGCACCGAGGATGGAGTTGAGGATCACCAGCGCTGTGAGGCCGTTGGCTTCAAGGTTGGAGCCGGCGTTGAAACCGAACCAGCCCAAGAGCAGCATGCCTGTGCCGATGCCCACAACCGTGAGATTGTGCGGCGCCATGGCTTCCTTGCCGAGGCCCACGCGCTTGCCCAGCATGAGGGCGCAGACAAGCCCCGCCACGCCTGCGTTGATATGAACAACGGAACCTCCGGCGAAATCCAGCGCGCCCTTGTTGAAGAGAAAGCCGTTGGCGGCGTTCACGGCGGAGGAATAGTCCGCCAGCACCGTGGCCTTGGCGGCATCGTCGGTTGCCGCCGCGAGCTTGGCGAGGAAGTCGGTCGCCGCTGCTTCGCCGACGCAAGCCTTCACCGTGTCGATTGCAGCGGGATCAAGCGTGAAGCAGTCGGGGCCTGCCCACCACCACACCATGTGGGCCATGGGCAGGTAGGAGAAGGTGAACCAGATCACCATGAAGAGCAGCACAGCCGGGAATTTCATGCGCTCGGCAAATGCACCGACGATGAGCGCCGGCGTGATTGCGGCAAAGGTGAGCTGGAAGGCGAGATAGGCGTATTCGGGAACGTAGGTTTCCTTGGAGAAGGTTGCCGCCATGGTCGAAATGGTGACACCGTTCAGGAAGAGCTTGTCGAAACCGCCGATGAAGGCGTTGCCGTTGGTGAAGGCGAGGGAGTAGCCATAGATCACCCACAGGATGGCGAGCAGGCTGAAGACGACGAAGACTTGCATCAGCACGGAGAGCACGTTCTTGCTGCGCACAAGACCGCCGTAGAACATGGCAAGGCCCGGCACCGTCATGAATACAACGAGACTGGTTGCCACCAGCATCCAGGCGGTATCGCCCTTGTTTACCGATGCCGCGGCGAAGGCATTGGTCGCGGGAAGAAGCAGGGACAGCAGCGTGCCTCCCGCCAGGGCCGCAAGGGGCCGTTTCAATGTGTCCGTCAAAGACATGCGCATTTCCTTTTTGCGTGAGAGGATGATTTCAAAGTGCGGCAGAGCCGGTTTCGCCGGTGCGCACACGCACGGCGAGTTCAAGCGGGAGCATGAAGATCTTGCCGTCCCCGATCTGCCCGGTCTGGGCGGCGATCTGGATCGCTTCGACGACCCGGTCGGCGATGGCATTGTCGACGGCCACCTCGATCTTGATCTTGGGAACGAAACTCACGGCATATTCCGCCCCGCGATAGAATTCCGTGTGGCCGCGCTGGCGGCCGTGGCCCTTTGCTTCGGTGACGGTGATGCCCTGGATGCCGAGAGCCCCCAGCGCCTCACGCACCTCCTCAAGCTTGAAGGGTTTGATGATTGCGACGATATACTTCATGTGACGAAAGCCCTTTCCGGGTATGCCCCTGCTGTTGACCGGACTCCGCAACTCAAGAGTCGTGCCAGATCACGAAGGAGTACAAGCCATTGAAATTCCAGTTTTTCTCGAATCTGAATTTTCAACCCCACCAAGAGATTGCCTAAATTGTAATCAGTACGAATTGCGTGATGCATTCTTAATCAGGACTTCTGCTCATGACGGCCACCTCTCTTTCTTACCCTGACTTTGACGCCATCATCGTGGGCGGCGGACCCAATGGGCTTGCAATGGCGCTGGCTCTGGCAGGCCGGCAGGCAGCACCTGCTGCGCGGGTCCTCGTGCTCGACGCCCGCGACCCCCGTTCCTTTGCCGCCGCCGGAAACGACACGCGGGGGTCCGCCCTGACGCGGGCTACGCAGAATGTCTTCAAGGGATTGGGCTGCTGGGACGACTTGCGCGATCACGTGGCCGAAATGCGAGAGATCATCGTCACGGACGGAACGGGCGCGCTGGATGCCCGCCCTGCCTATTTGTCCTTTGCCGCCGCTGAAGGTGCCGCCGCAGCGGTCATCACGGAAAACCGCTGGATCGCGTCCGCGCTCATGGCGGCGGTCGAGCGTTCACCCGGCGTTGTCATCCAGGGTGGCGTGACCGTGACTACCATCACCCAGGAACCGGGCGGCGTGCGCGTCTCCCTCGCCGATGGCACGAGCCTGAGGGCGCCCCTGCTAATCGGGGCCGACGGGCGAAACTCCTATGTCCGCAAGACTCTCGGCATTGCGGTAGAGGGGCATGATGACCATCAGGTCGCACTGACGTTCTCCATTTCCCACGCGTTGCCCCATGGTCATCGAGCGGAGGAACACTTCTCCGCCACAGGTGTCATTGCATTCCTTCCCCTGCCGGGAAATCGCTCATCCATCGTGTGGGGCACGTCGCCCGATGAGGCGGCGCGCCTGATGAATCTTGATGACAAAGCCTTTGAAGTTGAACTGAACGCGAAGGCCGGCCCTCATCTGGGACGCATTGCATTGGAAGGCAGCCGCCAAGCTTATCCGCTGCGGCGGCAGGTGGCGCGCGCCATCACCGGGCCGCGTACGGCCCTGATCGGTGATGCGGCGCATATCATTCATCCCCTCGCAGGACTTGGTCTCAATCTCGGATTCAAGGATGTTGCGGCACTGGCCGATTGCGTGAGTGAAGCGCTCCTGCGCGGAGAGGATATTGGCTCAGTCAATGTGCTTGAGCGCTATGCCCAATGGCGGCGGTTCGACATCGCTTCCACGATTGCCGCAATGGAAGGCATGAACGCCCTCTTCGTCAACGACTGGCCCGTGCTGTCACAACTCCGAAAGGCGGGCCTCAAACTTGTCGACAAGATGCCGAGGGTCAAGGCCGCACTGATGGAAGAGGCTGCGGGCATGAGCGGTACACTGCCGCGCCTCATGCGGGGCATGTGAGGTCTAGGCGCGGGAAAGTCCTGCTGCCTTGACCTTCTTGTCATACGCCGCAATCAAGGCATCGCCTTCACGCATCAGTTTCATCAGGTAGGGCCAGGTGTAGATGCCGGTGGAATGCCCATCGTCAAAAATGAGGCGGAGGGCATAGTTGCCAACAGCTTCGACCTTGCCGATCTTCACCTTGCTCTTGCCCCAGACCAGTTGCTCCTGGCCGGGGCCATGACCCTTCACTTCCGCGCTGGGACTTTCGACGCGCAACAATTCGGCCGTGATTGTTCCCTGCTCGCCGCTGTCGAATGCGACGTGCAATTCCGTTCCGCCCTGCTGGACACGGATATCGGTGGGCCAGGCGCTAGTCACGGTTGAGCTCACGGGCTTCCTCGGCAAGCATGATGGGAATGCCATCGCGGATTGGATAAGCGAGCCCGGCTGCGCGCGAGACAAGTTCCTGCCGCTCCGCATCATAGACGAGCCGGGTCTTGGTCACAGGGCAGACCAGGCGTTCGAGCAGCTTGGGATCGGGAACGCCGGTCATTGCAGGCGCGCCCCCTTGGCACCGCCGGTCAATGCAAGTTCCGTGAGCGCGATCAGCATGTCGGCACGCGCCTGCAAGTCATTGGCTTCCAGCAGGGCTTGTTTCTCCGGAGCGGGATAGGGCGCCAGCTGAGACAGGGTGTTGACCAGCAGCTCGGTCGGTATCTGCTCAACCTCGCTCCAGTTGGCGCTCATGTTGTTGGCTTCGAGGTATTGGCGGAAGGCGCGAATGACGGCCGCGCGGTTGACGGCACGCGCATTGTTCTCGCTCACCAGGTCTGCAGCGAAGCCGGAATAGTCGGCTTCAACCTGGCGGAAGGGCGTTGTCACATCCAGTTCGTTCCTGATGGTGAAGCGGCAGACGCCCGTCAGCGAAATGAGGAAGCGATCGTCTTCCGCCTCCGAATAGGAAGTGATGCGGCCAAGACAGCCCACCTGCGAAAGAGCTGGCGTTTCGCCCGTATCACCGGGAAGGGGCTGGATCATGCCGATCAGATGGTTGCCGGACATCGCATGTTCGACCATGGCAAGGTATCGCGGCTCGAAAATATTCAGCGGCAGATCCGTGCGTGGCAGCAGAAGGGCTCCCGAAAGCGGGAACACGGGAATGACCGGAGGCAGTTCACTGATCGACGTGTAGCGCGGCACGGCACGTCTCCTTCCACCTTACGAGAACAGGACAGACGACAGCTTGCGGCGTCCCTGAAGCGTTGCGGCATCCTGCGGACCCCAGGCTTCAAAGAACTGCACAAGCTGCTTGCGGGCCGCGCCGTCGTCCCAGGCGCGGTCCTTGCGAATGACGTAAATCAGATGATCGGTCGCCTCGGCGCGATTGCCCGTGCCGTTGAGCAGAGTTGCCAATTCGAGGCGGGCCTCGAAGTTGTTGGGATCGGTTGCGATGGCCTGTTCCAGCCTGGCAAGGCCGCTCGTATCCACAGGATTGAGCAGGAGATCGAGGGCGGCGCGGGCGCTGACGATCAGCGGATCGTTGGCCTTGTCGGCTGGCACGGCGTCCAGCGTGTGCTGTGCCGCCTCGATCTGACCTGATTCCATCGCAGCTTGGGCCTGCAAGGCATAGGCCTCGCTCTGGGTCTGGTCAGCCGTCAGGATCTGGCCCGTGATATCGAGGGCGGCCTCGTAATCCTTCTGTGCCACCGCGGCGCGTGCCATGGCCAGGGCCGAAGCGATCTGTTCTGCCAGGCCGCCCATCTTCGTCAGGCGCGCAACGAACTGACGGATCTGCGATTCGGGCAGGGCTCCCATGAAGCCATCCACGGGACGGCCATCAACAAAGGCAAAAACAGCCGGAATGGATTGCACCCGCAACTGTCCGGCATAGGCAGGATTCTCGTCGATGTTGACCTTGACGAGCCTCACCTTGCCATTGTTCTCGCGTACCACCTTCTCGATCATGGGGCCGAGTTGCTTGCAGGGACCGCACCAGGGTGCCCAGAAATCAACGATGACGGGCACTTCGCGCGATGCATCTATCACGTCCTTGGGAAAGGAAGCGTCTGTCGCGTCGAGTATCATGGCGGCGGGTGCGCCCGTTGCGGCTGAATCGAGGATCATGCTCATGAATATTTCCGGTGTTTGTGGCCGTTATTTGGGAGGTTTCAGCGGTTACGGCAAGGGATCACTGACGGGGACCACGCGCGGGTGATGGCCGCAGGCCTTGATGAACGTCACCAGGTCGGCAGATGAAATGGTTGTGGTGGCGGCATTCTGCAGGGGATGGAAGTTGAGTTGCGCCTCCTGCATCATCCGCTCGTCCAGAATGACGTTGGTGCGGACAGACTTGTCGTTGATGAGGCCGAAGGGCGTCACGGATCCCGGTTCAACGCCCAGGACTTCCATCAACAGGTCCGGCTTCCCAAAGGTCAGACGCTTCGATCCGATCTTGGCGGGAGCGGCCTTCAGGTTAATGACCGAGTCTTCCAGCGCCACGATCAACCAAAGCACGCCCTTTTCGTCCTTGCAGAACAGGTTTTTGCAATGGCCGCCAGGAATATCGTCATGCACATTCTTGGCTTCTTCCACGGTGAAGACAGGATCGTGTTCCGCCGTTTTCACGGCAATGCCGAGCCCCGCCAACATGTCGAAAAGCTCTTGGCGCGTTGCAGGCATTTGCAAAAATCCTTCTGATAACAATTGCAAACGACGCTATTGCATTTGCAGTCGGCTTAGGCAATAAGACGCCCCGCCGGATGCATATCAACCGTCGCATCGGGCCGCTAAGCGGGCGTAGCTCAGGGGTAGAGCATAACCTTGCCAAGGTTAGGGTCGCGCGTTCGATTCGCGTCGCCCGCTCCATTTTCTCTTCAGACATCATTGTCCATCGGACCGGGTTAAATCCGGGCCGTGGCCGACTGTCCTCTGCCCCGGCATGTTACGCTCCTGTCTTGGTGAGGTGCGGCCGCCTCTATTCGATCCTCACCGCCGTGCCACAGGCCGTCACCATCAGCATCGAACCGTTTGTCCCCACCGTCTCGTAATCAATGTCGACGCCAATCACCGCGTTGGCGCCAAGCCGGGCGGCCTTGTCCGTCATCTCCGCCACTGCCGTCTGGCGGGCATCGTTCAGCACCTTTTCATAGGAGCCGGAACGGCCGCCGACGATATCGCGGATGGAAGCGAAGAGATCCCGGAACAGGTTGGCGCCGAGGATCGCCTCACCGGCGACGAGCCCCTTGTATTCGACAATGCGATTGCCTTCGACGGTATTGGTGGTGGTGACGAGCATGTTGTCCTCCGGTTGAGCAAAGGACATGTGGCCCGTGGCGCGATGAATTCAAGCAGTCAGTGGCGGAAGTGCCGCTGACCTGTGAAGATCATTGCCAGCCCGCGGTCGTCGGCGGCCTTGATGACGTCGTCGTCCTTGATGGAGCCGCCGGGCTGGATGATGGCGGTGGCGCCGGCATCAGCAGCAGCTTCGACACCGTCGGCGAAGGGTAAGAACGCATCGGACGCCAGAACCGCGCCCTTCACCAGGGGCACATCACCGCCGGCATGGCGTGCGGCATCCAGCGATTTGCTGACGGCGATCCGGGTGGAATCGATCCGCGACATCTGGCCAGCGCCAATTCCCACGGTGGCGCCATCACGGGCAAAGACGATGGCGTTGGATTTCACATGCTTGGCCACCAGCCAGGCGAACTGGAGGTCAGCCATCTCCTGTGCTGTCGGCGCGCGCCTGGTGACGATGCGGGTCGTGATTTCCGCCAGTCCCGTTGCATCGCGCGTCTGGACCAGCAGTCCGCCGGCAATCGTCTTCACGCTGCGGGTCGCGAGCTTTGGATCAGGCAGTCGCGGCAAGAGCAGGAGCCTGAGGTTCTTCTTTGCGGCGATGATCGAGAGCGCCTCGTCCGAAGCGCCGGGAGCAAGGATCACTTCCGTGAAGATGGCGCTGATGGCGCGCGCCGTCTCCGCATCCAGCGGCTGGTTCAAGGCGATGATGCCGCCGAAGGCGCTCACCGGGTCGCAGGCCAGTGCCTTGCCGTAGGCGTCGGCCAACGAGAGGCCCGTCGCAACGCCACAGGGGTTGGCGTGCTTGACGATGACACAGGCGGGCGCGCCGGTGCTGAATTCAGCGACGCATTCGAGTGCCGCATCGGCATCGTTGATGTTGTTGTAGGAGAGTTCCTTGCCCTGCACCTGGCGTGCATCCAAGAGTCCCATGCGGCCGTCGGCGTTGCGATAGACGGCGGCGTGCTGGTGGGGATTCTCACCGTAGCGCAAGGCCAGCGCCCGCTGTCCGGCAAGGATGATGCGGGGTGGAAACTGTTCGTCCGCGCGCGCCTGGAACCACGCGGCAATGGCCGCGTCGTAACTTGCGGTGCGGGCAAAGGCCTTGGCCGCGAGAGAGGTGCGCAGCGCCGATGTGGTGGCGCCGTCATGGGCTGCGAGATCGTCCAGAACCGCGGCGTAGTCAGACGGGTCCACGACCACGGCCACGCTCTCGTGATTTTTAGCGGCGGCCCGGATCATGGCCGGTCCGCCCACGTCGATATTTTCAATCGTGTCCTCATCGGACGCGCGGCGGGCAACCGTCTCCTCGAAGGGATAGAGATTGACGACGAGGAGATCGATGTTGCGGATGTTGTTGTCGGCCTGGGCCTTTTCGTGCACCGCATTGCCGCGCACGCTGAGCAGTCCGCCGTGGATGGAGGGATGCAGGGTCTTCACGCGCCCGTCCATGATTTCCGGAAAGCCCGTCACGTCCGAGACATCGCGCACGGCCAGTCCTTCGCCGCGCAGGAGTTTTGCCGTTCCGCCCGTCGACAGCAGTTCAATGCCGCGGGCAGAAAGTGCCTTCGCAAAGGCGACGAGGCCCGTCTTGTCGGAAACCGACAGCAGGGCACGGACAACGGGGCGGAGAGCTTCGGACGTCATGGCGCGCCTCTTAGCCAATGCCGTCCGTCACCGGAACCGCTAATTTCAGAGAAGGCGAGGTGCGGCATTTTCCCGTCCGCGCTGCTTTCCCGGTCTTGCGGGACGGTCCTGCCGCGACACGCGCTTCAGGGCAAAGTTCAAGGGATTGGGATTGCCGGCCTCTGCAACAATGCGCAAGCAACCAGATTCCAGTTCCACGCTCCCCGCGCGCACCAGAAGCTGCCAGGCCGCACCTGACGCGGGAACGATCATCGCTGCCGTCCCGTGATGTGTGGTCGAAAGTTTTGTCTGTTCGGGTACATGCAGGAGATAGGAGACGGCAGCATGCCCCGGCGAAACGTCTTCGACTCGCAGGTCGCTGCCATCGCCCGACAGGAAGATCGCAAGATGCTGGCGCTGGCCTTCGCCCACAGGTCCCTGCACCTCGGCCAGCGATCCTCCTGCCGCGCAGATGAGAGTGGACGACAGACCGTCCATTGCTCCCGTACCCTGGACCTGTTCCAGCCAGAGGAGAGGGCGTCCCGCGTCGGTCACTTCCATCCGCAGGGGCACGGACTGCCCGGGCGAGGAGAGTGCGAGGAATGCCAGGGTTTGCGTCCCCACCAGCCGGGCATGGCCTGCGTCCGCGGCAAGCGCGCTCTCGCGCAGCGCATGCAGGGAGACATGACTTCTCAGGCCAGCGGCTTCTGCAAAGGCCAAAGTGCCGTCTGTCCGGCTCAACATTGAGAGATAGGCGTTGATCCTGTTGCGCAGGGACAGAAGCTGCGGGCTGATGATGTCCTCGGCCCGTTCCAACCCCTCCATCACCGCTGCCAGTTCGCCCTGCAACTGCACAAGGTCGTCGATGGTGCCGTTGCGCAGGCTGCCGTCATTGTGCAGCAATGCGTCAAGGGCCTCCGCAAGCTCGGTGATGATCCGAAGGCGGTGGGTGTCACTGCTGCGGGTTGAGAGGTGGGCCGCGAGAAGGGCCATCGCGCGGGCGAAGGCTTCAGCAGGCGTTGCCGGTCTCATGCGCAATACCGGGACCTGCGCCCGCAAGATGGCTGCGGCAGCAAGGGCAACGGCAGCGGGGCTCTGTGCGGCTGCAATGGCCGGTGCATCCACCGCGAGGTTGAACAGCGTTGCGATCTGGCCGGCGCGGCTTTGGCGCGGCGGGGGCTGCTTCATCCATCCTGCAAGAAGTCGCAATGCCAGCAAGCCATGGAGCGGCCGGGCGCTGGCGCGGAAGCTCGCCAGCCAATCCATCCGCCGCAGTTCCGCCTTCCAGGCCGCGGAGGCTGAGGCAGATGCAGAAGAGAAGACCGTGTCTGGCAGTGCGGTGATACTGGTGCCGGCGAAGGCATAGACACCGCCATACATGGCTTCGGCGACGCACGTGCTGGCTGAAGTGGGACGCGCGAGGATGACTCCGCTCAGCTGGACGGCGGGAACGGCATGGTGCAGCGAGACGGGCAAGCGCTCACGTCCTGCGTGAAGGCGCAAGGTCGACAGGACGGGATGCAATACCGTCCTGAACAGCGATGTGACGCGGTCAGCCATGATCCAATCTTGCGTGCGGAATGGAGGCAAGCTTCCGACCAGATGGTTAATGAAATGCTAACGGCTGGACGCCGGCGTCACGTTATCCCCAGGGACCGCGCCGGACTTCCGGCTCGGCGGGCGCACGGGCAAGCGCGGCTGAAAAGCCCGATTCCCGCGACATGGCCTGAAGGGCGGCAATGCGCGATTCCGTGGCCGGGTGCGTCGAGAAGAGATTGTCCAGACCCAGACCGGAAAGGGGATTGATGATGTAGAGATGGGCAATGGCGGGATTGTTTTCCGCCTCATCGTTGCGCAGACCCTGCGCCGCCATGGAAATGCGCTGCAGGGCCGAGGCGAGCGCCAGGGGCTTGCCCGAAATTTCTGCGCCACCGCGATCGGCCGCGTATTCCCGCGTCCGGCTGATCGCCATCTGCACGATCATGGCGGCAAGCGGCGCAAGGATGATCAGCAGGATCTGTCCCACGGCACCGCCCGGTGCATTGCGGTCGCGGCCACCGAAAAGAAAACCGAAGTTGGCAAGCATGGCGATGGCACCTGAAATCGTCGCCGTCATGGCCATGATCAATGTGTCGCGGTTCTTCACGTGGGCCAGTTCGTGGGCCATCACACCTTCGATCTCATCGGGAGAGAGAGTGCGGAGCAGACCGGTCGTTGCGGCCACTGCGGCATTGGCCGGGTTCCGGCCCGTGGCAAAGGCATTGGGCTGGCCGGAGTCGATCACATAGACCTTCGGCATGGGCAGCCCCGCATTGCGGGCGAGACGGCCGATGAGGCGATGAAACTCGGGGAGATCGGATGGACCTGCCTCCCGCGCACCGGCCATGCGCAGCACCATCTTGTCGGCATTCCAGTAGGCGAAGACATTGGTGGCTATGGCAAAAGCCAGCGCCATGACCATGCCTGTCTCCCGGCCCAGGGCATAGCCAATGGCGAGAAACAACGCGGTCATCGCCGCCATCAGAATTCCGGTCTTCATCATGTTCACGGGATCAGCCTCTTTTGTCGCCGCGGTTCCCGCCCTAAATGGTGAGGAACGTGGAGCTTTGCAAGAATGAGCGAGAGAGTGCTGACACCTGAAGCAGAACGCGCGCTGGCCGAAGCCGAAGCGCGGCGGAAGGCGGCACGGCAGGCGTCCCTGCCAGCGGAAAAAGGTGGGCCGAAGGGCCCGGAACCCACGCGCTTCGGTGATTGGGAAAAGAAGGGCCTGACGTCAGACTTCTGATCAGGCAAAACCCAGGTCGCGGCGAATTTCGCCGGGGCTGACGCCAGCTTCCCGGAGATCCGCAAGGCTGGTGTCACCTTTCGATTTTGCCAGTTTGCGGCCACTTTCATGGCGGATCAGCGGGTGATGATGATAGCGTGGCTCGGGCAGGCCAAGCAGTACCTGAAGGACACGATGAATGGCTGTCTGTTCGCGCAAGTCTTCGCCGCGCACGATGTCCGTGATGCCCTGGAACGCGTCGTCCACCACCACGGACAGATGATAGCTTGTGCCGATGCCTCTGCGCGCGATGATCACGTCGCCCCACAGTGCGGGAGAAGCAAGTTCGCGCACTCCCTTCTCGATCCACGACAACGGCTCACCACCGGCGGCCTGCCCTGCGCGGCGCAACGCTTCATCCATCATCAGGCGCAAGGCGGAGTCGCTGCTGAACATGTGAGCGATCCGGCGGCACGTCCCGGGGTAGAGCAACTGGCCTTCGGGATCGTGGCGCAGGGCCGGGTGCTCGCTGGCGTGATCGGCCAAGGTCTTTCGCGAGCAGGTGCAGACGTAGAGGAGTCCCATCTCCATGAGACGCGCGACGGCGTCGCGATAGTCGGCCATGCGCTTGCTCTGGAACAGCACGTCTTCTTCAAAATCGAGGCCCAGCCAGTGCAAGTCTTGCAGGGCTGCCTGTACATGGGTGGGCGTGCAGCGTTCCTTGTCGATGTCTTCTATGCGCACCAGTAGCCGGCCTCCCGCTTCCCTTGCCATGCGCTCATTGAGGAGCGCGGAGTAGGCATGGCCGAGGTGAAGCTTGCCATTGGGACTGGGCGCAAAGCGGAAGACGGGATGAACCATGCCACCTTCTTGCGAAGCCCGCGCCGTTCCGTCAAATCCTTCCGATGGAAGCGCTGCGCCCATCCCTACTGACGGACGACCTCCTGGCCGAGGGGGTTCGCCATCTCTGTGCTCTGGACCCGTGCTTTGGCGACGTCGTTCTGCGCCATGGGTTTCCCTCAGTGCGGGCCATGCCGCCGGGAACGGCGACATTGCTGAACATCGTCACGGAACAATTCTTGTCGCTCAGGGCAGCGCACGCCATCTGGCTCAGGATCGAGGCGCGCCTGTCGCCCTTTTCCAGCGACGCAGTCCTCGCATGTCCCGTCGACGAGTTGATGAGGCTGGGCCTGTCGGGCGCGAAGGCCCGCAGTTTTCACGGTATTGCGGCCCGCCTGCTATCTGACCCCGACTATATCTCCGGCCTGACCACCTTGCCGGACGACGAGGCGCGGGCACGTCTGGTGGCACTTCCCGGGGTCGGGCCCTGGACTGCCGACATTTACCTCCTGGTTGCCCTTCAGCGCGCTGATGTGTGGCCTGCGGGCGATCTTGCACTGCGGCAGGCGGCAACCCATCTGTTCAGCCTGGGCGAACCGCTGTCAGAGAAGACCATGCGGATCATGGGCAGCCGGTTTTCCCCCTGGCGGGCCGTTGCGGCGCGCCTGTTGTGGTCGCACTACCGGGGTCTTAAGGGCCTGGGGCAGGCCAAATAGGTGGGGCCGATCGACCCCCTTCACACGGCTGTCGCACCAGATATAGTAGGCGTTGCTGGAGTTCCAGCGGTGGAGAGACACGTGTATCACGCGCCGATTGCGCCGGAAGCCTGTCCTGCCCTTGTCCTCAATGCCGATTACCGGCCATTGAGCTACTATCCCTTGTCCCTGTGGAGTTGGCAGGACGCGCTGAAAGCCGTGTTCATGGAGCGGGTCAACATCGTCTCCGAATATGACCGGGTGGTGCGCAGTCCTTCGATGGAATTCCGCCTGCCGTCGGTCGTCTCGCTCAAGACCTATGTGAAGCCGTCGCGTACGCCTGCCTTCACCCGGTTCAATGTCTTCCTGCGGGACCGCTTCCAATGTCAGTACTGCGGGTCGTCGGACGATCTTACTTTCGATCATGTGATCCCGCGTTCCAAGGGCGGACAGACGACATGGGACAACGTGGTCGCGGCATGCGCGGGCTGCAATCTCGCCAAGGGCGGGTTGCTGCCGCAGGAGGCGCACATGTTCCCGGCCCACAAGCCGCATTGTCCCAGCGTGAACGACCTGCACGCCAACGGCAGGCTTTTCCCGCCGAACTATCTGCACCAGAGCTGGATGGATTACCTTTACTGGGATACGGAACTGGACCCCTGATCGCGCGAAACGTCAGCGCCGCGCGCCGCGCATGGCCAGCAGCGACAAGACCAGCGAGACGATCGCATTCCATCCCGCCAGCGACAGGCCGAGGATGCGGAGCGCGGCCTCATTGCAACGCACGGCCATCTTGTTCAGGTCGGGAAGTCCGTCGCCAAAATTCACATCTCCGCCGGAGCAGGTGACGGGCCCCTGCCACCATCCCCATTCAACACCCGAATGATAGGCGCCGAAAATGGCGCTGCCCAGCCACCAGACTGTCATGAGCCACAGGGCACCGCGGATCCAGGCCGGGTTCCAGGCCGCCATCAAAAGGGCCACGGGAATGCCGATGTAATAGGGCCAGCGCTGCAAAAGGCAAAGTTCGCACGGTGCGTAGCCGTAGTACTCGAAGATCCACGCCCCTGCGATGATGATGAAGGCGATGACGGCGATGAGGAGGCTTGTGGTGCGCGGCGACAGGTTCAGCATGCGGGGGTTCCAGAAGCGGCAAGATACTTCACGGCGAGATAGAGTCCAATCAATAGCGCCGCAGCAATACCTGCAAGCAGGCCCAGCCGCTTTTCGATGAATGTCTTGATCGTCTCGCCATAGCGCTGCAGCGCCCAGGCCAGCGCGAAGAACCGGGCCCCGCGGGCGATGATGCAGGAAAGCAGGAAGAATACGAAGCTGACCTGTGCCACCCCCGCAAGGATGGTGACGACCTTGATGGGCGGCAGGTGCGCCAACCCCGATGTCACGAGCAGGAGCACGAGGGTGTCTTCGCTCGCGCAGGCCTTGAGGGCTTCAAAGCTTTCGAGCTTTCCGTAGAACAGCAGGATGGGCTTGGCGATTGCTTCATAGGCGAAGTAGCCAAGTGCATAGCCGGCGATGCCCCCCAGTGTGGAGGCGAGCGTGGCGACCAGGGCATAGCGGTAGGCGCGGGCGGGTTTCGCCAGCGACATGGGCAGGAACAGCACGTCTGCCGGGACGAGGAAGATGGAGCTCTCCACGAAGGCGATGACAGCAAGCCAGCGTTCTGCCGACTTTCGAGCCGCGAGCGAAAGCGTCCAGTCGTAGAGTGCGCGCAGCATGCCGTCAGTCATCCAATCCGGGTTTGACGCGGCGTTTCGACTTGACGTCCGAGCGCCGCGACTTTGATTCGAGCCGGCGCAGCTTTGACGCCTTTGTCGCCCTTGTTGCAATACGTTTGCGCGGCCGCACCGCGGCCTTGCGGATCAGGGTTATCAGCTTCTGAAGGGCATCTTCCCGGTTGCGTTCCTGCGACCGGTATTGCTGTGCGGTGATGACGAGGTCGCCGGATTGCGCGAGTTGCCGCCCCGCCAACATGCGCAGGCGTGCCCGCACTTCGTCAGGAAGGCTTGCTGTCTCGATGTTGAAACGAAGTTCCGCCGCCGTCGCGACCTTGTTGACGTTCTGTCCGCCCGGACCCGAAGCGCGCATGAAGTTCCAGCGCAAATCCGCGGGGTCAATGATGATCGAAGGCGTGATGAGGATCATGGGAATCGTTAAGCCCCTTTCCGGTTGACGGCGCAAGGGCCCGCGCTCTAGACGTGGCCCCGCGCAAGCCCGTGTGGTGGAATGGTAGACGCGGCGGACTCAAAATCCGCTACCGAGAGGTGTGGGGGTTCAAGTCCCTCCACGGGCACCAGTTCCTGATCCGCCTCATCCTCCAGGTTCGGTAGATCCGTTGCCTGTGGCGGGTTTGGCAATCGAGGCATTCACTGCCATAACCGGGGTGTGTTGCACGTGAAGAAGTTGTTGTTCGTTCTTCTGTCTCTCCTGCTCCTCGGCGCGCCCGTGGCGGCCCAGGAAAGCGATGCCGACGCAGGTGACGACGATGCTGTTCAGACGGAACAGGCCACACCGTCCGGAAAAGATAAACCCGCCGCCACCATTGCCGCCCCCGGGAAGGCCGCGAAGAAGGCAAAACCCGTAAAGCCGGAGCCGCGGGGTCCTTCCATCCTCATCGATGCACGGTCAGGCGAAGTTCTGATGGAGGAACGGGCGGGAGAACCGTTCTATCCCGCATCGCTCACCAAGCTGATGACCAGTTACATCATCTTCCACAAGCTGCGGTCGGGACTTCTGAAGCCGGACCAGGCGCTTGTCGTGTCCGAGCTTGCCCATTCGCAGGAGCCGAGCAAGATCGGCGTGCCAACGGGCAAGACCGTAACAGTCGATTTCGCCCTTCAGGCGCTGCTTGTCTATTCGGCCAATGATATGGCCTATGTGCTGGCCGAAGGTGCTGACGGTTCGATTGCCGCCTTTGCAGATGAGATGAATGCAACGGCACGGCGCTTGGGACTGACGGCCTCTCACTTCATGAATCCCAACGGCCTCTTTGATGCGCGTCATGTGTCCAGCGCGCGCGACCTCGCGGTTCTGGCGGCGGTCATCATCAATGAGTTTCCGGAGTACCAGAAATATTTCGTGCAGCAGTATCTGGAGGTCGGCAAGCGCCGGCTGCCCAACCGCAACATCCTCATCCGCACCATGCCGGAGGCGGACGGCATGAAGACGGGATTTGTCTGCGCCTCCGGGTTCAACCTCGTTGCCTCCGCCAGCAGGGATGGCCGCCGTCTCATCGCCGTGGTGATGGGCATGCGCAACAGCGCGGCGCGCGCGGCTGCGGCCAAGGCCATGCTGAACGCGGGCTTTGACATGCCGGCGGCACCGCGCCGCAAGATTGCCGACGTCAACAACCTGCCGCAGGGCGCCATCGTTCCGGTGGACATGACGGGCACCGTCTGCCGCAGCAAGCCTCCCGTGACTGTCCAGGACGGCGCGGAGCTGGCAGGCTGGGCTGCGTCCTTCGGCACCTATGACAGCGCCGACAAGGCGCAGATGGCGCTTCGTGGCCGGGCCCTGAGCCCCGCCGGATTGTCCGCAGGCGGACGTGCCGGCATCATCCAGATGCCCGACGGGGCAGGTTTCCTTCCGGTGATCTGGGGCCTCGACCAGATGCAGAGCGTCAATGTGTGCTCTGCCTACAAGCTCGATGGCGCGCACTGCGACGTGCTGCCGGCCGTATTGATGGACAAGATGGCGACCATCGCCAAGGCGCGCAAGGCGGCGCAAGCGACTCAGGCGCCGATCGAGCAGGGTTCCGATGGCACGCAGCCGAACAGCCCGACCCGGAAGCTCCTGAAACGGCGCGTCGGCCACTGATCCCATGAAGCCATCTCATCTGACGGGTGTGTTGCTGGCTCTGGGCGCGGCGACGATCTACGGGGCAGTACCGAACTTCGCGCGACTCGCCTTCCTCAATGGCGTACCTGCGCTCGAAAATGTCTTCTACCGAACCTCCACCGTCGCCGTGGTGCTCGCCATCGTGGCCGTGGTGCGCGGGGAAAGCTTTCGCATCCGTGCCGAAGCATGGCCAAGTTTCCTGTACCAGTGTCTCGCGACGCTCATGGTGTCTGCCTGCTATCTCGCCTCGGTGCAGTTCTTGCCGGTCACGCTTTCGGTCATCATCTTCTACCTTTTTCCTGTGCTCATTCTTCTGGCGGCACCCCTGGCCGAAGGCCGGGTACCGGGATTCGCACGCCTTGGTGTGGCGCTTCTCGGCTTTTCCGGGCTCGCGGTTTCGGTGGGACCGGCCTTCGACCAGGTCAGTGTGCTGGGTCTGGTGCTGGCGTTTCTCGGCGCCGTGGGCTGCATGATGCAGTTCTTTTCGGGGCGCATGCTGTCGCGGCACCTGACGCCCGCTGCATTCGGCAGTCTCGTGCATATCGCCATCTGGCCGATCATGCTTTGC
This sequence comes from Hyphomicrobiales bacterium, assembly GCA_016710435.1. Taxonomy (NCBI): domain Bacteria; kingdom Pseudomonadati; phylum Pseudomonadota; class Alphaproteobacteria; order Hyphomicrobiales; species Hyphomicrobiales bacterium. Next base: position 1,228,724 of record JADJVV010000001.1, on the reverse strand, counting down.
CTCGCGCTTGGCTTCGGCGGCAATACCTTGCGGCTGATCGACGGCCAGGCACTCACGGGGAGTCTCGCGTTTCTGGCTGTGGCCCTCGTCTCGGTGGCGTATGTCGGCGGCTACTTCCTCCACATGTCGTCGGTGCGGGCCGCCCCGTCGTCGGTGGTCGCTCCCTATTTCAATCTGGAGCCCATCGTCTCCACCATGCTCGCCGTCTTCATTCTGGGAGAGGCGATGTCGATCAACCAATGGATCGGAGGGGCAATGGTCTTTGCGGCTCTTGTCATCTCGGGCCTGTTGCCGGAAAAATGACGCCATGACGACACCCATTCCCGTTTCCGTGCTCACCGGCTTTCTCGGCTCGGGCAAGACCACACTGCTCAACGTCCTGCTCAAGGATCCGATGCTCGCCAATGCCTGCGTCATCATCAATGAATTCGGGGATGTGGGCATCGACCATCTGCTGGTGGAAAGGTCGGATGAAAATCTCGTTGAGCTGTCGTCGGGCTGCCTGTGTTGCACCATCCGCGGCGATCTCATCGACACGCTGACGGACCTGCTGGCGCGCCGCGATGCAGGAACGATCAAGGCCTTCGACCGCATCGTGATCGAGACCACGGGTCTGGCGGATCCCGCTCCCATTCTTCATGTGCTGATGATGGACCCGCTGCTGGTGTCGCGCCTGCGGCTGGAGGGCGTCATCACGGTGGTCGATGGCTTCAACGGCATGGCGACGCTTGATGCACATCCAGAAGCGGTCAAGCAGGTGGCCGTGGCGGACCGGGTCGTGCTCACCAAGCTCGACCTGCTCGAGGGCAAGGAAGGCGAGGACATGCTCTTCGCCATCATCGCCAAGGTGCGCAAGCTCGCGCCGGGGGCACGCCTGTTGACCACGCATCGGGGCGAAGCGACGGCCGAACGACTGTTCAATGCCGGCCTTTATGATCCTGCGAGAAAATCAGCCGACGTCCAGAACTGGTTGTCACTGGAGGCCGTGCAGAAGGCGGAGCGTGCTGCGCACCGTCACCAGCATGGTGGCCACGGTGAGGGTCATCACCATCACGATGCGTCCCGGCACGATGACAGCATCCGGTCCTTTGCCTTTACCGACGACAATCCCATCAGCCCCCAGGCACTTGAATTGTTCCTCGAATTGCTGACCTCCTATCACGGGCCGAAGCTGCTCCGCCTGAAAGGAATCGTGAAGCTCAGCGACGAACCCGACCGTCCAGTTGTGCTGCATGGCGTGCAGCATGTGCTGCATCCTCCTGTGCGCCTTGAAGGCTGGCCTGACGGACTTCCACAGACACGTCTCGTGTTCATCGTGAAGGACATCGACAAGGCGGCGATCGAAGAATTGTTCCGGGCCTTCACTGATCCGTTGACAGGTGGCGCAAGTACAACGGACAAGACTCTCTCGCTGTCGTGAAGGCCAAGCCGATGAAAGCCTATGGATTGAAGAAGTGTTCCACCTGCCAGAAAGCGCTCGACCATCTGGCGGCGAAGAAGGTTCAAGTGGTCTTCACCGACCACAGTGTGTCACCGCCCACGATAGACCAGGTCGCCGGCTGGTCGAAGGCCTTGGGCGGATGGGAGAAGATGATCAATCGGGCCGGCTATACCTGGCGTGGCCTCCCGAAGTCCGACATTGAAAACCTGACGGAGGCCAAGGCCGTGGCGCTTGCGGTGAGACATCCGTCACTCATCCGGCGGCCCCTGATCGAGCATGATGACGGCAGCGTCACCGTCGGTTTTGCGGAAAAAGTGAAAGCGCTGTTCTAGCTTCTCAGCCGCGAATGAGCGGACGCGTCATGCAGGTGGGTCCGCCTTCGCCCTTGCGGCAGATATCGCTGCCGCTGATGACTTCGACCTTCACGCCCGCCTCGCGCATGCGGTGGTGCGTCTCGGGATTTCCATCCACCATCATGGCGTGGCGCGGGCCCAGCGCGAGGACGTTGCAGCCCATGCTGTCAAACTCTTCGTCCGGCACATGGACGAACCGCACACCCCGGTGCTCCAGCAATTCCACCAGACGCACCGGCATGAGCGGCAGATAGACAACCGCGAGATCATGGTCGAGCGGGCTCAATACCGACATGAGATGGAAGACATCGGTCCGGCCCTTGTAGTGCGGCATGTCGAACCAGAGGACCTCCACATCGCCACCCGCCAATTCCTGCAACTGCATCACGCCTTCGATGTTGGTGCGATAGCCCACGCCCGCAATCAGGGTGTGGCGGTCGAGCCAGACGAGGTCGCCGCCCTCCAGCTTGCCGTCGCCGCCGATTTCACCAGCGATGGGATATCCGAGGCTTTCCAGATAGGCTCCGTTCACGTCGGCCTCCTGGCGGCGCTGCGACTTGCCCATGCGGGGTTTGACGAGACCGTTCGGCGTCACGACGAGGGCGTCATGCGTATAAAGTGAGTCAAGCGTGAGGCCCGGACCATCGGGAAGCTGGATCACCTCAGCACCGGTCGCGGCGAGAATTTTTTCGACGGCTTCAAATTCCTTCAAGGCCTTGGCGAGGTCCGGGCGGGAGTGGAAGTTCAAGTCCTTCCACTCGGCATCGATCTTTGCATCGGACTTGAAGGCCCGGGCGGGATTGCGCACCGCGACGGCCTTCAGTGTTCCCCAGTTGTTGAAAGCGCCAAAATCGAAAGTCATCTGCGTTTGATCCTGAAATGAAAGTTCTGTCCTGCCTGTTCATGCGACAGCAACGTATGGCCCTGCTCGGCGCAGAAGTGCGGCATGTCGATCATCGACATGGGGTCAGTGGCGACAACCTGAAGGATGGCCCCCGCCGGCATGGCCTGCAGCCGTTTGCGCGCCTTGAGGACGGGCAGGGGGCAGAGCAGTCCGGTCACGTCGAGCATGCTTTCGCCATCGGCAGGGTTGTCGGCCATGGAGGCTTCCTATAGTGGCATTGGCGAGGAGACGCCATATGCCGCTCTTGACCAAATTGCCCCGGCCCGGACGCGTGGAGCAGCTTTTGCAGCGCGCCTCGCGGCAGAGCGGGTTTGAAAAGTCGGCCACGGAAAGGGTCCTGCTGCGCTTCGATGGGCCCGAGGGCGATTGCCATGCGGGACTGACGCGCAAGTCCGACTCGCGGACCCTGCAGACCTACAAGCGCAACACGGACATCCGCAACGTCCGGCAGGTGACCATCCTTTCCGTCGAAGAACTGGAGGAGACGGCACAGGCGCTGGGCATTCCGGCGATTGATCCGTCGTGGTTCGGGGCCAATATGGTGGTCTCGGGCATCGCGGACTTCACGCTGCTACTGCCCTCCACCCGCCTGCAGTTTCCGTCCGGGGCCACGCTGGTGGTGGACATGGAAAATCTCCCCTGCAGCCAGATCGCGGAGGTGGTGGCGCGGCATCATCCCGATGTGCAGTTCAAGGTCGTTCCCGCAGCCATGCACAAACGCGGTGTGACTGCCTGGGTGGAGCGCGAGGGAGAGGTGCTGGTGGGCGATGCCATGACGGTCTGGCTGCCGCCGAACCGGCTCTATCCCCACATGCCCGTGGTGTGAGCATGCGTGTGCTGGGGGCGATCATCGCGGGCGGACAGTCGCGCCGCATGGGTGGGCAGGAAAAGGCGTTTGTCACGCTTGGCGGCATCACGCTCCTTGAACGGGTGATCTCGCGTATCGCGCCGCAGGTGGATGAGGTCGTCATCAACGCCAATGGAGAAGCGGCGCGCTTTGCCCACTTCGGGAAGCGTGTGGTGGCGGACGTGCTGGACACGGGAACGCCGCTCGCCGGACTGCATGCGGTGCTCTGCCTTGGCCAGCGCGAGGGTTTTGACGCCGTGCTCACGGTACCGTCGGATTCACCATTCCTGCCCCTTAACCTTGTGGCGCGCCTTGCAGACGCAGGTGCGCAGACGGGGGCTGCCGTGGCGGCAAGCGGCGGGCAGGTGCATCATCTCACCGGGCTCTGGTCGTCCGCCATCGGTGGCAAGCTGGATGAATTGTTGCGCGCCCGCACCATGCAGCGGGTGATGGACCTCGCCGTCGTGTTCGATGTAGCGGCCGCCACATGGGAAACGGAACCTGTCGATCCGTTTCTCAATCTCAACACGCCGAGGGATCTGGCTTTGGCCGAGCAGCAACTGGTCTGATCAGGCGCGCTTCGTCCGCGCAGGCAGGATGCGCCACTTCAGGTTCATCCCCAGCGTTGCGAGACAGATGAAGCCAAGGCCGACAAACTGCAGGGACGACAACAGCCTGTCGTAGGCCAGCCAGTCGATCAGGATCACGACGGCCGGATAGACGAAGTTCATGATGGCGATGACGCGTGTGGGGAGTAGCGGAAAGGTGGCGTACATGGCGACCATCACCACGCCGGTGTGGATTACGCCCATGCCCACAAGCCAGCCCCAGGAGCGCAGGCTGAGCGTCTGGTGAAAGTCAGCCAGCAGGGCGAGGATCAGCGCTCCGGTCAGGGCCTGCATCATCATCGTCACCTCAGGGCGCTGATTGCGGATGACACGGGTGATCATGGTGGTCACCACATAGGCGGCAGCCGAGATCACTGCGAGGAGTGTGCCGAGAAACCAGTTGCCGCTGTCGGCGTGGCTTGCTCCCAGGGCGCCGCTGGCCAGGGCCACGCCACCAAAGGCCAAGACCATCCAGAAGAATTCATCAAGGCTGAGAGCGTCACGCCACACCAGCACGCCGCCCAGCACGAGGAGAAACGGATAGCTCTGGAAGACCAGCGTGGCCGTGGCGATGGAGGTGATGCGGAACGCCGTGAAGAGCGTGACCCAGCAGAAGGCGAGGAAGGCTCCGGCAAGCATGGCGAGGAGCAGGTTGCGCGGCTTGAGCGCGTCGCGCTTGAGATAACCGAATGCAAGACACCACGACCCCAGGAAGACCGCGCCAAAGAAACAGCGCCAGAACACCGTCGTCATCGGGTCGATGCCTGCCTCGTGGGCGAAGGCGCCAACAGACGCGCTGACGGCAAGGGCGATCGCAAGCTGCACCGCCGGATGTCTGACCTGGGGTGCGTGGGGCACGAGATGTCTCCGATGACGCCTGTGGGTAGGACAAAAGGTGCGGCGTGATCAATCAATGGTTTGTGATAGATGCTTCACGGAATGTCATGGGTGAGGGCGCCGCCCGCCGGAGAGGATTGCATGTCATGAGCCAGAAGGTGATCGGCGTTGCCGGATTCAAGAACTCGGGCAAGACAACCCTCGTCGAACGTCTTGTCCGTATCCTGACCGAGCAGGGCTATCGCGTGTCGACGGTCAAGCATGCCCATCATTCCTTCGACATCGATCACGAGGGCCGCGACTCTTTCCGCCACCGCAGGGCGGGAGCCACGGAAGTTGCCGTCATCAGCCGTGACCGCACGGCCATCATCCATGAATTGCGCGGGCAGGAACCGCCGTCTTTGGAAGAGGTGCTGGCGCGCCTGAAGCCCTGCGATCTCGTCATCGTGGAGGGCTACAAGCGCGATCATCATGACAAGATCGAGGTACGCAATCTCGCACTTGACCACCCGTTGCTGGCGGGCGACGATCCGACCGTCGTTGCGGTCGCTGCCAACGGAGCGGTGCAAGGCGCTGCCGTTCCCGTGTTCGACCGCGATGATGTCACCGGTCTCGCGGCCTTCATCTGCCGTCACATGGAACTTCGGCCGCGTACGTCCTGAGGGGAGGTCTGCCATGACTCCGGATGAATTGATTGCCGTCTGGCTGGAGGCGGGGGAAAGCCGCTGGTTCACCAAGGATGCCGTGTTCGACGGAATGCTTTCCGTACGATTCGGAGTCAGCCTGCGCGAAGCGCGGTTAGGGACCTTCGACCATTGGACGGCGACGGCGCGGGGGTCGCTTGGCCTTGTCCTTCTCCTGGACCAGGTGTCGCGCAACATCCACCGCAATTCGGCGCTGGCCTTCGCGGGTGATGCCAGGGCGCTGGCGGTGGCCAAGGCGTCGGTCGCGCGTGGTGATCACCAATCCATGCCGCCACCGCTGGCCATGTGGTTCGTGATGCCCTTCGAGCATGCCGAGGACCTGGATTGCCAGGAACGGGCCGTCAGCCTGTTTACCGTGATGGGACAGGGCGAGATGGTCCGCTGGGCCAAGGTGCACCGCGACATCATCGCGCGCTTTGGCCGTTTTCCACACCGCAATGCGGTGCTGGGCCGCCCGTCGCGCCCGGAGGAGGTGGCTTTCCTCAAGTCAGGTGGCTTCAGCGGCTAAGAGACGCGTGTCGCAATCCGCCAAGGCGCTGTCGCTGGCCTTCACGCCTGTTGAGTTTTTCTCACTTAGGTGTTGAGTCATTATCCCGGATCTCGAGAGCAGGTTTTTCCATGAAGACAGAAGCGCGTGCAGTGGTGATCGGCGGCGGTGTCGTCGGTGTGTCCACCCTTTACCATCTGGCCAAGAAGGGCTGGAGCGACGTTGTGCTGATTGAGCGCAAGGAGTTGACGTCGGGGTCCACCTGGCATGCCGCGGGACTGTTGCCGCTCTTCAATCTGTCCTACTCGGTGGGGCAGATCCACAAATACTCGGTCCGCTTCTATCAGGAACTGGAGAAGGAAACGGGCCAGCACGTCGGCTTCAGCAAGGTCTCCAACATCCGCCTCGCCCGTACCAAGGACCGCTGGGACGAGTTCATGTATTATGCCGGTGTTGCCGAAACGATCGGCGTCAAGGTCAACATCCTGACGCCCGAGCAGGTGAAGGAGATCTGGCCGCTGTGCGAGACCGACGGCATCCTCGGCGCCATCCAGCATCCGGACGACGGCTACATCCAGCCCGCCGACCTGACGCAGGCCCTGGCCAAGGGTGCACGTTCGCGTGGGGCAGAGATTTACCGCAACACCACTGTGACGGCGATCACCCAGCGCGACGACGGCAAGTGGACCGTCACGACCGACAAGGGCGAGATCGTCGCTGAACATGTGATTTCATGTTCCGGCAACTTCGCCCGCAAGACGGGCGCCATGGTGGGCCTCGACGTGCCGGTCATTCCCGTCGAGCACCAGTACATCGTCACCGAGCCGCATCCTGCCATCCGCGAACGCCAGGCCAAGGGTCTGCCGGAAATGGGCGTGCTGCGCGAAGCTGACTCCTCATGGTACATGCGCGAGGAAAACGGCGGCCTGCTGCTCGGTCCGTATGAGAAGGGCGCACCCTGCTGCTACATGGACGGTCCCTCCGACGAGAGCGAGTACGAACTCTTCCAGGAAGACCTCGACCGTCTTGCCCCGCACATCGAAACGGCAATCACGCGCGTTCCGGCTTTCGGTGAAGTGGGCATCAAGAAGGTGTACAACGGCGCCATCGCCTATACGCCTGACGGCAACCCGATCATCGGCCCGGCACCGGGCCTCAAGAATTTCTGGCTGAACGAGGGTCATTCCTTCGGTGTCACCGCCGCCGGCGGTGCTGGCTGGCAGTTGGCGGAATGGATCGTGGACGGCGAACCCACCATCGACATGATGGGCGTCGATCCGCGCCGCTTCGGCCCCTATGCCACGCGCGGCTACCTCAAGATCAAGAACGAGGAAGCCTACGCCAACGTCTTCACGCCGCACTATCCGGATGAAGAACGGGTTGCCGCCCGTCCGCTCAAGACCACGCCATGCTACGGCCGGATGAAGGACCTGGGCGCTGTCTTCGGCTCCGTTTACGGGTGGGAACGTCCCGGCTGGTTTGCGCCGAAGGGTTATGGACTGTCGAAGGATGAGGTCAATTCTCCCGACGTCCTCACCAACCACAATCACAGTGCCGCCGCCGATGATGGCAAGATCAAGGAGAAGTGGTCCTTCCGCCGCTCCAACTATTTCCGTTTCGTCGGCGAAGAGTGCCGTGCCGTCATGGACAGCGTCGGCCTGCAGGACATGTCGGCCTTCGCCAAGATGGAAGTGTCGGGACCTAAAGCGCGGGAATGGCTGGAATCGATCCTCGCCAACAAGATCCCGAAGAAGCAGGGCCGCATCGCACTCTGCCATCTGCTGACACCGCGTGGCGGCGTGCGCGCCGAATTCACGGTCTATGAATGGCAGCCGGGCCGCTTCTACCTGGTTTCGGCCGGTGCCTACGAGCGGCACGACCATGACTATCTCCACAAGCTCTGCCCCACGGACGGTTCCGTCAGGCTGAACCCGATCACGACGCGCCTCGGGGTGCTGGTGATCGCGGGCCCCAATTCCCGCAAGCTCCTGCAGAAGCTCACCTCGACCGATCTTTCCAACGAGGCCTTCCCGTGGCTGTCGGGCAAGCAGATCAGCGTCGGTCCCGTGTCCAGCCACTGCCTGCGCGTGAACTTCGTCGGCGAACTGGGTTACGAGTTCCATCATCCGATCGAGCAGCAGGTTGCGTTGTTCGATCTCCTCATGGAGGCGGGCAAGGAATTCGGCATCCGTCCCTATGGCATCAAGGCCATGTCGTCGCTCTCGATTGAAAAGAGCTACCGGCTGGTGCCGCGCGAACTTTCCATCGAGTATTCCGCCTACGAGTCGGCGCTGGATCGTTTCGTGCATCCCAACAAGGGCCAGTTCATTGGCCGGGACGCGCTTGTCGCGGGCCGTGAAAAGGGACTGGGCTGGAACTTCGTCACCATGGAAGTGCATGGCATCAAGGACAGCGACTCGGATGTGCGCGGGTCCGAACCCGTCTATGCCAAGGGCCAACTCGTGGGCCGCGCCACCAATGGCGGCTTCGGCTTCCGAGTGAACAAGTCACTGGCTCTCGCCATGGTGAAACCGGAGCACGCAGCCTTGGGCACCGAACTTGAAATCAAGATCCTCGGTTCCATGTTCAAGACAACGGTGGTGGCGGAAAGCCCTTACGATCCGGAGAACGTCAAGCTCCGTGCCTGACGCACAAGTCTAGGTGCGGCCTGCAAAAAGCAGCGCCATGCCGCAGATCACAAGGCCCGCCCCGAGCCATGCGCCCGCGGCGGGCCTTTGTTTTGTGGTGATCCACAACAGTGGCAGCACCATTGCCGGCGAGGTGGCGGAAAGGGTCGAGACAATGCCGGTCTTGCCGCCAGAGAAAGCATAGAGCAGCAACGTCATGCCGACGCCCATGGCGAGCACGCCGCTGCCCACCGTGAGCAGCGCAACTTTCATCGTCAGGGGGTTTTTCTGCCGGATGGTCGGAATGGGGAGAAGCAGGAAGCCGCTGAGGCAGAGGCCGGCCACGCCGATCCGCACCATGGAAGCGACGAAAGGATCAAGCCCGCCTGCCATGAGGGGGCGGGCAATCACCGAACCAATGGCCTGGCCCAGCGCCGCACCAAGACCAAGCGCTACGCCGATCCAGAGCGGCCCCTTGCCTTGCTCGAAGACATGGGTGTTGCCCGCGCGCTTGCCGAAGAAGATCGCCAGCATGACGCCTGCCACGCATACGGCAATGCCGAGCACCGCAAGGGGCGACAGGGTCTCGCCGAGAAAGGCATAGCCGAGCACCGCGGCCATGGGGGCATTGAGGGCAAAGAGGATGCTGGAGCGGCGCGGCCCCAGGCGGTTCAGTGCGGTGAACAACAGTGAATCACCCACGAAGATGCCGATCACGCCCGACGCCATGAGCAGGGCTAGGTCATGGTGAGAGAGGTTCTGCCACCGGCCCGTCACGAAGACGAAGGCGGCAAGCATTGCCGCCACGGACACCTGCCGCAATCGGCTGAAGGCGACGGCACCGAGATGGCCGGCAGGTACGGCAGCGATCAGGCTGGTCGCTGCCCAGCAGACAGCCGTCGCCAGGGCCGCAAGTTCATGGACGGGCAGTTCAGAAAGAGTCATGAACCGGCAGCTAACATTGCAGGAGAGACCAGACAACCCGCCGCAACAGGCGGCAGGCATGACGCCTTTTGCTGTCACATCCGGGCGCAAGCCCGTGGTATGGCCGAGAGATGGAATCAACGGCGCGTCAATCCTACGGACAGGGCATCGGCTTCGTGCTGCTCGCCACTCTGGGATGGTCGCTCTCCGGGTTGTTCGTGCGGCTCATGCCGGGACTGGATGGCTGGCAGCTCAATTGCTGGCGCGGGTTCTGGATGGCTGTCGTGCTGCTGTGTTACCTGGTGGTGGTCTATGGCCGGGACCTGTGGTCCAGCTTCCGGGTCATTCCGCTGGTGGCCCTGTGTTTCTCAGCCGGATTCTTCGCCCTCGGCTCGACGCTCTATGTCACCTCACTCACACTCGTCAGTACGGCGACGATCTCGGTCATCGGAGCCTCGTCACCGATCTTCACGGGGTTACTCAGCCCCTGGGTCACCGGTGAACGGCCCGGCCTTGCGGCGTGGCTTGCGGCGGCACTGGCCATGGCGGGCGTCGGCATCATCGCATGGGAAAAGCTGGAAGGAGGAAACCTCACGGGAATCCTCATTTCCATCTGCGTGCCCATGACATTTGCAGGGCAGACGCTGGCCCTGCGCCGGTATCGCGGCGTCGACATGACGCCTGCCATCTGCGCGGGCGGATTTCTCTCATTTTTTGCCGCGGGCATCCTGGGTTTTGTGGTTCCCTATGTCATGGGGCTCGACGTGCGGCCGGGCGGTGGCTTCAATGTGGGCCTTCGCGAAGTGTTGCTGCTTGCCCTGATGGGACCATTGCAGCTGTCGATCCCTCTCATTTTCTACATCAAGGGAGCGCGCTCCGTTCCCGCCGTGACGCTGGCGCTCATTGCCATGCTGGATGCGGTGCTCAATCCGCTGTGGCCCTGGCTCTTTGTGGGCGAGCAGCCGGAACGGTCCTCGTTCATGGGTGGCGCCGTCATCATCGCTGCCGTCATCATCTCGATCTTCGGGGGGCAATGGCTCGAACGGAAAAGGAAACGGGCGGGTTTGAGCGGTTCCATGGCATGAACAAGACAACGGCAACAATGATCGGCTTCACGGCCGTGCTGATGTGGGGGCTTCTTGCCTTCTTCTCGAAGCTCGCCGATGCCATTCCGCCCCTGCAACTCACGGGAATGAGTTTCCTGATCGGTGGCCTTGTCGGGGTGCTGAGCTGGCCGTTCAGGCCGGGGGCGGCGCGCGTTCTGCTGCAACATCCGCCGGGGGTGTGGCTGCATAATGTGGCGGGACTGTTCGGCTCGCATTTCCTCTATTTCATGGCGGTGCAGAATGCGCCTGTGGTGGAGGTCAGCCTCATCGCCTATCTGTGGCCGCTCTTCATCGTGCTCTTTGCCGGGTTCCTTCCGGGCGAGAAACTGAAGACGCATCATCTCGCAGGCGCTGCCCTCGGGCTTCTCGGCGCCTATCTGGTGGTGAGCAAGGGGCAGGGCATCGGACTCTCAAACGGCCTGCAATTGGGCCACATGATTGCGCTGCCCTATGCCATGTTCTGGGCGGCCTATTCGGTATCGATCCGGCGCTATGGCAAAATCCCCTCGGACATCGTTGCGGGCTTCTGCATTGCCACGGGGATCGTTGCGCTCTCGGCACACATGCTTCTGGAGACGACGGTGTGGCCGCTCAGCGGACAGCAGTGGCTGGCGATCCTGGGGCTTGGACTCCTGCCAGTGGGAGCTGCCTTCTATGCCTGGGACTTCGGCATGAAGCATGGCGATCCCATGGTCCTCGGGGCGTCGTCCTATGCGGCACCGCTGCTGTCCACGGTGGTGTTGTTGCTGGCAGGATTTGCCACCTTCCACTGGTCCATCGGCGTGGCTTGCCTCCTCATCATGGGAGGCGCACTGACCGCGGCCAAGGACATGATCTTCCGGAAGACCTGAGGCCTGCCGTCAGAACCTGTTCTTGCGCTCGCGGATTTCGGCGAAGACTTCAACATCCGTCGCAGACTCCATGCCGAGCACCTTGCGGATTTCCGGCGCGTTGCAACGCAGGTAGGGATTGGTCCGCAACTCATCACCGATGGTCGTGGGACAGGTCATCTTGCCCTGCTCGCGGAGTTGCTTCACTTCCAAAGCGCGGCGAACCAGATCGCGATTGCCCGGCTCGATGGTGAGCGCGAACTTCGCATTGGCCTCGGTATATTCGTGGCCGCAGTAGACCGAGGTCATGCCCTGCAGGGTGCGGAACTGGTTGACCGACTCATACATCTGCGCCGCCGTGCCTTCGAAGACGCGGCCACAGCCCAGAGAAAACAGCGTATCGGCGGCAAACAGAAGATAGTCGTCGGAGAAGTGATAGGCCACATGGCCGAGGGTGTGGCCGGGGCAGGCGAAGACTTTCACAGGGCGGTGAGCCAGCTGCAGGACGTCGCCGCCCTTCACTGTTTGCGAAATGCCGGGGATCTTGTCCTTCTCGGCCTCGGGTCCGATGATGCGGCAGCCGAAGACGTCCTTCAGTTCGAGGTTGCCCGCGACGTGATCCTCGTGGTGATGCGTCGTGAGGATGTGGGTGAGCTGCCAGCCGCGCTTCTTCAATTGTTCCGTGATGGCGGTTGCATCCGGTGCATCAACTGAAATCGTGGTGCCGGTGCGGCTGTCGTGGACGAGCACGCCATAGTTATCCTGGCGGCAAATGAACTGGTGGACATCGAGATTGGACATGGTGGCCTGCCTACACCATGTTTTCCATCCGGCAAAGCCGACTGCTGCATTTTTTCGCCACAGCCCCTAGATTGGGGCGATGGACGTGGTCGATCTCCGCGAATTCTACCAGACGCCGCTCGGCCAGTCGGCGCGGATGCTGATCAGCCGCACCCTTGCGCCCCGCATTGCCGTTCATGCCGGGCAAACTGTGATGGGACTGGGTTTTGCCCATCCCTATCTCGATCTCGCCATGCCGCAGGATGCAGTTTCCCTGTCCTTCATGCTGGCGCGTCAGGGTGTGCTGCATTGGCCCGCAGGGGAGCCGTCACGCGCCGCTCTGGTGGATGATGGTGACCTGCCGCTCCTCGAAAGCGTGATTGATCATGCGGTGGTTGTGCATGGGCTCGAACTTTCCGACAGCCCGCTCGACATGTTGCAGGAGGTTTGGCGTGTGCTGGCGCCACAAGGTAAAGTCTACCTCGTGGTACCCAACCGGCGCGGCTTGTGGTCGTCTTCGGAAGCCTCGCCCTTCGGCCATGGCCAGCCCTTTTCGCGGCGGCAGTTGCTGGCGCTCTTGAAGGAAGCGCGGTTTTCGGTGACGTGGTCATCGGAGGCTCTGATGCTGGCGCCGTTGCGGTCGCCCTCCATTCTGAAAGCGGCGTCCGCCATGGAGACGGTCGGCAAGCGGGCTTTCGGTCGTTTTGGCGGCGTGATGATCGTGGAAGCGATGAAGCAGGTCTATGCCTTCTCCTCCGGCAAGCGCGTGCGCCGGCTTGTGCCACGGCTCCGGCCCGTGCTGCTGCCCTCGCCGCAGCCTCTCGGGCGCGTGCCCGGCACTTCATCCGAATTCTAGGAAATGCCTGTTCCCACTGCCTGCACCGTGGGTTATGTCTTTTGGCTCAGACATTGAATCGGTCCGATGACAGCCCCCAGCGAACCCTCTTCCACGCCCCATCTGGACGACGTGCGCCGCGCCATCGACGGCGTCGATGATGCCCTGCTGGACCTGCTGGAGAAGCGCATCGCCCTGGTTGACGGCGTCATTGCGGCAAAAGCGGGCGACCCGCAGGCCGTTGCTTCGCCCCTCCGGCCAGGCCGCGAAATGCAAATCCTGAAACGGCTGATCGCACGGCGAAGCCAGACCGACCCGCAGTTACTGGTGCGTCTTTGGCGGGCCATCGTCAGCGAGGCGACACTGAAGCAGGCGAAGGTCGCTATCCACGTGGGGCGAAAGACGGCACAGGCCATGGGTCACCGCCTGCGCATCCGTGATCATTTCGGGCGCTTTCCGGTCGAGGAATGGCGCGACGCCGGCCAGGCGATGATGCAGGTGAATGCGAACCCCGCCGACCTGTGTATCGTGGAAACCGACTCGGACTGGGTCGACCCATTCGTGCACGGCCATGCCGGCCGCGCCCAGGTGATTGCGGCCCTGCCTGCTCTCAAGGAAGAGGGCGTGCCCAAGCTGCTGGTGATCGGTGTGTCGCCAGCACAGCCGACAGGCGAGGACGAGACGCTGATCATCAGCAAGGGCAATCTGCCGCGGGATTTTGCGCCGCAACCGCTCTGGCAATTGAAATCCGGCCCCTACCGCCTATCGGCCCTGGCGGGGTGGTTTTCCGAACATGAAAGCCCGCTCGTGGGGCTGGCGCGCTCCAATCCCGGGCTTGGCCTGAAGGTCGCCGGGCGCTATGCGTCCGCCATCGAGGTTTAGATCACATGACAACCGCAACACCCGGGCGGCCCCAACCCCGCCCCGGCATCCTTGGCATTGAGCCCTATGTGCCCGGCAAGAGCGCTGCCAGGGGAGCGAAGATTTACAAGCTGTCGTCCAACGAGTCTCCGCTCGGCGCAAGCCCGAAGGCGGTTGATGCCTATCGCGCCTCCGCCGCAACGCTGGAACGCTATCCCGACGGCAGCGCCACCGCGCTCCGCAGCGCCATCGCGCAACGCTACGGTTTGTCGGCCGAGCGGATTGTCTGCGGCGCGGGTTCCGACGAGTTGCTGCAACTCCTCGCCCACGCCTATCTCGGCGAAGGCGACGAGGCGATCTACAGCCAGTATGGCTTCCTGGTCTACCCGATCGCCATTGCATCCAACGGCGCGAAGGCGGTGATGGCGCCGGAGCAGAAACAGACCACCGATGTGGACGCCATCCTTGCCGCGGTGACGCCACGCACGCGCATGGTTTTCATCGCCAACCCGAACAATCCGACGGGCACCTACATTCCGTTCAGCGAGGTGAAGCGCCTGCATGCGGGTCTGCCCGCTCATGTGCTGCTGGTCCTCGATGCAGCCTATGCGGAATTCGTGCGGGCCAACGATTATGAGTCGGGCATCGCACTCGTCAGCGAGCACGAGAACGTTGTCATGACCCGGACGTTCTCGAAGATCTTCGGCCTTGCGGCCTTGCGCCTCGGCTGGCTCTACGGCCCGGCCCATGTTGTTGATGTGCTGAACCGGATCCGCGGTCCCTTCAATGTGACGACGGGTGCGATCCTGGCGGGGGTCGCCGCGATGGAAGACCAGACTTTTGTGGACAAAGCCGTGGCCCACAACAGCACCTGGCTTTCCTGGCTTGCGGCGGAAATCGGAAAACTCCGGAATCACCGTCACGCCCAGCGTCGGCAATTTCCTGCTGCTCAATTTTCCGGATGCGAAGCCTGCACCTGCGGCAGATGCCTTTCTGCAGGACCGGGGGATTATCGCGCGGCGCATGGAGGCCTATGGGCTACCCCGTGCGCTCCGCCTGTCGGTGGGCGACGAAGAGGCCAACCGCGCCGTTGTCGCCGCCCTCAAGGAATTCATGTCGTGACGAAGCCGTTCGAAAAAGTGGCCATCCTCGGCCTTGGCCTGATCGGCTCCTCGATCTCCCACGCGATCCGTGCCTATGGCGGGGCAATGAGCATCAGCGGCCATGCCAAGAGCGCGGAAACGCTGAAGGCCGCTGCTGAACTGAAACTTGCCGACACGCTGCACGCCTCGGCAGCAGATGCGGTGAAGGGAGCTGATCTCATCATCCTCTGCGCGCCTGTCGGCGTCTGTGCCGCCCTTGCGGCGTCGATCAAGGATGCCGTTGCACCGGGCGCCATCATCACCGACGTGGGCTCGGTAAAGGGTGCGATCATCCGTGATGTGGGCCCGCATGTGCCGCCACACGCCTACTTTGTTCCCGGCCATCCCATTGCCGGGACCGAGCAGTCGGGTCCGCGCTCGGGATTTGCAGAGTTATTCCAGAACCGCTGGTGTATCCTCACGCCCGTCGACGGAACGCCCCCGGAGAGGGTCGCGGCGCTGGAAGCCTTCTGGCGCGGTTTCGGATCGAATGTCGAGATCATGGGTGCCGAGCATCATGACCTGGTGCTGGCCATGACCAGCCACCTGCCGCATCTCATCGCCTATAATTCGGTCGCGACGGCCGCGGATCTGGAGAAGGTGACGCAGTCGGAAGTGATCAAGTTTTCGGCGGGCGGCTTCCGGGACCTGACCCGCATCGCCGCCTCCGATCCCACCATGTGGCGCGACGTCTTCCTCAACAACCGGGAAGCGGTGCTGGAGATGCTGGGACGCTTCATGGAAGAAATGTCGATGCTGCAACGGGCCATCCGCTGGGGCGATGGCGAGACGTTGTTCAATCTCTTCTCCAGGGCGCGGGAGGTGCGGCGCGGCATCATCGCGGCGGGGCAGGATACGGCGGCGCCCAATTTCGGCCGCACGCCCGATCGCAAGACCTGAGGCCTGCCGGGGCATGGCGGATGCTGCCACCCACTGGGTCTTCGGATACGGCTCGCTCATGTGGAACCCCGGGTTTCCCTACCGCCGCATGGCACCGGCGCGCATCGCCGGGTTTCACCGCAAACTCTGCGTCTATTCCTTTCACTACCGGGGCCGGCCGGAAAAGCCCGGGCTCGTCTTCGGGCTGGACCGGGGCGGGTCGTGCATCGGCATGGCCTTCGAAGTGGCGGAGGAACATTGGCCCGCGACCTGGGACTACCTGCGCAAGCGCGAGCAGGTGACGATGGTTTACCGGGAGGTCTTCAAGCCCGTGCGTCTTCGGGAGGGCCAGACCGTGCAGGCGCTCACCTATGTGGTTGACCGCGCCCACGACCAGTGTGCGGCTGGCCTCGCCGACTCCGAGATCGCGGCCCTGATCCGGCAAGGGGAAGGCATTTCCGGGCGCAATCTCGATTATGTCCGCAACACCCATGCTCATCTCGCGTCGTTGGGCATCACGGATCCGGCGCTGGAACGCATTGTGGCCCTGCTGAAGACCTGAGCGGCGCTCATCAATTTCCCGGGCGGTGCGGCAGATAGCCAAAACGTCGCATTCCGGCCAACCACGCCGTTCGCGGAATTGACTTGGGGGGTCGCCGAAACTAGGGTCCGGCCACTTTTTCAAGACCTTTCCCGAGAGGTAGTCCCCATGAAAGTCCTGGTCGCGGTCAAACGCGTCGTTGATTACAACGTGAAGATCCGCGTCAAGGCGGATGGGTCGGGCGTCGAGCTCGCCAACGTCAAGATGTCCATGAACCCGTTCGACGAAATTGGCGTCGAAGAAGCCGTTCGCCTGAAGGAATCCGGCAAGGCCACGGAAGTGGTTGCCGTGACCATCGGACCGGCACAGGCGCAAGAAACCCTGCGGACCGCACTTGCCATGGGCGCCGACCGCGCCATTCTCGTCAAGCATGACGACTATGTCGAGCCACTGTCGGTCGCCAAGATCCTGAAGGGTCTGGTCGAGGCCGAGAAGCCGGAGATCGTGATCCTCGGCAAGCAGGCGATCGACGACGACGCCAACCAGACCGGCCAGATGCTGGCGGCACTCCTGGGCTGGCCGCAGGCCACCGCCACCTCCAAGCTGGAGCCGGGTGCGGGCGAAGCCACCATCACGCGTGAAATCGATGGCGGCCTGCAGACTCTCAAGATGAAGATGCCGCTCATCGTCACGACGGACCTTCGCCTGAACCAGCCGCGCTATGCCTCGCTGCCCAACATCATGAAGGCGAAGAAGAAGCCGCTTGATGAAAAGACACCTGCTGACTTCGGCGTCAACCCGTCGCCCCGCCTCAAGGTGGTCAAGACGGAAGATCCGCCAAAGCGCCAGGCGGGCGTGAAAGTGAAATCGGTTGCCGAACTCGTCGGCAAGCTCAAGGACGCAGGAGCGATCTGACCATGGCTGTTCTCCTCATTGCCGAACACGACAACAAGAATCTCAAGGACGCCACCCACAAGGCGTTGACCGCCGCCGCGCAGATGGGCGGTGACGTGCATGTGCTGGTGGCCGGCAACAATGCCGGTGCCGCCGCCGCCGAGGCTGCGAAGCTCTCCGGCGTCAAGAAGGTGCTGCATGCCGAAAGCGCGGCTCTCGAGCGCCCCGTTGCCGAACCCATGGCCGCGACCATCGTGGCGCTGGCGGGTGGCTATGACCATATCGTGGCGCCTGCCACCACCAACGGCAAGAACTACATGCCGCGCGTGGCGGCGCTTCTCGACGTGATGCAGGTCTCCGATATCTCGGAAGTCAAGTCTGCCGATACCTTCGTCCGTCTCATCTACGCAGGCAACGCCGTGCAGACGGTGCAGGCGACGGACGCCAAGAAGGTGATCACGGTGCGGACCGCCTCCTTCGCCGCCACCGGCGCCGGCGGTTCTGCCGCGATCGAGAAGGTGAACGCTGCTGCCGATCCGGGCCTGTCATCCTACGTCAGCGAGAACCTGACGAAGTCGGACCGCCCCGAGCTCACCTCCGCCAAGATCGTGGTCTCGGGCGGACGCGGCATGCAGAACGGCGACAACTTCAAGATGCTTGATGCGGTGGCCAAGAAACTCAATGCTGCCGTCGGCGCCTCGCGCGCCGCCGTCGATGCGGGCTACGTGCCGAACGATTACCAGGTGGGACAGACCGGCAAGGTCGTTGCTCCCGACCTCTACATCGCCGTCGGCATCTCGGGTGCCATCCAGCATCTTGCAGGCATGAAGGACTCGAAGATCATCGTCGCCATCAACAAGGACGAAGAAGCGCCGATCTTCCAGGTCGCCGATTACGGTCTGGTGGCGGATCTCTTCGCTGCCGTCCCCGAACTCGAGGCCGAACTCGGCAAGATCGGCAAATAATCAGCGCCGCGCCAGCCGTGTCGCGAAGAGCGACGCGGCCAATGACGCAACCGTCAATGCACACGCCGTCCACGCAATGGACGGCGTGATTGTTTGTGTGACGAACCATCCGCCCAGCCCCGCACCCACGGCCTGGCCCACGTAGACAACCGAGGTGTTCAGCGCCACGGTCGCTGCCGCCACAGCGGGGGCGATGGCCACCAGGCGGCTTTGCTGCAGGGAGTTGGAGGAGAATGAGCCCAATCCCCACAGGGCAATGCCCAACAGCGCCAGACTGAAATGGCCGAAACTCGCAGCAAGAATGGCGAGCCCCGCAATGAGGCAGGCAATGGCCATGGCGATCACCCGGTCGATGCCAAGCGGCGCCACGATACGCGCTGCGATGGCGTTGCCCGTGACGCCGGCGATGCCTGAAACGGCGAAGGCAATCGCCACTTGCGCGGGACCGCCCGCAAAGGAATCGCGCAGGATCGGCGCGATATAGGAGAAGACGGTCATCTGTCCCGACATGGAGAACAGCGTGACCAGCAAGACCACAAGCAACACGGGGTTGGTCAGGGCATCGCGCCAGGCGGCGGCATTGAGACGCTGGACGAAAAGCCCAGCCGGCATCACGGCCCAAACGCCTGCTGCCGCAAGGGCGCAGGCCAATCCCATGCCTGCCATCACGCTCCGCCAGCCCACCAGCGTGGCGAGGTAACTGCTGATCGGAATGCCGGCGACGCTCGCCGCGGACCAGCCGATGAAGATGAAGGCAATCGCACCCGCGCGGCGGTTTGGCGGCACCAGCAGCCCGACCGCAGCCGCGGCCTGGGGCGTGAAGATCGCTGCCCCCACGACCGTGAGGGCGCGGATCACCGCAAGCCATGCAAAGCCCGGTGCCATTGCGGCAGCGAAATGGCCTGTCGCATAGAGAACCAGCGCGAACACCAGGAGTTTCCGCCTGTCGATGCTGCTGGTCAGGCCTGCAACCAGAGGGGCGGTTACGGCAACCACGACGCCGCCCACCAGCATGAGCAGCCCGGCCTTCGCTGCCGTGATGGAGAGGTCTGCAGTGATTTCGTTCAGCAGACCCGCCGGCATGAGGACGCCGGTGCCGATGATGAAATTTCCGGCCAGCAGCGTCCACAGCCGCAGGCTCTCCGAAGTATGGACACTCTCATTCATTGTGGCATGATCTCGCAGTCGCGAAAGGCGCTTGCCGTACGCCCCTCAGACGATTAGGCTTTGCCTGACTTTTGGATGGATTTGATCAAGAAACCAAGATGAAAATCAGCAAAATCGGCGTCATTGGCGCCGGACAGATGGGTTCGGGCATTGCCCATGTCTGCGCCCTTGCAGGGTTCGAGGTTGGCCTCAACGACGTGAGCCCGGAGCGCATCACCGCAGGGCTCGCCACCATCGGCAACAACATCACCCGGCAGGTCAAATCCGGAAAGGTGAGCGAAGAGGTTAAGACGGCAGCGCTCGGGCGAATCTCGGCGGTCGAGAGCTTTGCCGGATTCGGACAGCATGACCTGATCATCGAATCCGCCACCGAGAACGAGGACGTCAAGAAGAAGATCTTCGAAGCACTGTGCCCGCATGTGAAGCCGGACGCCATCCTCGGCACGAACACTTCGTCAATTTCCATCACGCGCCTTGCCGCCGTCACAGACAGGCCGGAACGTTTCATCGGCGTTCACTTCATGAACCCCGTGCCGGTGATGGAACTGGTGGAACTGATCCGCGGCATCGCCACGGATGACGAGACTTTCAAGGCTGTGCGGGAGTTCACGACCTCCCTGGGCAAGATCACCGCTGTCTCCGAGGATTTTCCCGCCTTCATCGTCAACCGCATCCTGCTGCCGATGATCAACGAGGCGATCTACACGCTGTATGAAGGCGTGGCCGGCGTCGAGGCCATTGATACCGCCATGCGCCTGGGCGCGCATCATCCCATGGGTCCGCTGCAGCTCGCCGATTTCATCGGCCTCGATACCTGCCTTTCCATCATGCAGGTGCTGCACGAGGGACTGTCGGATTCCAAGTACCGGCCCTGTCCGCTTCTGGTCAAATATGTCGAAGCGGGCTGGCTCGGGCGCAAGAGCAAGCGCGGCTTCTACGATTACCGTGGCGAGAAGCCGGTGCCGACGCGCTGATTACGTTTGCAGTGACTTCGGTGCCACGTTTTTCCACGCCATCCTCAGTACATTCTTGAGCAATGGCTCGTCCGCCAAGGGCGCGTTGACCAGAGTCCAGCCTTTGCGGCCCCAGCTGCCGGGGACGGGAGACAGGATGCCCGGTTCTGATGCCATCAGCATGTTCTGCTGGTCCGGGGTGAGCTTCACATAGGCCATGCCTTCCGTGTTGAAACCCGCGAATATCCTGTTGCGGACACGGATGTCAGCCTTGCCGAAATGTGACTTTTCCTGCGCGCCCGGCAGGGCGAGGGCGAGGTCACGGAAGTTGCCGCGACTCATTTCATCAGTTCACGGATGATTGCCTTGGCTTCATCCGACGACCAGGCGGCGGGGCCGAGCAGCCGGGCCGCTTCCTTGCCGTCCTTGTCCACCAGCAACGTGGCCGGAAGACCAAGCGCGTTCACCGCCGCCAGCGCCTTGCTCTCGACATCGGTGTAAAGCGCGAGATTGTCTGCGCCCACGTCCTTGAGGAAGGCGGCGGAGGCTTCCAGTCCCTTGCGGTCGAGGCTCAAGGCCACGACTTCAAATCCGGGTCCGCCCATGTCCTTCTGAAGTGCGGCGAGATCAGGCATTTCCTTGCGGCAGGGCGCACACCAGGTGGCCCAGAGGTTCAGGAGCACGACCCTCCCCTTGAAATCAGCAAGGGACTTTTCGGCGCCAGCGCCATCCTTGAAGGTGAAGGCGGGAATATCCTTGCGCGGTTCGCTGACGAGAAGTGCGGCGAGCGGCCCCGTGGCCAGCGCCTTCAGCCCTTGACCCTGGCCTTGAGCCTGGCCTTGAGTCTGACCCGCAGTTGCCACGGCGGCGGGGTCTGCCGCCGGGGTTTCCACCTTGCCAGTGTCCACCCTGAACCAGTAAAGCCCCGCTGCAATGAGCAGGATCACGATCACAAGTGGCGCCGTGGCAAAGGGTTTGATCATGTTGGAACGGGTCATATGGTGGGGCTCGCCTGAAAACTGGGAAAAATGATGACAAAGTCCGTGAAGAAGACCGGGTCCGGAACGAATACCGCGCAGACGCCCGGCTCGAATAGCATGTGGGGCGGGCGCTTCGCCAGCGGTCCTGCTTCCATCATGGCCGAGATCAATGCTTCCATCGGTTTCGACAAGCGACTTTACGCGCAGGATATCGCCGGCTCCAAGGCCCATGCAACGATGCTGGCGGAACAGGGCATCATCAGCAAGGCCGACGCCGCCGCCATCGGCAAGGGTCTTGACGCGGTGCGCAAGGACATTGCGGGAGGCACATTCTCGTTCAGCGCGGCGCTGGAGGACATTCACATGAATGTGGAATCCCGGCTGAAGGACATCATCGGCGAACCGGCGGGGCGGTTGCACACGGCCCGCTCGCGCAACGACCAGGTGGCCACAGACATGCGCCTCTATGTGCGGGATGTTGTCGATGCCCTTGATGCGGCCATCAGCGATCTCATGCTGGCGCTCGCGGTGAAGGCCGAGACCCATGCGGCCACGGTGATGCCGGGCTTCACCCATCTGCAGGTGGCGCAGCCCATCACCTTCGGCCACCACTGTCTCGCCTATGTTGAGATGCTGTCGCGTGACCGCGGGCGATTGCGCGATGCGCGGGCACGGCTCAATGAATCGCCGCTCGGTGCAGCGGCCCTCGCCGGCACACCCTACCCCATTGACCGCAAGATGACCGCAAAGGCGCTTGGCTTCTTGGGACCCATGCGCAATTCGCTCGATGCCGTGTCGGCGCGCGACTATGTGCTGGAGGTTCTGGCTGCGTGCTCCATCTGTGCGATCACGCTGTCGCGCATGGCCGAGGAAATCGTGCTTTGGACGACCGCGCAGTTCCGCTTCGTCAAGCTCACGGACAAGTTCACGACCGGATCTTCCATCATGCCGCAGAAGCGCAATCCGGATGCGGCCGAACTGGTGCGCGCGAAGCCGGGCCGCATTCTCGGCGCCTTCATGGCGCTTGCCGTGGTGATGAAGGGCCTGCCGCTGGCCTATTCCAAGGATATGCAGGAAGACAAGGAACCGGCCTTCGACGCCTTCGATGCGTTGGCCCTGGCGTTGGCAGCCATGGCGGGCATGGTGCGTGACATGGAGCCCAATGCCGAGACGATGCGCGCCGCTGCAATGACGGGCTATTCCACCGCCACCGACCTTGCGGATTGGCTGGTGCGCACGCTGCAGATGCCGTTCCGCGACGCTCACCACGTCACGGGGCGCATCGTGGCGCTGGCGGAGAGCAAGGGGGTGCGGCTTGATGAATTGTCCCTCAGCGATCTCCAGTCGGTGGAGAAGCGGATCAGCAAGGACGCGTTCAAGGTCCTGACCGTCGAGGCTTCGGTTGCGAGCCGCACGAGCCTTGGCGGCACTGCCCCTCGCAACGTGAAAAAAGCTGCTGTAGAGTGGCTCAAACAGTTGAAGGACCGCTGAGCCATGACCCTCCTGAAACAGGCGCTGATTGCCGCCCTGATTGCCTCGTCTCTCGCCGGATGCGGCGTCAGGGGCGATCCGGAACCGCCGCCCAGCTTCACCCAGCAGTAAGTACTTCTTCATGCATCATTTCGCCTATCGTGACGGCATCCTCCATGCGGAGGATGTGGACCTTCGCCTCATTGCAGGCGACGTCGGCACACCCTTCTATTGCTATTCCCACGCGACACTGGAGCGGCACTATCAGGTGATGGACAGCGCCTTTGGGGGCACTGACCATATGATCTGCTATGCCATGAAAGCGAACTCCAACCAGGCCGTGATCAAGACCATGGCGGCGATGGGGGCGGGCATGGACGTGGTAAGCGAGGGTGAATTGCGCCGTGCGCTCGCCGCCGGTGTTCCGGCACGCAAGATCGTATTCTCCGGCGTTGCCAAGACAGCGCGGGAAATGGCGCTGGCGCTGAAGGAAGGCATTGCCTGTTTCAACGTCGAGTCGGAACCGGAACTGGAACTGCTCTCGGCCGTCGCCAACCGGGTGGGGCAAAGGGCCAGCGTGTCGATCCGCGTCAACCCCGATGTCGATGCCAGGACGCATGCCAAGATCACGACAGGCAAGGCCGACAACAAGTTCGGCATTCCCTATCTTCGTGCATCAGAGGTTTATGCCCGCGCGGCGGCGCTGCCCGCAATCGATGTCGCCGGCATCGACATGCATATCGGCAGCCAGATCACCGAGCTTGCGCCATTTGAAAAAGCCTACACGCTGATGGCCGAGCTGACGCGGCAGCTGCTTGCGGAAGGCCACGCGATCCGGCACCTCGATCTGGGTGGCGGCCTGGGCGTGCCCTACCGTGGAGACAATGACATTCCTCCGCACCCGGATGAATATGGTGCCATGTGCAAGCGCGTGCTGGGTCCGCTCGGCCTCAAGCTGGTGCTGGAGCCGGGCCGCATGTTCGTCGGCAATGCGGGGATCCTCGTGACGCGGGTCATCTATCGCAAGGACACCGAGGCGCGGCGCTTCATCATCCAGGACGGGGCGATGAATGACCTGATTCGCCCGACGCTCTACGATGCGCACCACGACATCCTGCCGGTCGATGAAAAGCTCGGCCACGGTGAAATGGTGGAGGCCGACGTGGTGGGCGGCATCTGCGAATCGGGGGATTATTTTGCCAAGGCGCGGCGGTTGCCGTCTTTCGAACCGGGCGACCTGATAGCGATCATGACGGCCGGTGCCTATGGTGCAGTGCAGTCCGGCACCTACAACTCGCGGCCGCTGGTTCCCGAGGTCATGGTGCGGGGCGACCGCTGGTCGGTGATCCGCCCGCGGCAAAGTTACGAAGAATTGATCGGACTGGACCGGCTCGCCTCCTGGCAGGAGTAAGATTAATTTCCTTTTCGACACATTTCCGCCGTGGTGTGCTAATAGGCGGTGACAATGCCCGTTAACCGCCCGCGCCACCTCTCGCGAAAAGTCACCCTGCAGCAACTGGCCATGCTGTGGGAGGGGCTGTGGGAGGCGTTGTACGGGCCGCTCCTTGTGGCGGGAATTGCAGTGGCGGCCATTGCCTCCGGCGTCCTGGCTTCGCTGCCCTTCATGGTGCGCGCGGCCGCAGGAGCGCTCCTGCTGGCCGGGTTCCTTTATTCGTCGCGCGGATTGGGGCGCCTGATCTGGCCGCGCCGCGTCGTTGCCATGCGGCGCATGGAACAGGCCTCCGCCGTGACGCACCGGCCGCTCTCGGGTTCCGATGATGCGCTGGCCGCTGAATATCTCGACCCCCTGAGCGATGCCGTGTGGGAAGAACACCAGCGCCGCCAACTTCTCGCCCTCGACAAGATTCGCATCGCACCGCCGCGCTCGGCTTGGGCACGTTTCGACTCGCGTGCCCTGCGCGTGCCTGTGCTGCTTCTCGCCGGGAGTGCGCTCCTGCTGGGACCGGGCAGCCTCTCTTCCAACCTGCGTGAAGCGGCGCAACTGACGCCTGCCGTGGCCCCGGTTCCGCTCACGCTCGATGCCTGGCTGAAGCCGCCTGGATATACGGGAAAGCCGCCGCTCCTCCTGTCGGGGCCGTCCATGGCGGAACGCCTCGCGGCGGGGAACGACCTCGACGTGCCGGACCAGTCACTGTTCACGGTGCGGGTGGCGGGGGCTGCAACGCCGACACTGGCGCTGCTTGACAGCACGGGTGCGGAACTCGACGGCGGCAAGGATATCAAGACATCGTCACCGCAGGCCGGTGTCCTGTCGGTGGAATACAAGCTGACGCGGCCCGTCACCATCGTGGTGCGCGATGGTAGCCGTGATCTCGCACGCTATCCGCTGGCCATCATCCCGGATGCGCCGCCCACCATCACGCTGAGCAAGCCGCCCACGGGCGAAGCGCGGGGTGCGCTGGTGACGGAATGGCTGGCGCGCGATGATTATGGGGTGCGCTCCGTTTCGGGCGAGATCGAACTGGCCGACGAGCAGGAAGGCGGCACCGGGTTTGAAAGCAATGGCGTGTTCCTGTTCGATCCGCCTGACTTGAAATTCGCATTGCGCCGTCCCAATGCCCGCGAAGAAGCGGGCAAGTCGACGAATGATCTTGCCTCGCACCCGTGGGCGGGGCTCACGGTCAACCTCACGCTCAGCGTGAAGGATGGTGCAGGCCAGGAAGGAAAGAGTGCTCCGGTCACCTTCCAGCTGCCCGAACGCCAGTTCGTTCGGCCGCTGGCCCAGGCGCTCATCGAGCAGCGCAAGCAACTCATCCTCTACCCCGAACGCTCGCCCGATGTCGGCGATGCGCTTGATACATTGATGCTTTACCCGGACGGTCTGGTGGAACGCAGCGGCCATGTCGTGGCCATCGCCATGCTGGCTTCGCGGCTGCGCAATGTGACGGGCTATGAGGACGTGAAGTCCGTTGTCGCCGGGCTATGGGATGTGGCCGTCTCCATTGAGGAGGGATCGCTCGAAAATGCCAAGAGCGAACTGCAGGCGCTGAAGAAGGAACTGGAGAAGGCGTTACAGGATGGCGCGCCGCCCGAACGCATCTCCGAACTCATGAACAAGATGCGCGACGCCATGGACCGCTACATGCAGGCCATGCGCAAGGAGGCGGAGCGGCGCATGAAGGACGGCACGATGCAGCGTTCGCCGCAAGGCCAGCAGGGCCGCATGGTGACGCCCGAGGACCTGCAGAAGATGATGGACGCGCTCGAAGACCTCGCCAAGGGCGGCTCGCGCGAGATGGCGGAACAACTGCTCAACGAACTCGACAAACTGCTGCAGAATCTGCAGCCCGGCGGACAGCAGGCGCAGGGCAATGACGACATGGGCCAGATGATGGACCAGCTTGGCGACATGATGAAACGCCAGCAGGGCCTGATGGACGACACGATGCGGGAGCCTGGCGAACCGCAGGACGGCGGCGAAGGCCAGATGGGCGAACAGGGCCAGCAGGGCGAGGAAGGCAACCGTGGCAAGGGCCCCGGCAACGGCATGGGCGGCCTTGCCGACCGCCAGCGAGATCTCCAGCAGATGCTCGATGACCTGATGGGCCAGGGCATGGGCCAGATGCCCGGCGAACTCGGCGAGGCAAACCGGGCGATGCGGCAGGCTGAAGAAGGTCTGCGCAATGGCGACCGCGACGGCGCACTCCGTGACCAGGGTGAGGCGCTGGACCAGTTGCGCAAGGGCGCTGGAAAATTGGCGCAGCAGATGCGTGAGAATGGCCAGGGCCAGGCCGAAAGCGATGCCCGTGATGGCGAGGGCCGTGGCGGCAAGGATGATCCGCTGGGGCGGCCGCGGGCCACGCATAATCCCGACGATGGCCCGGATGAAAACATCCTGCCCACCGAGCAGGCGATGAAGCGGGCACGCGAAATCCTCGAAACGCTGCGGGCCAAATCCAACGAGCAAGGCCTCACCGACGGCGAACGGAGCTACATCGAGCGGCTGCTGCGCGGGTTGTACTGACGTCATCCCTCCTCGCCGCAGGCGTGATGACACCGTTTCATTCACTTGAGCTGCCAGGGCGGCAGAAAATTCCCCGTCCTCTCGAAAACGCCCGATTTTGCGCTAGCATCACCGCTGTGGCTGCGGGCGGGTTCGCTTGTTCCGGCCGTCGTTCATTCCAACACAAGGAAAACACCCGTGGTCATACAAACGGATACGCATGTCGCGCGCGCCTCTGATCGTGAACTTGTGGTGACGCGGAGTTTCGACGCGCCGGTGCACACGGTCTTCAAGGCGTGGACAACGCCTGCACTGTTCCAACGCTGGTGGGCACCCGCGTCCATGGGCGTGAAGATGTTGTCGTGCGAGATGGATGTTCGCCCCGGTGGCAGCTATCGCGTGGTCTTCGGACATGAGGGGACGGAAGGCATGGCCTTCTTCGGGCGTTACCTGGATGTGGTTCCCAATGCCCGGCTGGTGTGGACCAACGATGAGGGCGCAGATGGCGCCGTCACCACCGTCACCTTCACGGAAAAGAATGGCCGCACGCAGCTGGTGCTGCGGGAGCTTTATCCAACCAAGGAAGCGCTCGATGAATCCGGTCCCGGCACGGAAGGGTCGACGCCTGAACAGTTCGCGCAGCTGGATGCGCTTCTGGCGGCGGAGGGGTGAAGTCCGGGACTGACGCTGCTACTTCACAACATGGCCGACGAATGGCAGTTCGCGGAACTGGTGGGCCATGTCCATGCCGTAGCCGACGACGAACTTGTCGGGGCAATCAAAGCCCTTGAAGTCCGACTTGATGTTGGCGGCGAGGTGGCCGGGCTTGTCGAGCAACACGCAGCTCATCACCTGGCGCGCGCCCCTGGCGGCGAGAAGGTCCTTGGCGAAGGCCAGCGTGCGGCCCGATTCGAGAATGTCATCGACCAGTAGAACATCGCGGTCCTTCACCACCGATTCGATGTCGCGCAGCACGTCGACCTTGCCGGAGGAACGTGTGCCTTCACGGTAGCTGGCGAGGATCATGAAATCCACCTCCGGCGACAGGCCGGCATGGTGCATGGCGCGGATGAGGTCTGCGGCAAAAATGAAGCTGCCCTTGAGCACCGGCACGACCAGAAGTCGATGCGGATTGCGGGCGGCGATCTCGCCAGCCAATTCATTGATGCGGGCGCGGATTTCAGTATCGGAGAAAAGGACATCGATGCGATGCCCGTCGATCGTAAGGCTCATGATCCGCCATTTACGCCGATTTCGCTCGCCTTTGCAAAACGGATTTTGAGGTGTGTGGATGTTTCGGGCGGGGCTTGCACCCGGGTGGTGAAACCCGTCGATTCGCCCGGCCGCAGGGGCCGCGCGGCGGTGTCCAGCGTCCAGGTGTAAAGCTCCTTGCCGCTGTCATCTTCCAATGCAAAGCGGAGCCAGGGAAGCTTGCGCATGTCATCGCTGATATTGACGATGTCGCCCTTCACGGAGAGCACACGAGTGCCGTTGACGATGGCATGCTGGCGTTCGATGCGGCGCAATTCGAGGCCGTAGATGTTGATGTCAAAGCCCAGCTTTTCATAGGCCTTGATGGTGACGGGCGCTGCCCGCACCACCTGTTCCGGGAAGAGGCCGAGGCTGATGATGGGCGCCAGGAAGAAGACGGCATAGGCGGCCCAGTTGCGCAGGCTGCGCTGGCGGCGGGCGCTGGCATCGCGGTAGCGGCGCTCGGCCTCGCGGGCCATTTCGCCCAGACGCCGCGCCTCGCGTTCGGGGGCGTCGTCGTGGTCGATCACCCGTGGCAGGTTCGGCGTGGGCACATCGAGAATGTCGATCGTTTCCACCTCGGTCCAGCGCTGGCCGCAATTCTTGCACGAGATCGCAACCGAACCGCCGGCAAGACGGGCTTCGGGCATCACGTGGCGCGTGGAACAAGTGGGACAGTGAACAATCATGGTGGCTTACCCAGCCACATATCCCGTGGTTACGGTTAACGCGTGGTTAAGCACGGGGCTGGCAAAAGGGGCCATGCTTGAACTGGACGATGTGGGCTTCCGCTATGCCAAGGGGCAGGACATCCTGCACGGGGTGAGCTTTCGCCTGCAGCGGGGAGCATTCTCGTTCCTCACGGGACCTTCGGGGGCGGGCAAGACGACTTTGCTGCGGCTGCTTTTCCTGGCGCTGCGGCCGAGCCATGGGCGCATCCGGCTGTTCGGCGAGGATGTGACGCGGCTGCCGCGAAGCGCGCTGCCGCCGGTTCGCCGCCGGGTGGGCGTGGTGTTCCAGGAATTCCGATTGCTCGACCATCTCTCGACCTTCGACAATGTGGCGCTGCCCTTGCGCGTTTCCGGCCAGGCACCTTCAAGCTACAGCCGCGACGTGATGGATCTTCTCGACTGGGTGGGCCTCAAGAAGCAGGCCCATGCCTTTCCCGCCGTGCTCTCCGGCGGGGAGAAGCAACGCGCGGCAATTGCGCGGGCCGTCATTGCCAAGCCCGAGCTGCTGCTCGCAGACGAGCCGACGGGCAATGTCGATCCTGTGCTGGCGCGCCGTCTCATCCATCTCTTCGCCGAACTGAACCGGCTGGGCACCACGGTGCTGCTCGCCACCCATGACCAGGGTCTGTTCAAGCAGGTGCGTGCGCCCGTGCTGCATCTGCAGGACGGCACCCTGAGGATGCTGTGATGGCTGAGCGCAGACCGGGAGCAGTGATCCCCAAGGAAGCGGCGAGCCTCCGAACCCTCACGGCCACCATGACGGTCATGTGCTATCTCGCCTGCCTCGCGATCGGTGCGCTGGTGCTCATCGACAGGGCTGTGGACAACTGGTCTCGCGGGCTTTCCCGCGAGGTAACGGTGCAGGTGCGCGAAGTGGAGGCGCGCGACATCGATGCGGACGTTGCGGCGGTTCTGCAGGTGCTGCAGGACACGCCGGGTGTGACGGCGGCGGACGATATCGGGCGCAAGGCGGCGGAGGCGCTGCTGGAGCCATGGCTCGGGTCTGAAGGCCTCGATGCACTGCCAGTGCCGCGCATCGTGCGCGTTGCCGTCAATCCCGAGCAGCCACCGGAATTCCCTGCACTGGCCCAGCGACTGACGGCAGCGACACCGGGTGCCAGCCTCGATACGCACCGGCGCTGGGAAGATGAACTGAAGCGCATGGCGGGCACGCTCACGGTGTTGGCGTCGCTCATTCTCCTGCTGATCGGCGGATCGGCTGTGGCCATGGTGATCTTTGCAACGCGCGCCGTGCTGGAGGCGAATCGCCAGACGGTGGACGTGCTGCATCTCGTCGGCGCGGAGGATGGATATATCGCGCGCGCCATAAACAGGCGCTTCCTGGCCACCGGACTGTGGGCCGGCGGACTTGGCGTGCTGCTGGCGCTGCTGACCTACTTCGTGCTGGGCCATGCCGGGCTGCCGCAGGCGGACGGACTGGCGGCGGCGAGCCGTTCGCTTTTCTACGTTCCTGATTCGCAATGGTGGGCGGTGCCCGCGGCCCTCGTGGCCGTGCCCTTCGCGGCGACGCTGCTTGCGCTCGTCACGTCGCGCATTACACTGCTGCGCATGTTGAGGCTGCTGTCATGACCGCCGTGCGGTCTCTGGTGTTCAATGTCGTCTTCTATGTGAACCTCGTGCTGTTCCTGGTGCTGGGGTCGTGGCTGATGCTGTGTCCGCGGTCCTGGGCCATGACGGGTCTGAAGACCTGGGCGCGGAGCTCGGTGTGGCTCCTGCGGGTGATCGCGGGTACGCGCATGGAAGTGCGGGGCGCCGGGTACCTGCCGAAAGGGCCAGCGCTGGTGGCCGGCAAGCACCAGTCCTTCTGGGAGACCTTCGCCATCCTGCCGCTGCTGCCCGACCCCTGCATGGTGCTGAAGAAGGAATTGACCCTCATTCCGCTGTTCGGTTGGTTTGCGCTCAAGTTCCGCATGATCGCGGTGGAGCGTTCGGCAGGAACAGGGGCGCTGAAGAAGCTGGTGGCGCGCGGCAAGCGCGAGATCGCAGCCGGGCGGCAGATCGTCATCATGCCGGAAGGAACGCGCAAGAGCCCCGATGATCCACCGGACTACAAGCCGGGTGCAGCGGCCCTCTACGGGGCGCTCGATGTGCCGTGTGTTCCCTTCGGTCTCAACGCCGGGCTGTTCTGGCCCAGGCGCAGGTTCCTGCGCCTGCCCGGCACCATCGTGATCGAGTTCATGCCGGCCATTCCGGCGGGCTTGCCGCGCAAGCAGTTCCAGGCGGAACTGGAGGCCCGGATCGAGGCATCGACGCGCGCGCTGGTGGCGGAAGCGCGGAAACAAAACTAGAACAACTTCTGGACTCGCCCCGCCCCGGCCCCTAGATTGCGGAGATGCTGCAACGCGTGCCCGACAGTGACGTGGCCAGTGACATCTGGTCTCTGAAGTACCGGCAGGAGGGTGAAACCTCCATCCGCGACAGTTTTGCGCGGGTGGCCCGGGCGGTCGCTGCCGCCGAAGCAGAGGCGTTGCGGCCGCTGTGGGAAAAGCGCTTCCGCGACCTGATGGACGACTTCGCCTTCCTGCCGGCGGGCCGCATCCTGGCCGGTGCGGGCAGCCAGCGCGAGGTGACGCTGTTCAATTGTTTTGTCATGGGAACGGTGCCGGATTCGATTGCGGGCATTTTCGATGGCCTCAAGCAGGCGGCGCAGACGCTGCAACAGGGCGGTGGCATCGGCCACGATTTCTCGACGCTCCGTCCCAAGGGTGCGCTGGTGCATGGCGTCGGTGCCGATGCCTCGGGGCCTCTTTCCTTCATGGATGTGTGGGATTCCATGTGCCGCACCATCATGTCGGCGGGGGCGCGGCGTGGCGCCATGATGGGAACACTCCGCTGCGACCATCCCGACATTGAAGATTTCATCGAGGCGAAGCGGGATCCCCGGCGCCTGCGCAATTTCAATCTCTCCGTGCTGGTGACGGATGATTTCATGGCTGCGGTGGAAAGGGATGCGGACTGGCCGCTGGTGTTCGGCGACACGGTGTTCCGGACACTGCGGGCGCGCGACCTGTGGGACCGCATCATGCGCGCCACCTACGACGTGGCCGAACCCGGCGTGATCTTCATCGACCGCATCAACCGGCTCAATCCGCTGGCCTATTGCGAGACGATCTCCTGCACCAACCCGTGTGGCGAGCAACCGCTGCCGCCCTATGGCGCGTGCCTCCTGGGCTCGCTCAACCTCACGCGCTTCGTGCACGATCCCTTCGTGGCCGGGGCGCGGCTCGATGTGGCGAAACTGCGGGCCGCGGCGCAGGTTGCGATCCGCTTCCTCGATGATGTTGTTGACGTCTCCAACTATCCGCTGCCGCAGCAGCGTGCGGAAGCGCTGAACAAGCGCCGCCTCGGGCTTGGGGTCACGGGGCTTGCGGATGCGCTGTTCATGTGCGGCTTCCGCTACGGCTCGACCGCTGCCGTGGCCGCGACGGGTGCCTGGATGCAGGCGATCCAGGAGGCCGCACTGGAGGCGAGTGCGGCTCTGGCGCAGGAGAAAGGTATCTTCCCGCTCTTCGATGCGGAGGCCTATCTCGCCACGGCCTATGGTCAGCGGTTGCCGCAGCGCCACCGCGAGATGATTGCCCGGCAGGGCCTGCGCAACGGGTTGCTGACCTCGGTTGCGCCCACGGGCACGATCTCGCTCGTGGCGGGGAATGTGTCGAGCGGCATCGAACCGATCTTCTCGCTCGCCTACGACCGGCACATTCTGGAAGCGGACGGTTCGCAGCGCACCGTCGCCATGGAAGACCATGCCTATCGCCTGTGGCGCGCGGACAAGAGCCGGGGCAAGCGGCCTCCTGCCCTGGTCACGGCGGCAGACCTCACACCGGAGGAACACCTCGCCATGCAGGCGGCGGCGCAAGCGCATGTGGACAGTTCCATCTCCAAGACCATCAACGTGCCGGAGACGCTGCCCTTCGAGGCCTTCCGCACGGTCTATGAACAGGCCTACCGCCTCGGCCTCAAGGGTTGCACCACCTTCCGGCCCAATGCGGTGACGGGTTCCATCCTCTCGGCGCGGCAGGACGAGGACCGCTCGTGCCCCTCCTGCGGCAGTTTCGAGCTGACGGCGCGGGAGGGATGTACCACCTGCCTCAGCTGCGGATTCGCCGTCTGCGGTTGAGTTCTGTTTTTGTTCTTGACGAATCGCGACGTTGTTCTATCTTCGTTCTCATGCTGATTCATGGTTCACCCATCACCGTCGAACTCATATCCGATCCCGGCCTGCAGGAGCGGTTCTGGTATTGGCATGGTGCGTCCGGACAAAAATACATTCATTCGGTCTACGAGCCGGAGAATTGCCCGCCCCTGCCGGGCGCCATCTATGTGGCCGTGCGGCGCGAAGGGCATCTCCGCATTGCGCTTGCTGTCGGACGTTTCACGCCGTTCTGGGATGGAACGATGATGAGCAGCGAAGCCGCCCATGTGGCGCGGCTTGGTATCGATGAGATTCATGTTCACCTGCTGGCCCGTTCGCCGCTGGCGGCAGAGGATGTGCTGGCCGATCTTCGCGATGCGCTGCACGCCGATGATGAGGTGCTGCCGGGCCGCCTCCAGGAAGCGTGCGACGGCGATTACGCCTTCATGTCCGCACCAGCAGCCGCGAGCGCAGGAGCAATGTCAGCAGCAGGCCGGTGACGAAGCCGCCGATGTGGGCCCACCAGGCCACGAGCTGGCCTTCCTCCACCGGCGTGAAGACGCCCAGCACCTGCAGCGCGAACCAGGCGCCCAGCACGATGATTGCCGGGATGCGGAACGGCACCGGAAGGTAGAAAAAGATCCACAGCCGCGCCTTGGGAAACAGCAGGATATAGGCACCCAGCACGCCAGACACGGCACCGGACGCTCCGATCACGGGAAGCTGGCTGAGCGGCTGCATGATGGCGTGCATCAGTCCGCCGGCAATGCCGCACAGGACATAGAACAGCAAAAAGCCCACATGACCGAAGGCATCCTCCACGTTGTCGGCAAAGACCCAGAGGAAGGCCATGTTGAAAAGCAGGTGCAGCCAGCCGCCGTGCAGGAACATGTAGGTGATGAGCGTCACGGGTTCCGGCACCGGCTCCAGTGACATGGGAACGATCATGCCGGGGCTGAACAGTTCCACCGGCACAACGCCATAGGCGCTGGCGATGGCGGAGGAGAATTCCGGGCGGGCAAGGGCGCCGGTGAAAAAGAAGATCACCACATTCACCGCCACGATCAGCGCCGTCACGACCTGAAAACGGATCACCTGCAGCGGGTTGTCGTCCTTGAGCGGCACAAGCATGCCACAGGGTTAGCCCAAGACCAGCCTGCCAGCGAGTACAAACATGACAGCCGCAATGGTGACGTCAATCACCCGCCAGACCACCGGCCGCGCCAGCACCGGGCGGAGTGCTGCCGCGCCATAGCCGATTACAAAGAACCAGATGAGCGACGCCAGCGAGGCGCCTGCCGCAAAGGGGATCTGCTCGCCCGCGGGACGGGCATTGGCAATGGAACCCACGAGAATGACCGTGTCGAGATAGACGTGGGGATTCAGAAAGGTAAAGGCGGCGCATTGCGCCAGTGCTGCCGAGAGGCCCGGAACATTGGCGGCCGAACCCAGCATGCCGTGGGGTGAAAATGCGCGCCGCGCTGCCATGAGGCCATAGACCGCGAGAAAAGCCGCACCACCATAGGTCATCACGGGAACGAAGGCCGGGATGGCCCTGACGACGGCACCCAGGCCGAAGACGCCACTCCAGATCAGCAGCGCATCACTCGCCGCACAGAAGAGGCAAATCCAGAAGATGTGATGGCCGCTGATGCCCTGCCGGATGACGAAGGCATTCTGCGCGCCAATGGCCACGATCAGGCTTCCGCCCAACAGGACGCCCGCAATGAGGGCCGCCATCAGTTCCGCGTCTTCCCCGGAACCCAGAGATGATCACCGTCACCCGTGCGGGCGTTCACCCAGCGGCTGGCGACGAAGAGGAAATCGGAGAGGCGGTTGATGTAGGTCACACCGGCGTCACTGACATGTTCGCCGCCCTGTGCCCTGAGCGCCACCATCTGCCGCTCGGCGCGGCGAGCCACGGTGCGCGCGAGATGAAGATGCGCCGCAGCGGGATGCCCACCGGGCAGCACGAAAGAGCGTAGCGGCTGCAACTCCGCATTCAACGTGTCGATCTCGGACTCAAGGCGCGCCGCTTGCGCCGCCGTCATGCGCAAGGGCTCGTAGGGCAGGGGCTCGCCCCGGTCCGGCACACAGAGATCGGCCCCGAGATCGAACAGCTCATTCTGGATGCGGATCAGCATGGCATCGAGTTCCGCCAGCGCTGCATCGACCGTATGCAGGCGCACGATGCCGATCACGGCATTGGTTTCATCCACGGTGCCGTAGGCAGCGATACGGAGGTGCGCCTTCGAGACGCGTTCGCCGGAACCGAGTGCCGTGTCGCCGCCATCGCCGGTGCGGGTGTAAATCTTGTTGAGTACGACCATGACGCCTCTGTTAGCGGCCCGTCATTCGTTGCGCAAATGGCTTGAGGGCTTGACTGAGAGGGCGCGCGCCGTGACGGCCAGTCCGGCGGTGATCGTGAGTACCATCGCCATGAAGGCGGTGAGGAAGGCCACCGGCCAGGAAAACGAAAAACCCAGGTCGAGGATGAAGGATGACAGATACCAAGCCCCCGCCGCACCCACCGCCATGCCGAACAGGGCCGAGACAAGACCGAGGAGACCATATTCCACCATGAAGGCCAGCAGCAGTTGCCGCCGCGTGGCGCCATAGGTCTTCAGCACCACCGCCTCATAACTCCGCGCTGCGAGACTGGAGGCCAGCGCACCCGCAAGCACCAGCACGCCCGTGAGCAGGGTCAGGACGTTGGCACCGCGCACGGCGGCCAGCATCTTGCCGAGAAGATCGCCAACCGTCGCCAACGCCTCCTTCACGCGCACCGCCGTCACCGACGGGAACTGTTGCGCCATGTGGTTGAGAAGGGCGGCTTCGTCGCCACCCGTCATCTCGATCGTCACGACATGGCTGTGCGGCGCCGACTTCAAGGTGTTGGGCGAGAACACCATGACGAAGTTGATGCCCATGCTGCGCCAGTTGACGCGGCGGAGGCTCGCCACTTCCGCCTCAATTTCGCGGCCGAGGACATTGACCCTGATCTTGTCGCCGATGGCGAGGCCCAATCCATCGGCAATCTCGTCCACCATGGAGACGAGCGGCGGCCCCGCATAGTCGGCGGGCCACCACGTCCCGCTGACGAGCGTCGAGCCCTCCGGGCACTGTGTCCGAATACGTGAGGCCCCGGTCGCCCTTGAGGGCCCAGGCTGAATCAGGCGCCACCTTCACCTGCTCGGCGGGCACTCCCTTCACCGCCACGATGCGCCCGCGCAGCATCGGCGCATTGTTCACGGCGGTGACACCACGTTCCTTCAACACAGCGGCACGGAAGG
Organism: Hyphomicrobiales bacterium; assembly: GCA_016710435.1. Lineage (NCBI taxonomy): Bacteria > Pseudomonadati > Pseudomonadota > Alphaproteobacteria > Hyphomicrobiales > Hyphomicrobiales bacterium. Next base: position 1,192,194 of record JADJVV010000001.1, on the reverse strand, counting down.
CCGGGAGTTCGTCGTTCCGTACATCCAGCACAAAGAACGCCGGCGCCTTCTGGGGAATGCCCGACTGAATTTCGCGGGAGATGGTGCGGTCGGTGAGCGCCAGGGCCACGAAAAGCGTGAGGCCGAGACCAAGTGCAAGGATCACCGATACCGCAGAAGCACCGGGGCGGTGCATCGCGAGCAGCGCATGGCGGAGATAGACGTTGCGCGGGCGCGGCAGGGCGGCGACCAGCTTCATCAGCGCCCAGGCCAGCAGCGCCAGCAGCAGGAAGGCCCCGGCGATGCCGGCAAGATAAAAGGACGTGACCCTCATGTCGTCAAAGCTGAACAGTACGGTCGTGGCGGCAAGCGCCATGAGCAGCAAGGTGATGGCAAGACCCGTGAGCGAGAGCCGTCCCGGCGCTGCCGCAAGACTTCCGCGGAACAGGGCAGCGCCCGCAACGTCGCTGATGCGGGCAAGAGGCAGGCTTGCCGCCGCAAGCGTAACGAGCACACCCAGCAGTGCTGCAAAAGCCAGCGGCCTCCACGCCACGGCACTCGCCAATGGCAAGGGAAGACTGTCGGCAAAGAGCGCCTTCACCACAAACGGCGATACGGCACCGGCCAGCAAGGCCACGGCAATGCCGAGCAGGCCCACGAGCAGGATCTCCGTGAGGTAGAGGCCGATCACATCACGGCTGGAGAGGCCGATGCATTTCAGCGTGGCAATGGCGGAGGTGCGGCGGGTGATGAAGGCCGAGACGGCATTGGCAATCCCGGCGCCACCGATCACAAGTGCGGCGATGCCGACGAGGGCCATGAAATAGCCGAGCCGCTCGACAAAGCGCTCGGCCCCCTGGGCAGCGCTGTCGCGCGCCCGCACGCGCCAGCCCGCGTCCGGGAATTGTGCCTCAGCCTCTGCCACCACCGCCTTTGCGGCGGAGAGCGGCGCATCCGCTGGCAACTTCACGCGATAGCGCCAGGTGATGAGAGAACCGGGCTGGATGAGGCCGGTGGTGCGCAAGGCCTCGTCACTCATCATCATGCGCGGGCCGAGAATGATGCCATCGGATATGCGGTCCGGTTCCGCGGCAATCACCGCCTGTATGCGCAGATCCCTGGTGCCGATGCGAACGACGCCGCCGGGGCTCATGCCGAGGCGGCCGAGCAGGAGCGGGTCGACGGCCACGCCATCAATGCCTTGCGTCATCGCGAAAGGCTTCGCCGCTGCACCCGGCGCGTAGGTGAGCGTGCCGTACAGGGGATAGGCGTCATCGACGGCCTTGATCTCGACGAGCGTGGACTTGCCGTTGGCCGTTGCCATGGCGCGGAGCGTGGCGATGCGGCTCATGCTGCCCTTGTTCGCCATGAAGGCCTGTTCTGGTGCTGTCGCCTCGCGGTGAATGAGCGAGAATTCGACGTCACCGCCGAGGAGCGGCTGGCCCTGTTCGGTGAGGCCACGATCAACCGCCGCCACAAGACTTCCGACAATGGCAATCGCCGCAACGCCGAGCGTGAGGCAGGCGAGATAGATCCAGAATCCCTGCAGCCCGGAACGCAGGTTCTTGCGGGCATAGCGCAGCCAGAGCAATGGCCGGGCGATCATGTGGCGGTGCCTTCGCTCACCTTGCCGTCGCGCACCTCGATGATGCGGCCGCAACGGGCGGCGAGGCTGCGGTCGTGGGTGACAAGCAGGAGCGTTGCGCCCTCGCGGGCCTTGAGGTCGAAGAGGAGATCGATGATCGCCTGGCCCGTCTCCTGGTCGAGGTTGCCGGTGGGTTCGTCGGCGAGGAGGATGCGGGCACCCGCAGCGAGGGCCCGGGCGATGGCGACGCGCTGCTGCTCGCCGCCGGAAAGCTGGCCCGGATAGTGGTCGAGCCGATGGCCCAATCCCACCCGGACGAGGGCGGCGCGGGCACGTTCGCCTGCATCGGTGAGGCCGCGGAACTCCATGGGAATGGCCACGTTCTCCAGCGCCGTCAGCGTCGGGATCAGGTGAAACGCCTGGAAGACGATGCCGATGGTCTCGCGGCGGAGGCGAGCCAACTGTTCTTCCGTGCGGCCAGTGAGGTCGTTGCCATCCAGCATCACCTTGCCGCCCGTCGCAGGTTCAAGACCAGACATCACCATGAGGAGCGAGGTCTTGCCGGAGCCGGAGGGTCCGACAATCCCCACAGCCTCCCCCGCCTCAATGGCCAAGCTCACGTCCTGCAGGATGTGAACAGCACCGGCGCGCGAGGTGAGGGTGAGGTCGACATGGGAGAGGGAGAGAAGAGGAGACGTCATGCAAGGGTCCAGGCCACGGGGCCACTCATATGGGTTGCAGCCGGGGCGATTGCCAGCACGCCTTGCACCTTACGGCGATTCGCACCACATGGACGCCATGCCCATGACTTTCCGCCCCATGAATTTCCGCCCCATGACCTTCAGCCCCATGACTTTCCGCGCCCTCATCCTGCTCGTATTCGCCGGCCTGCTGATTTCCAGTCCGCAGGCAAGGGCGGAAACGCAATCAATCCTGGCGCTGGGTGACAGCCTGACGGCGGGTCTCGGTCTCGACCCCTCGCAGGCCTTCCCGGCCCGGCTCGAGGCTGCCCTCAAGGCCAAGGGCCATGACGTCACGGTGATCAACGCGGGTGTGTCGGGCGATACCGTGGCGCAGGGGGCGGCCCGGCTCGACTGGTCGCTCACGGATGAGGTGGACGCCGTCATCGTGGAGCTGGGTGCCAATGATGCACTGCGTGGCCTTGACCCGGCCCAGGCGGAGGCGGCGCTCAGCGAAATCCTGACGAAGCTCTCTTCCCGTAACCTGCCGGTGCTGGTGGCAGGCATGCGGGCGCCCCCCAATCTCGGCCCGGACTATGCGCACGCCTTCGAAGCCATGTACACGAAACTCGAAGGCCGCCCTGGCGTTGTGGTGTATCCGTTTTTTCTCGATGGCGTTGCCGCCGATCCCAAACTGAACCAGGATGACGGTCTTCATCCGACTGCCGAAGGAGTTGACGTGATCGTGGCGCGCATGCTGCCTGCGGTGGAGCGCCTGCTGGCGCTGACGAAAAAATAACTTGGCGGCGCGGCGAATCGCGCTAGCGTTGTGGACCAGAAGATGACGGAGGGAACCATGCCACGCCTCTTCACCGGACTTGATGTGCCAGACGACGTGGCACTGGACCTGCAGATCATGCAAGGTGGCGTGCCGGGTGCACGCTGGATGGATCCCTCACAATATCATCTCACCCTGCGCTTTATCGGCGACATCGAAACGGGTCTTGCCCGGGAAATCGCCCATGGCCTCGACGGCATCCACGCAAAGCCGTTTTTGCTGACCCTGAAGGGTGTCGGCCTCTTTGGCGGCAACAAGCCCCATTCGATCTATGCCGGGGTGGAGGAAAATGCCGAGCTGAAGCGGCTGCATGATCTCCACGAACGCCTGTGCCAGGTGCTGGGTCTTGCGGCAGAGCCACGCCGCTTCGTACCGCACGTGACGCTGGCCCGCCTCAAGGATCCGGAGCCGCGCGCGTTGCAGCGCTGGATCGAAGTGCACAGCCTCTATCGCAGCGCCACCTTCCCGGTTAGCCATTTCGTACTCTTCTCGTCGCGGCCGCTGAAGGGCGGGGGACCCTACGGCGTTGAGGAATCCTATCCGCTCGGGTCCCTCATGGAGGTTACCGTATGAGTGAGCGACTGCAGGGGGCAGCCCGCATCAAGGCATTGCAGGAGCTTCCCGACTGGAGCGATGTTTCCGGCCGGGACGCCATTACAAAAACTTTCAGATTCAAGAACTTCCGGAAAGCCTTTGCCTTCATGAGCGAGGTTGCGCTGGTGGCCGAGAAGATGGACCATCATCCGGAATGGAGCAACGTCTACGGCAAGGTGGAGGTAACGCTCACAACCCATACGGCCCAGGGACTGACAGCGCTGGACGTCACGCTGGCCCGGAAAATGGACGAAATCGCGGGCACTTAGGTGCAGCGCCTCCGCTCCATTACGGGGCGGTAACTTGACGGGAAGTGACCGCTTCCCCATATCATGGGCAAAGTTTTGGAGGGACCACATGGCTGAACTTCGCTATCCAACCCAGACCGGCAGCCGCGCCGAGATCGACCCCGGGCTTCGTGCCTACATGCTGCGGGTCTACAACTACATGGGCGCGGGCCTCGCGCTCACGGGTGTTGCGGCCTACGCGACATTCCACGCCGCCGTCGATGCCGCCGGACAGCTGACGCCGTTCGGTGCCGCCATCTTCACAAGTCCGCTGAAGTGGGTGGTGATCTTCGCGCCGTTGGCGCTGGTCATGCTGCTGTCCTTCGGCGTGCAACGCATGAGCGTGGCCGCGGCGCAACTCGCCTTCTGGGTCTATGCGGCGCTGGTGGGCGTAAGCCTCGCCTCGCTCGGACTGATCTACACGGCGAACAGCCTGACGCAGGTCTTCCTCGTCACGGCCGCGACCTTCGGTGCGGTGAGCCTCTACGGCTACACGACGAAGCGTGACCTGACGGGCATGGGATCATTCCTGTTCATGGGACTGATCGGCCTCGTCATTGCCAGCATCGTCAACATCTTCCTGCAGTCCAGCGCCATGAGCTTCGTGCTTTCTGCGGTCGGCGTGATCGTGTTCACCGGCCTCACCGCCTGGGACACGCAGAAGATCAAGGAAATCTACTTCGAGGGCGATGATACCGTCGTCATGGGCCGCAAGGCCATCATGGGCGCGCTCAGCCTCTACCTCGACTTCATCAACCTGTTCCTGTCGCTGCTCCGCCTCATGGGCAACCGCGAGTAGACTTGAGCGTCAGACTGCACTGACGGGCCCCGGTGGAAACACCGGGGCCTTTTTTGCGCGACTACAGGCTGAGACGTCAGGTGGCGAGCTTCGGCTTTTTGACGAGGACGCGGAGCACAGGGGCCAACTCGTGCCCGCGCTTGAGGATCAGTCCACCCTGGGCGATGACGGCATACATGCCCTGCTTGCGGGCGAGTGCCGGGGTCTTGACGATTCGGTAGAGAGGCTGTTCGGAGGCGCGGCGGAAGATCGAGAAGCTCGCCGCTTCCCTGCCGAACTCCATGGCATAGTCGCGCCACTCGCCTTCAGCGACATGACGCCCGTAGAGATTCAATATCTGGGTGAGTTCATGCCGGTCGAAGGTGACCGGCCTTGCCGCCTGATGTGCGGGAAAACGGAGAACCGTTGTCTCCTCCGCTTCCCGCGGACGGCTGTCGACACTTGATTCCAGATCCAAGGGAATGATCCTCCCGACCGTCATGCAGACATGTGCCTGTCATAGTGCGGTGCCTTGATGGCCTTGGCAAGCAAAATGCAATTTCACCTTTCCGCCCCAATTGCATCATGCGAGCGCCAAGATGGGGGAGGATACAGAAGATGTTGCCTCGATAGCCCGGCTGGATGGAGCCCCGGTTTCAGCCCCCCAGCCCCTCCGGGATCCGCGTAAGATCCGGCCGGGCCCCCAACTCTTCGTGAGTTGAGTCAGAGTCTGAAAGCGGCCCTTCGTGGCCGCTTCTTTTTTGCGCCGCAGCACTCCCTCTTGACGCACTGCATGGCCCTGCCGATATGGGCGTCACATTCACGCAAGAATTTCAGGCGAGGTGTGAAAATGGCGGCGGCCCAGTCCAAGAGCAAGAACAAGATCAAGGCAACCACGGGTGAGCCCCAGGCCTTCCAGGCGGAGGTCGCCAAGATCCTCAAGCTCATGGTGCATTCGGTCTATTCCGACCGCGACGTGTTCCTGCGCGAACTGATTTCCAACGCGTCCGACGCACTCGACAAGTTGCGCTACGAGGCGATTGCAGCACCGCATCTCCTCGAAGCGGAACCCGGGCTCACCATTACGCTGGTGCCTGACAAGGACGCGAAGACGCTGACCGTTACCGACACCGGCATCGGCATGACGGCGGATGAACTTGCCTCGCACCTCGGCACCATCGCGCGCTCCGGCACGGAAGCCTTCATGGCAGGAGCCGCGGATGCGCCGGACCTGATCGGCCAGTTCGGCGTCGGCTTCTATTCGGCCTTCATGGTCGCGGACAAGATCGAGGTGATCTCGCGCAAGGCGGGTGAGGCTGCTGCCCATGTGTGGACCTCGGACGGACTTGGCACCTTTACCGTCAACACGGCGGAGGCCGGCGGACGCGGCACGCGGATCGTGCTGCACCTCAAGCCGGACGCCGCGGATTATCTCGAAGACTGGAAGATCGAGAGCGTCGTGCGCAGCTACTCCGACCACATCGTGCATCCCATCCTCCTCGCCGGCGGTGAAGAGACGCGCCAGATCAACTCCGGCAGCGCCATCTGGATGCGCGCCAGGAACGAGGTGACGGCGGAACAGCACAAGGAGTTCTTCGACAGTCTCGCCCATTCGGCCGAACCGCCCGCACTCACCATCCATTACCGCGCCGAGGGCCGGCAGGAATACAACGTGCTGCTCTACGTGCCGGCGGAAAAGCCGTTCGACCTCTTTGATCCCGAGCGCAAGGGCAGGCAGAAGCTCTATGTGCGGCGCGTCTTCATCGCTGATGATGCGGCGCTGCTGCCGCCCTATCTGCGCTTCGTGCGCGGCGTCATCGATTCGTCCGACATGCCGCTCAACCTGTCGCGCGAGATGCTGCAGAACAATCCGGATGTGGCGGCGATCCGCAAGGCCGTGACCAACCGCGTGCTCAGCGAGCTGAAGAAATGCGCCGAGAGCGACGCAGCGACCTTCGGCAAGATCTGGGAGGCGTTTGCGCCGGTCATCAAGGAAGGCCTCTATGAAGACATGGAGCGCCGCGACCAGTTGTTCGAGATTGCGCGCTTCCGCTCGACCAGGGGCGAGAACGTGTCGCTGCGTGATTACCTTGCCGGACTGAAGGAAAACCAGACGGCGATCTATTACCTGACAGCCGAGGATGCGGCGAAGGCGAAGTCCAGCCCGCAGCTTGAAGGCTACAAGGCACGGGATGTTGAGGTGCTGCTGCTTACCGACCCGGTGGATTCCTTCTGGGTGCGCACCGCCCTGGGCTTCGACGGCAAGCCGTTCAAGTCTGTGACGCAGGGGGTTGCCGACCTCGATGCCATCAAGCCCGCCACGGAACAGGCGGTGCCGGCTGAAGCGGATGCCGCAACCACGGCGTTGCTCGGCGCGCTGAAACAGGCGCTGGGTGAATCGGTGAAAGAGGTGCGCGTGTCGAAGCGGCTCACCGACAGCCCCGTCTGCCTCGTGGCCGACGGCATGATGGACCGGACGCTGGAGCGGCTGTTGTCGCGCCAGCAGGATTCCGGTGTTTCGCTGAGCGCTCCGGTGCTTGAGGTGAATGCGGGCCACGGCCTCATCAAGGCGCTGGCGGCCGTGGCCAACAGCAAGGGGGCCGATGCCGTGGCCGATGCCGCCCACCTGTTGCTGGACCAGGCGCAGGTGCTGGAGGGTGAGCCCGTGGCCGACCCCGCTGCCTTCGCGCGGCGCATGGCCGAGGTGATGCGCCGGGCCTTCGCCTGAAAAAGCGAGCGTGACGTGATTGCAACAGGGCGCTGAAGATTTCTGCGCCCTGTTTTCTTTTTGACGATTTGCCGTTACGAGAACCATCCTCATTCATCGCCACGGAGGATCGACCATGGAGCATATTTTTACGCGACGCTGATCCCCGGACCCGTTCAGGTCCGGCAGGGGCTTGAGCGGCTAAGCGTATGACGCGCCACAGGCGCCCATCTTTCCAAGAATCATACTGAATCAAACCGGCAGCGGCTTGCGCCTTCGCGCGCGCCTGCCTTGCAACGCGGGATTTGCCGGAAAGGCGTTCCTGCGAAAGGAACGTCCATGACTTTTTCACTGTTCGACTGGCTGGTGATCCATATCCGGCCGAAGGAACGCATCGCCCCCGGGGGGACCTTCGCCGGGCTCACGCCCGAAGAAATCCGGCAATTGAAGCGCATGCGGGACGAAGTGCGGCAGGCCCGGGATGCGACGAAGGCCTTCGTCAGCTGGAACCGGGGCGGGCTGGTGTGATGCCAGCCTGTCTCTCCGGCATGCAGGCCATGCAGCCTGCGCGCGGCAGGCTTTGACTCTTCGGGCCAACGCGCTACATAGCGGCGACATTTGACCGCCCATGGCCCCGCCATGGCCCGACACGCCAGGATATCCCGATGAGCAAGGCCCGCACGCTGTATGACAAGATCTGGGACGACCATGTGGTCCACCAGGCCGACGATGGAACCTGCCTGCTCTACATCGACCGCCATCTCGTCCATGAGGTGACGTCGCCACAGGCCTTCGAGGGCTTGCGCATGACGGGCCGCAAGGTACGCCATCCCGAGAAGACGCTCGCCGTCGTCGACCACAACGTGCCGACAACCGACCGTTCCAAGGGCATCGCCGAGGAAGAGAGCCGCATCCAAGTGGAAGCGCTGGCGCAGAACGCCAAGGACTTCGGCATTCCCTACTTCAACGAAATGGACAAGCGCCAGGGCATCGTCCACGTGGTCGGCCCAGAACAGGGCTTCACGCTGCCCGGCACGACCATCGTCTGCGGTGACAGCCACACGTCGACGCATGGCGCCTTCGGCGCGCTCGCTCATGGCATCGGCACCTCTGAGGTGGAGCATGTGCTCGCCACCCAGACGCTGATCCAGAAGAAGGCCAAGAACATGAAGGTGGAAGTGAACGGCAAGCTGCCGAAGCACTCCACTGCCAAGGACATCATCCTCGCCGTCATCGGTGAGATCGGCACGGCCGGCGGCACGGGCCATGTCATCGAATTCGCCGGCGAGGCCATCCGCGACCTTTCCATGGAAGGCCGCATGACGGTGTGCAACATGACCATCGAGGGCGGTGCCCGCGCCGGCATGGTGGCGCCCGATGAAAAGGCCATCGCCTATTTCGAGGGACGGCCCATGGCGCCCAAGGGCGAAGCCTGGGACAAGGCCCGGCGCTACTGGGAAACGCTGCGCACCGATGAAGGCGCACACTTCGACCGGATCGTGACGCTGGATGGCGCCAACCTGCCGCCCATCGTCTCCTGGGGCACCAGCCCCGAGGACGTGATCTCGGTTGCGGGTGCCGTGCCCGACCCGTCGCTTATTCCCGATGAAGGCAAGCGCCAGTCCAAGATCCGCGCCCTGGAATACATGGGACTCACGGCCGGCCAGAAGATCACCGACATCGCGCTCGACGTGGTCTGGATCGGCTCGTGCACCAACGGCCGCATCGAAGACATGCGCGCCGTGGCCGACGTGGTGAGGGGCAAGAAGGTTTCGTCGCGGCTCGCCTATGCCATGATCGTTCCGGGCTCGGGCCTTGTGAAGGAACAGGCGGAAGCCGAAGGCCTCGACAAGATTTTCCGCGAGGCGGGCTTCCAGTGGCGTGAGCCCGGCTGTTCCATGTGCCTTGCCATGAACCCGGACCAGTTGAAGCCTGGGCAGCGTTGCGCCTCCACCTCGAACCGGAATTTCGAAGGACGCCAAGGCTACAAGGGCCGCACCCACCTCGTCTCGCCGGAAATGGCGGCGGCGGCGGCGCTGGCCGGGCACTTCGTCGACGTGCGCAAGCTCTCCTGACACGCGAGCGCGCGGGATGAATTGCCCGCGCGCCGAGTCCTGTTCATGACCTATTCAGAATCGTCCTGTTAAGGGTTGCGTAACGTTGTCTTTACGTTAAAGACACGTCCGGGCGGTAACGTCGAATCGGCAGCGGGGTTGCCGATCGGTATTCTAGTTTTAGGGGACTTCACGTGAATTCGACTGTTACGGCTGATGCCAAATTTCTCCGCCGCGTCCTTTTTGGCCTTGTCATTCTGACACTCATCGCCGGCGCCATGGCCGCCTTCACCACGGTGCAGGCGCGCAACGAACTCTTCCCCGAACCCTGCCAGACGGCTTGCGAATAAGCTCGCTCCCGCCATTCCGCGGAATGGCTTCCCGGACTTCCTGATCCTGACCTTGCGCCGGCTCCTCCGGCACACTGGCATTTTTGCAGCAAGGCCATGACGTCAACCGCTTTGCACTCGCGGCTCCGTTGTTCTATGAGCCCCGCACCATGAGCACCAGGACCACCATCTTCATCGACGGCGAGGCCGGAACCACCGGCTTGCAGATCCGCGACCGGCTGAAGGGCCGCACCGATCTTGAACTCCTGTCGATCGCGCCTGAGCGGCGCAAGGATCCGGCGGCACGGCGCGAGCTTCTCAATTCCGCCGACGTGGCGATCCTCTGCCTGCCCGACGAGGCGGCGGTGGAAGCGGTGTCATTGATTGCCCCGGGCGCGAAAACCCGCGTCATCGATGCCTCAACGGCGTTTCGCATCCATCCCGATTGGGCCTATGGCTTTGCCGAAATGGAGCGCAGCCAGCGTGAGCGCATTGCCAATGCGGCGCGTGTCGCCAATCCTGGTTGCTGGCCGCAAGGCCTCATCGCGCTGGTGAAGCCGCTCATCGCGGCGGGGCTGCTGCCCCCGGACGTGCCGCTGAGCTATGGCGGTGTCTCCGGCTATTCCGGTGGCGGCAAGAAGATGATCGAGGACTACGAGTCAAAGGGTAACGCGGCCAGTCACTACTGGCCCTACGGGCTCTCACTCTCCCACAAGCACCTGCCGGAGATGAAGCACTATACGGGTCTCGCCCACGACGTGGTGTTCCAGCCGGTGGTCGGAAACTTTGCGCAAGGCATGCTGACCAGCGTGCCGCTGCACCTCGCCCAGATGAAGAAGGGCATCACCGCCGCAGACATCCATGCGGTGATTGCCGCGCATCACGACGGCGCGCGCTTCATGCATGTGGCTGCCCTCGACGCCGCCGACAACCTCAACCCGCAAGCCCACAACGGCAGCAATGACATGCGCCTTCACGTGTTCGGCAACGACAAGCGGGGACAGGTGGTGCTGATGGCGATCTACGACAATCTCGGCAAGGGCGCCTCGGGCGCTGCCGTGCAGAACCTCAACCTCATGACCGGAGCGGATGAAGCCGCCTCGGTGAACCTCTCTTCGTAAGGACCAGCATCATGCAGAAATTCGACGTGCTCAATGGCGTGGCCGCACCGCTCAACATCGTCAACATCGATACCGACATGATCATCCCCAAGCAGTTCCTCAAGACGATCAAGCGCACGGGACTGGGCAAGTCGCTGTTCTTCGAGATGCGCTACACGCAGGACGGCAAGGAAATGCCGGAGTTTGTGCTGAACAAGCCGGCCTACCGCAAGGCAGAAATCCTTGTGGCGGGCGACAACTTCGGTTGCGGCTCGTCTCGCGAACATGCGCCCTGGGCATTGCTCGACTTCGGCATCCGCTGTGTCATCTCCACAAGCTTCGCCGACATCTTCTACAACAACTGCTTCAAGAACGGCATCCTGCCGATCGTGGTCTCACCGGACGACCTGAGGAAACTGCTCGACGATGCCGAGCGCGGCGCCAACGCCACGCTGAGCATTGATCTTTCCAAGCAGGAAATCCGCGGGCCCGATGGCGGCACGATCAGGTTCGACATCGATGCGCACCGCAAGCATTGCCTGCTCAATGGTCTCGACGACATCGGCCTGACGCTGGAGAAGGCCGCCAGCATCGACGCCTACGAGAAGAAGGCCGCCGCGAGCCACAGCTGGCTGTGAGCCGGCAGCAGCGCAGCTTCCCATGAACGCCATCGTCACGACGGTTCTTCCGGTTTTCGGATTGATCGTCGTCGGCTATGGCCTGGCCAAGGCCAACATCATTGACGGTGTGGCGGGGCGGGGCATCACGCTCTTCGTGTTCAACGTCGCCATTCCTGCCTTCCTGTTCCGCACCGTCGCCAGCATGACCTCACAGGAGGGCGCGCCCTGGGCCCTGTGGATCGCCTTCTTCGGCGGACTGGCGATGGCGTGGATTCTTGCTGCCGTCGTTTCGCATTTCGTGGAGAGCCTCAATGTCTCGGGTGGCGCCGCCGCCTCCATGGCGACGGGCTTCGGCAACCTGGCCCTGCTCGGAACGCCGCTCGGCCTTGCCCATTTCGGTGACGGGATCGCCGTGCCGCTGGGCATGATCCTCTCCATCCATGCGCCCGTGCTGTGGTTCTCGGCAACGCTGCACCGGGAACTGGCACGCAACGCCGCAGCGTTCTCCATCATCGATACCGGTCAGACGCTGCTCCGCATGCTCGCGACCAACGCAATCATCCTCGGGCTGCTGGCGGGTGGACTGTGGCGCCTGACAGGTCTGGGCCTCCATCCCGTGCCCGACAGGATGCTCGCCATGCTGAGCGACGCAGGCGTGCCGACGGCGCTGGTGGCGCTGGGCGTTTCACTCGCGGCCTACAATCTCAAGGGGTCATGGGGCGGCATGTTCGTGCTGATCGCGCTCAAGATGATCGCGATGCCGGCCTTCGTGTTCCTGCTGGCCCGCCATGCGGTGACGCTGCCGCCGCTCTGGATCAAGGTCGCGGTGCTCTTTGCCGCCATGCCCACGGGGGCGAATGCGTTTCTCTTCGCACAGCGAAACGATGAAGCGGTGCCTGCCGTCTCGGGCGCCGTGGCGCTGGGCACGGGCTTTGCCGCCATCACGGCCTCCATCCTGCTCTGGCTCATGGATGCCGGCTACATCTAGGCGCTAGACCGGTATCAGGGCCCAATAGTCGAGATCGAGGATGACACCCGGCTGGTCCGGCGTCGCATCCGCCGTGGGGAAGCTGGCACAGGGAAGGTCGCAGGTGGCGCGGGTGCGGATGCGCAGCGCGCCCACGTCATCGCGTCCCGGGACCCAGGATTCCTCCAGGATTTCCGACCAGGCATAGATGGTGCCGCCCGCGAAGAACGGCGCCACATGGCGGCCGCCGTTGATGGCGGCAATGTGGAAGGCATTGCCAAGACCATTGAACGAGAGTGCGCGGGCCAGCGACATCACATGTCCGCCGTAGATGAGCCGGCGTCCAAAGCGTCCCGCCGATTCCGTATGCTGGTTGAAATGCACCTTCGCGGTGTTCTGGTAGAGCCGCGTGGCGAGCTGGTGTTCCGCTTCCTCGACCGTCATGCCATCCACATGGTCGATGCGCTCGCCCACGGCGTAGTCAGCGAAGCGGTGCGGGCTGCCGGAGAGAGCAGTGTTCCAGGCCTTGCCGCTGATCTGCGGGCAGGCGCTGCCCAGCGCGGAGGCTGGCACACCCGATGCCAGTTCAGGCACAACGGCAACTGGCGCGGGGGCTTCGCCGTCGCGCTTGCGCACCATGACCCAACGCACGAAGGTGAGGACCTCCTCGTCGTTCTGGTTGAAGCCGCGGGTGTGGACCCAGACCACGCCGGTCTTGCCGCTGGAATTTTCCTTGAGGCCCGTCACCGTGCTGATCGCGTAGAGCGTGTCACCCACATAGACGGGCCTGAGGAACTGGCATTGGGCGTAGCCCAGATTGGCAACGGCATTGAGCGAGACATCCGGCACCGACTTGCCGAAGACGACATGGAAGACGAGCAGGTCATCCACAGGCGCACGGGGGTAGCCGATGCCGCGGGCAAAGGCGTCCGCCGACTGCACTGCAAAGCGCGAGCCGTACAATGCGGTGTAGAGGCCCACGTCGCCGCTCGTCAGTGTACGTGGCGTGGCATGGCGCAGCACCTGGCCGACGCGGAAGTCCTCGAAGAAATGTCCGGGATTGGTCTTGGGCGTGTGGGGGGAAGTCATGGCGCGACCGCCCTTGCAATGGCGTCGATGCGTTCGGCCATGGCGAGGTGGAGCCGCTCCACCATGCGGCCATCCACGGTAATCACGCCCTTCGCTGCGTTCTCCGGCAGGGCGAAGGCCTCCATGATCTTGCGGGCCCAGGCCGTTTCCGATTCGGCGGGCGAGAAGACGCGGTTGCTGATGTCGATCTGCGTGGGATGGATCAGCGTCTTGCCATCCATGCCGAGGCGCACGCCCTGCTCGCATTCGGCGGTGAAGCCCGTCTCGTCCTTGAAATCATTGTAGACACCGTCGATGCAGTCGAGGCCGAAGGCGCGGGCTGCAAGAACGGCCTGCGACAGGGCGGGAACGAGGGCGGCGCGGGTATCGCTGCCCTTCATGCGCGTCTCTTTCAGGAGATCGTTGGTGCCGAGCACGAGGCAGGTCAGACGTGCGGCGCGGGCGGCCTCACCGATTTCCTTCAAATTGAGGATCGCAAGCGGCGTCTCGATCATCACCCAAAGGGGGTGTCCGCCGCTCAGGGCTGCGGCGTGAATGACGTCGGTCGCGCTGGAGACCTTTGGAACCAGAATGGCATCGGGCCGTACAGCTGTTGCGGCAGCCATGTCTTGCTTGCCCCATGGCGTATCGAGACCATTCACGCGCAACACCACCTCGCGGTGACCATAGCCCCCCGCCGTTATGGCCGTGCAGGCGGTGGCGCGGGCGTCGGCCTTGGCCTCGGGTGCCACGGAATCCTCAAGGTCGAGAATCACGGCATCGGCGGCCAGCGTCTTTGCCTTTTCCAGGGCGCGGGCGTTGGCACCGGGCATGTAGAGCACGCTGCGGCGGGGGCGAAAAGTGGAGGCGGTCATGGTGGAAAGGCTAGCTTTTGCAGTGCAGCATGGAAAGCAGACTTTTGTCACAGCCCGGTTTGGGGGCTGGTCCACCGCTGCGGCGGCTCTGCCGCTTGAGTGCGGCGCGGTCGTGAGGCAATAGGAGGCCATGACCCATGTTGATGTTGCCATTGCCGGCGGCGGGATCGTCGGCAGCTCCACCGCCTATTATCTCCGCAAGAACGGATTCACCGGCTCGATCGCCATCTTCGAGCAGGACATGAGCTTCAAACATGCCTGCACGGCGCTCTCCTGGGGCGGTATCCGCCAGCAGTTCTCGACGCCGGAAAACATCCGCCTTTCGCAATTCGGATTGAAGCTCATCCGCAACCTGAAGGATGAATTCGGCAGCGATGCCGAGATCGGCTTCAAGGAGAGCGGCTATCTTGTGCTGGCCACCGAGAAGGGCGTTGACGTGCTGGAGGAAAACCAGCGCCTGCAAACGTCGATGGGTGCTGACACCATCATCTACAAGGGTGAGGAGCTTGCCCGGAAATTCCCCTGGATCAACTTCGAGGGCGTTGCCGCAGGTTCCTTCGGCCCGAAGAACGAGGGCTATTTCGATCCCTATTCGCTGATGTCGCTGGTGCGGCGGGCTGCGTTGGCCCGGGATGTCACCCTTGTGCACCAGCGGGTCACGGGCGTGCAGCAGAACGGCAAGGTGACGGGGATCACCCTGGCGAACGGCGACAGCCTGACGGTCGGTGCTCTGGTCAATGCTGCGGGTGCAGGCGCCGGTGATCTCGCCGCCATGGCGGGCGTTGATCTGCCTGTGGGGCCCGCCAAGCGCTACGTCTATGTCATCGATTGCCCAGATGCGCCGGAAGGCTTGCGCAAGGGACCGCTCACCTTCGACGTGTCGGGCGATTACTTCCGTCCCGAAGGCCGCAACTTCATCTGGAGCTTCACGCCGACGGATGAGGAAGAGCCGCAGGTGAAAGACTGGGAGATGGACGAAAGCTGGTTCGAGGCGAAAGTCTGGCCCGGCCTTGCGCACCGTGTGCCAGTATTCGAGGCGGTGAAGATGGTGGGTGGCTGGGTCGGCCATTACGACTACAACTGGTTCGACCAGAACGGCATCATCGGGCGGCATCCGGACCTGCCGAACTTCTACCTGGGCAACGGCTTCTCGGGCCACGGCATCCAGCAGGGGCCAGCCACGGGCAACGCCATTTCCGAACTCATCATCCACGGCGGCTTCAAGACCATCGATCTCACGCGCATGGGCGTCGAGCGGGTCCACCGCAAGGAACCGCTGTTCGAGAAGAACATCTTCTGATGGCCAAGGTCCTCTGCCTGTCGTCGCAGGTGGTGTGGGGGCCGGTCGGCAATACGGCGGCCGTTCCCGTGCTGCAGGCGGCGGGACACGAGGTCCTGCAAGTGCCGACCATCCTGCTCTCGCATCATCCCGGGCACGGGATGCCCGTTGTGCAGAAGACCGATGCGGCGCTCTTCGCGGGCCTCATCGAATCAGTGGAGAGCCGGGGCGGACTTGCAGACTGCGCGGCAGTGATGACCGGCTATTTCGCCTTTCCGCAACAGGTTGAAGCGGCTGCGGGCGTGATCCGCCGCCTCAAGGCGCAAAACCCGGCGCTGATGGTGCTGACGGATCCCGTGCTGGGCGACGATGGGCGGCTCTACGTGCCGGATGCGGTGGCCTTCGCCATCCGCGAACTGCTGGTGCCGCTCGCCAGTGCCGTCACGCCCAATTGTTTCGAACTGTCGTGGCTGACGGGTGTCGCCGTGACGGATCGGGCCTCGGCGGAGGCCGCTGCCCTTGCGCTGCCCTGTGGCGAGGCGGTTGTAACATCGGTTCCCGTGGATGATCAGCATCTCGGCACGCTTCTCTGCACGGCGCAGGCGAAGCACTTCATCGCGTCCGTGAAGCGGGCCCGCGTGCCCAATGGAACGGGGGACTTCCTCGCTGGCGCCTACCTCGCCGCGCGTCTCGCCCATCCACCCGTCGCGGCGCTTGACAGGGCCATGCAGCAACTTGAAACCGTGATTGCAAAAAGCGTCGCTGGCGTGCTGCAAAACACTTGATTGCGGTGGCATGGTTTGGCACGTGCACGCCACGTGCATTGGCACGCAAGGACCTTCCATGACCATTCCGCACCGTCACAATGCCCTGCTCGGCAAGCCTGTCGCCGATGAAATCATCACCAGCGTCAAATCGGGTGTCGCTGAACTTTCGGCACGGGGCTGGCCCACGAAGCTCGTGTCAATCACCATCGGCGATGTGCCCGCGATCAATCTTTATGTCCGCAACCAGGCGCGCGGTGCCGAGCGAGCGGGCATCCTGTTCGAGGAACGGAACCTACCGGAGAGTGTGTCGCGTGTGGAAATGCTGGGCATCCTGCAGGCGCTCAATACCGATCCACGTGTCACCGGCATCATCATCCAAAGGCCCGTGCCCAAGCATCTCAACATCAAGGAACTGCAGTCGGCGATCCATCCGCTGAAGGATGTGGAGGGCATGCATCCCGCCTCCATCGGCAACATCGTCTACCGCGACGTGGCGTTGGCGCCATGCACGGCGGCGGCTTCGGTGGAATTGCTGAAGCGGACAGGATTGCAGCTCGAAGGCCTCAACGCCGTGGTGATCGGGCATTCGGAAATCGTCGGCAAGCCCATCGCCTTCCTGCTGATGGCGGAGGGGGCCACGGTGACCGTGTGCCACCACATGACGCGCAACCTCGCCATTCATTCGCGCGCCGCCGATGCTGTGTTCATTGCGGTGGGCAAGCCCCGCTTCATCACGGCAGCGATGATCAAGCCCGGTGCGGCAGTGATCGACATCGGTATCAACCAGTTCGAAGAAGACGGCAAGATGATCACGGTGGGCGACGTGGACTACGAGCCCTGCGCCGACGTGGCGGGCTGGATCACGCCGGTTCCCGGCGGTGTCGGTCCCGTCACCGTTTCAATCCTGATGCGCAATGCGCTGACGGCGGCGCGGACGCAGGCGGAACATTATGCTGCCGAGTTTGGCGGCGGGGGCCGCATCGTGGGAATTGCGCCGGCGAATTGAGGCGGGACCCAGGAATGAAAAAGGCCGGCGCAAGCGCCGGCCTTTTCGTCATGGAATGGGTTGGGCCTCAGGCCTTCTTGGCCGCGGCAGCATTGTCGGCGAAAGCCTGGCGCTGGTCTTCGGCGATACGCGCCGACTTGCCGGTGCGACCCTTGAGGTAATAGAGCTTGGCGCGACGCACCTTGCCGCGGCGAACGACTTTCACCGAGTCGATCATCGGCGAATAGACCGGGAAAATACGTTCCACGCCTTCGCCGTAGGACAACTTGCGAACCGTGAAGTTCTCGTTCAGTCCGCCACCCGAACGGGCGATGACGACGCCTTCATAGGCCTGCACGCGGGTGCGGTCGCCTTCGACCACCTTCACGTTGACGATCACCGTATCGCCGGAGGAAAAATCCGGGAGCTGGCGCTTGGTGGCAACAGCGGCCATCTGCTCGGCTTCGAGCTGCGCGATAATGTTCATGTCAGAATACCTTTCCGGGCGCCCACGAGAGGTGGAAGCCGTTTCGGGGGGCTTCTAGGGCGGACTCTGTGGAAAAGTCAACCTTCCCCGTTCCGGAATTTGCGCCACAGGTCCGGCCGCCGCGCGGCGGTGAGGGCCTCGCGCTGTTCGGCCTTCCAGCGGGCGATGGCCTTGTGGTCGCCGGAGAGGAGAACGGCGGGGATTTCCGCGTCTTCCCAGCGGTTTGGCTTGGTGAAATGGGGGTGTTCGAGGAGGCCGCCGGAGAAGCTCTCCTCAGCCGCACTTTCGAGCTTGCCCATGACGCCGGGGAGGAGCCGGACGATCGCGTCCAGCAGGACCAGTGCGGCGGGCTCTCCGCCCGAAAGAATGTAGTCTCCGATGGAAATCTCCCGGAGATGGCGCCGGTCGATGACGCGCTGGTCGACGCCTTCGAATCGGCCGCAGACAATGAGGGCGCCTGGTCCGGCGGCAAGTTCCGCCACCAGGGCCTGCGTCAGCGGTTCGCCCCGTGGCGACATGAGGAGGCGCGGTCCCTCATGGGGCGTGCCGTCGATCGCTGCGGCGAGGATGTCCGGCTTCAGGATCATGCCGACGCCCCCACCTGCCGGGTGATTATCCACCGTGCGGTGGCGGTCTTTGGCGAAGCTGCGGATGTCGTGGGGGGAGAGCGACCACAGTCCTTCCTTCAGCGCCCGCCCCGCCAGGGAAAGCCCCAGCGGACCCGGAAACATCTCCGGGAAAAGGGTGAGGATGGTTGCTGCGAAGCTCACGGCCTGCCGTTCTGGCCGCGCTGGCTTTCGTCCGCGGCGTCAAGATAACCCTCCGGCAGATCTACGGTGATGACCGCATCGGTTGTGATGATGAAGGCCACCGGGATGAGTTCGCCCGAATCGAGTTCGAGGAGGTCGCCTGCGCCATAGTTCTGGATGCCGGTCACGATACCCAAGGTCCGGTCGGCGGTGGCAACAGGCTTGCCCACGAGGTCGGCGAGATAGATTTCACCGGATGGAGGAGGGGGCAGGTGGTCGCGGGCGATGAAGAGGTCCGTGCCCTTGAGGGCTTCCGCCGCGTTGCGGTCGCGCACCTCCTTCAAGTCGGCGATGAATTCGTCCCGGGCGGGCTTGAGATGGACGATCTCGAAGACGCGGCCATCGCCTGCGGTCAGCGGCTTGTAGGCTGCGATGTCGGCGGGATTGGCGGCAAAACTCTTGAGCTTCACGGCACCGCGGATGCCGTGGGCCCCGAGGATGCGGCCGATGAGGATGGAGGTGGTCATTTCTGGTTCAGCGTTCCGGATGAAAGTGCAAGGGATACCGTTGGATTTGGGGGCCCTTTCCCCATATAAGGCGCGCAATGTCCAGCGTCATGTCCAGTCCCGCCGCCACGCACGCCATTCCGTTCCGCAAGATGAACGGCCTCGGCAACGATTTTGTCGTGCTGGACGCGCGGCAACGGCCCCTTGCCATCAGCGAAGAGCAGGCCCGCGCCATCGCCGACCGGACATCCGGCGTGGGGTGTGACCAGTTGATCGTCATGGAACGTTCACCGACGGCGGATGTGCGGATGCGGATCTGGAATGCCGAGGGCGGCGAAGTGCAGTCCTGCGGCAACGCCTCGCGCTGCATTGCCGACATCGTGATGAGCGAGACGGGAAACTCCACCGCCACCATCGACACCAAGGGCGGTTTCCTGACAGCCAGGAAAGCCGGACCGCTCATGGTCACCATCGATCAGGGCCGTCCGCACTTCGACTGGAAGGACATTCCCCTGTCGGAAGCCTTTGCCGACACGCGCCACATCGAATTGCAGGTGGGCCCCATCGACAAGCCGCTGTTGCATTCGCCGTCGGTGGTCAATGTCGGCAACCCGCATTGCATCTTCTGGGTCCATGACCTCAATGTGGTCGACTTCGCCAAGGTGGGTCCGATGATCGAGCATCATCCGCTGTTTCCCGAGCGCACCAACGTGGAGCTGGCGAAGGTGGTGGCGCGTGACCATGTGGTGCTCAAGGTGTGGGAACGTGGCGCGGGATTGACGAAGGCTTGCGGCACGGCGGCCTGTGCCGTCATGGCGGCGGGCTTCCGCCTCAAGATGATCGATGCCAAGTGCAGGGTCACGCTGCCGGGTGGCGATCTCTTCATGGCTGTCAACGAAAGCAATGGCCATGTGCTGATGACCGGCCCCCTGGCCTATGAATACGAGGGCGTGCTGCCGGCGGGGTTGCTGGGATGAGCGAACTGCGCATCGAGACCTTCGGCTGCCGTCTCAACACGTTCGAATCCGAGATCATGCGCGGCCATGCCGAAAAGGCGGGGCTCGGCAACGCCATCGTCTTCAACACTTGCGCGGTGACGGCGGAAGCAACCCGCCAGGTGCGCCAGGCCATCCGCAAGGCGCACAAGGAAAACCCGGAGGCGCAGATCATCGTCACCGGCTGCGCGGCGCAGACGGAGGCCGACAGCTTCGCTGCCATGCCCGAGGTGACACGTATCCTCGGCAACGAGGAAAAGCTTCAGGCCGAAAGCTGGCGGAACGGTAGCACGGCGCCGCGTGTCACGGTTTCCGACATCATGCAGGTGAAGGAAGCGCATGTGCCGGTGATCGAGCGCCTGACCGGGCGTACACGGGCCTTTGCCCAGGTGCAGAACGGCTGCGACCATCGCTGCACCTTCTGCATCATTCCCTTTGGCCGAGGCAATTCACGCTCCGTGCCGCTCGATGCCGCCGTGGAACAGGTGCGCCGCCTCGTGGCGGAGGGGCACAATGAAGTGGTGCTGTCGGGTGTCGACCTCACGAGTTGGGGTGCCGACCTTGACGGTGCGCCGAAACTCGGGCGCCTGCTGGCGCGCATCCTGCGCGGCGTTCCCGATTTGAAGCGGCTGCGGCTTTCCTCCATTGATTCGATCGAGGCCGATCCGGAACTGATCGACCTCCTGGGCGGCGAGGAGCGGGTGATGCCGCATCTGCACCTGTCGCTGCAATCCGGCGACAACATGATCCTCAAGCGCATGAAGCGCCGCCATGCCCGCGAAGATTCAATCCGCTTCTGCGAAGACCTGC
The DNA here is from genome assembly GCA_016710435.1 of Hyphomicrobiales bacterium. Classification (NCBI taxonomy): domain Bacteria; kingdom Pseudomonadati; phylum Pseudomonadota; class Alphaproteobacteria; order Hyphomicrobiales; species Hyphomicrobiales bacterium. The sequence goes on along the minus strand of JADJVV010000001.1, from coordinate 1,171,155 downwards.
GGGCGCGGCGCAAGGACATGGTGTTCGGCGCCGACATCATCGCGGGCTTTCCCACCGAGACGGACGGGATGTTCGAAAATTCGCGCCGCATCATCGATGAGTGCGGCCTCACCTTCCTCCATGTTTTCCCGTTCTCGCCACGTCCCGGCACGCCCGCGGCGCGCATGCCGCTCCTCGACAAGGCTGTGGTGAAGGAGCGCGCGGCCCTGTTGCGGAACAAGGGTGCGGAGCGTCTGGCCGCTTTCCTCACCACGCAGGTGGGCAGCACACAGGACGTGCTGGTGGAGACACCGCAGACCGGACGCACACCGCATTTCGCACTGGCGCGGTTCAGCCAGCAGATGACACCGGGCGCCATCGTGCGCACACGCGTCACCGCAGCAAGCGGCGATGGGCTCAATGTTGTTCCCGGTCCTGCGGCCGTTGCAGGAGTTGCGGCATGAGCGGCTTCTTCAAGAAACTCTTCAACCGCATCACCGGACGTGGCGAAGATGCGCCCGCGCCTGTGGAGCAGGCCGCACTGCCGCCGCCCGAGGACACGCCCGGGGACACGCCCGTAGCCGCAGATGTCGTGGCGGAGGATGTGGCAACGCCGGCGCTTGAAGAGGTGGTGACACCGCCTCCCGTTCCGGTCATTCCCGAGGCACCGGCCGAGAAGGCACCGGCCCTGCCGAAGAGTGCACCGAAGCCCGCCGCAAAGGCGAAGGAGCCGCCGCCGCCCTTCAAGAAGCCTGCTCCCGTCAAGACGCCAGCGAAGGCTGCGACACCGCCCGCCAAGGCCAGGGCGGGCAAGGCCCCTGCTGCAAAGGCGGCACCCATTGCAAAGGCCGAACCGGAAAAGCCGGTGGCAAAGAAGCGGGTGGCAGCGCCGGCGCCTGCTGCCAAGCCGAAGGCCAGGGCCGCGCCGCCGCCCCGTGCCGAGCGCCTGTCGCCGGAGCCGCAACCGACTCCACCGCCGCCGCCCGAAATTCCGCCGCCCGCACCCGCACCCATTCCCGTGCCCTTGCCGGAACCCATCACCCCGCCGCCACCGCCGTTGCCGCCTGTGCCGGAGCCTGTTCCGTCACCGCCCTCCCCGCCCGCGCCGCCAGAACTCCGCAGCGGTTTCTTCTCGCGGCTCAAAAGCGGGTTGTCGAAATCCTCGAAGTCGCTGACGGGGTCGATCACCGCGATCTTCACCAAGCGCAAGCTCGATGCCGACACGCTGCAGGACCTGGAAGACACGCTGATCCAGGCGGACCTCGGGGTCACCGTGGCCGAGCGCATCATCAAGGCCGTTTCGCACGGGCGCTACGACAAGGAAATTGATCCCGAGGAGGTGAAGCAGATTCTCGCCTCGGAGGTGAGCAAGGTTCTGAAGCCCGTCGAGGTGCCGTTCAACTTCGGGGCGGAGAAGCCCTTCGTCATCCTCGTTGTCGGGGTGAACGGATCCGGCAAGACCACGACCATCGGCAAACTCGGCGCCATCGCGGCGCGCGAGGGTTTCAAGGTGAAGTTCGCGGCCTGCGACACGTTCCGTGCCGCGGCCATTGAACAACTCACCGTGTGGGGCAAGCGCATCGGGGCGGAGACCGTGTCACGCCCGCCCGGTTCGGATGCCGCGGGCCTCGCCTTCGATGCCATGAAGGCGGCCAGGGAGGACGGCACCGACATCGTGTTCATCGACACGGCAGGGCGCCTGCACAACAAGACCTACCTGATGGACGAACTCGACAAGGTGGTGCGCGTCATCAAGAAGTATGATGCGGCGGCGCCCCATGCCGTGCTGCTGGTGCTGGACGCGACGACGGGTCAGAATGCCCTGGCGCAGGCCGACGCCTTCACCAAGGTTGCAGGTGTCACGGGCCTGATCATGACGAAGCTCGACGGCACGGCGCGGGGCGGCATTCTTGTCGCCATTGCCGAACGCTTCCGCCTGCCCATTCATGCGATCGGCGTGGGCGAATCGATTGACGACTTGCAGCCCTTCGAGGCAGACGCCTTCTCCCGCGCCATTGCCGGGCTGAACGAGAAATAGGGACAGGAATGTCATCATGAAACAGGGCAGGAAGCAGCTGCTGGAGTTCGGCCCGCTGCTGGTGTTTTTCCTGGTCAACTGGAAAGCCGGCATCTTCTGGGCGACCGGCATCTTCATGGTCACGATTCTGGCCGTGCTGCTCTATACGTTCGTCACCACCGGCAAGGTGGCGAAGGTGCCGCTGGCGACGGCGATTCTCGTTGGCGTCTTCGGCGGACTGACGCTCTACCTTCACGATGAAACCTTCATCAAGGTGAAGCTCACGCTGGTGAATGCCATCTTCGCGGTGCTGCTGCTGGGTGGCGTGGCGTATGGCCGCTTCTTCATCAAGGACGTGATGGGCGAAGCGCTGTCGCTTCCCGATTCGGCATGGCGCACCTTGAGCTTGCGCTGGGGCATTTTCTTCGGCGCTCTTGCGCTTCTCAACGAAGCCGTGTGGCGCAATTTCACAACCGACCAGTGGGTGACATTCAAGGTTTTCGGGCAATTGGGGTTAACACTGGTGTTCGCGCTCGCCAATGCGCCGTTCATGGCGCGTCACATGCATGAAGAGCCCGCACCCGCCCCGGAGAAACCATCCGTTGACGGATGATCGGCTGCACACCTTTCCAATCAAGAGTCAAGACTTGTAATTCACGCTGCATCGGCGCGAATGTCATCGCGAGCGAAGGTACAATTTCATCTTCTTTCCGCTTGCGGGCTGACGAGCGGAAAGCTAGGAAACGCGCCGGATTGAAATTCTATTTTCTGTGACGGCTTCCGCCGCGCAGGCATGAGACAACACAGTCGGGCTGGCTGGAGGCTTCAAGACAGCAGGCTGGGGCGGGATAAAGGGTTACCGATGTCGGGCAGCAGAGACGCAAAAACATTTGCGCGATCTTTCTCTCATCTGTTGAAACGCGCCGTGCAATATTCGGTGCACTGCTACATGGACCAGGCTGGCAAGTCCGGGCTGACGCATCGTCAGTTCACGGTGCTTTCTGCAGTCGATCACCATGAAGGCAAGAGCCAGACGGAGCTTGTGAAGATCACCGGGATCGACCGGTCGACGCTTGCCGACCTCGTGGCCCGACTCATGGCGCAGGGCTATGTGCAGCGCCGCCGCACCAAGGAAGACGCGCGCACCAATTCCATCAAGCTGACGCCGCTCGGCAAGAAGTCGCTGAAGGCCGCGCAGTCGGGTGCGGAAGACGTGGACAAGAAACTCCTGTCGCTGTTCCCGGTCGCCGAACGCAAGTCGCTGATCGACAACCTGTCAATGCTGGCCATGGAAATGGACCGGCTGGATGATGCCGAAGTCGAGAAGCCCGTTCCGGCCCGCGTCAAGCTGAAGCGCCGCCCGCAGTAGGCGGCCGATCTCCTTCATTCTTTCCTGTGCTGACCGTCAGGGCGCCGGTGTCTGGGCGGCGTCAATCTTGGCGGCCTCGATCTGTGCGGCGAAGCTGCCCTTGATCTCGTCCAGCGTCAGCGGCCCCACGTGCTTGTGGCGGATGATGCCCTTGCCGTCGACCACAAAGGTCTCGGGGACGCCATAGCCGCCCCAGTCGATGGTGACGCGGCCGTCGCGGTCCGATCCCACGGCGGCGAAGGGCTGGCCCAGCGCCCCCAGGAAGCGGCGGGCGTTGGCGGGATCATCCTTGTTGTTGATGCCGACCAAGCGGATGTCCGTGCGCTTGGACAATTCCACCAGCACGGGATGCTCCTCGCGGCAGGGTACGCACCAGGAGGCCCAGATGTTGACCACGGTCACCGTGCCGGCCTTCAGTTCCGCGTCGGCAAGGCCCGGCACGCCAAGCTCCTCGACGGCTGGAAGGGTGAAGGGAGGCACGGGCTTGTTGATGAGTGCCGAGGGCAACGTCGAAGGATCTCCCGACAGTCCCCTGTAGAACAGCAGCGCCAGCGCACCGAAGAGAAGAACCGGCAGGAGGGCGATGAGTGTGCGGCGGTTCATGTCACTCTCCGCCCTTGAGGAGGCGTTTGGCTTCCGCCTCGAGTTTGCGCTTGCGCCACAGCGTCCACACCAGAAGGCCAGCCAGCACGGCGGCCGAAAGCAGATAGGACGCGAGCACGAAGCCGAAATGCGGGGAGGCGGTATCCATCAGTGGTCTCCGATGGCCCGCAGGCGCGCGGCGCGGATCTTGCGGGCGGTGATTTCATTGGCGATGGCCATGAGGTGAAGCGCGACGAAAAAGAAGGTGTAGCCCAGCGCCATGAGCAGCAGCGGCCACAGCATGGCGGGATCGATGGCGGGTCCGCCCATCTTCACCACGCTGGCGGGCTGGTGCAGCGTGTTCCACCATTCGACCGAGAACTTGACGATGGGGATGTTGATGACGCCGACCAGTGCCACCACGCGGGCAAGGCCTGCGGCGCGATGTGGGTCTTCGAAGGCGCGCCACACCGCGAGATAGCCGAGGTAGAGCAGCATGAGCACGAACATGGAGGTGAGGCGGGCATCCCAGACCCACCACGTACCCCACATGGGCTTGCCCCAGATCGAACCGGTGGCCAGCGAGAGGAAGCAGAAGGCCGCACCCAGCGGAGCGGCTGCCTTTGCGGCGGAGTCGGCGAGCGGGTGGCGGAAGATCAGGGCGATGGCGCTGGCCACGGCCATGAGCACATAGACAAAGAGCGCCATCCACGCGGCGGGCACGTGCACATACATGATGCGCACCGTCTCACCTTGCTGGTAGTCGGCGGGACTGGTGAACAGCCCGAGATAGAGACCCGCGGCAAGGCACAGGATAGCGGCACACCAGGCCCAGGGCATGATGATGCGGGCGAGGCGCATGAAGACATTGGGGTTGGCGAGAAATTCGATGGTTCGCATGGGGGCTCTTTAGCGCCTTGGGTCTAGCGAAAATAGGCCCTCAGCGCCGCAGCCGCGGCCCAGGGCTGGATGACCAGCGCCACCAGCGCAATGGCCACGAGAACGAGGAGGGACGGCGTACTGCCCGAGGGTCCGAGATCGCCCGTCGAGGCGGCAATGCCGAAAATCAGCACGGGCACGTAGAGCGGCAGCACGAGAAGGGGCACCACAAGGCCGCCACGGCGCAATCCGGCCGTCACCGCACCCGCCACGGAGGCGAGCAGCGAGAGCGCGAAGGAACCCGTCACCATGGCCAGCATGACCGGCAGGATGCGCCCCGTCTGCAAATTGAGAAGAATGCCGACGGGAGCCGCCAGCACGGCGAGCGGCAGGCTGACCGAGAGCCAGTGCGCCAAGGCCTTGGCCAGGCAGGTGAGTTCCAGCGGAAGTTCACCCGTTGCGAGAAGATCGAGCGAGCCGTCCTCATGGTCTTGCTGGAACATGCGCTCGGTCGTCAGCAGCACGGCGAGCAGCAGGGCCAGCCACATGAGGCCGGGTGCGAGACGCCCGAGCGTCACCTGGTCGGGGCCGATCGCCAGCGGGATCATCACCACGAAAGCCAGCATGAAGGACAACGCCGCGCCGAGGCTGCCGCCCTGCCTGAACATGAGCAGGAGGTCGCGGCGGAGCAGGGTGAAAAAGCCCGTCATGCGGCACCCTTCAGGGTGATGACGTGATCGGGCTTGCGCAGTCCCTCGCCGTGGATCGCCGCAAGGGCGATGCCGCCTTCCGCAAGATGCCGATCAACGATGCCTGCGAGTGTCTTCTGTGACTCGACGTCGAGTGCCGTCATCGGTTCATCCAGCAGCCAGATGGGGCGGGGAGCGGCAAGGAGGCGGGAGAGAGACAGGCGGCGGCGCTGGCCTGCAGAGAGGAGTTGTACCGGATCATCCGCGAGGCGCTGCATCTTGAAAGCCGCAAGGCAGTCGCCATCGCCCTTGCCGCCGAGCATGCAGGACCAGAAGGCGATGTTCTCGCGCACCGTCATGGCATTCTTCAGGGCATCGTGGTGACCGACGTAGTGGCAGAACTGCGGCAGGGTCTTCCCGTCTGCGGGTTCGGCGGCAACCGCTCCCGCAGCAGCCGGCACCAGCCCTGCGAGGAGGCGCAGCAGCGATGACTTGCCGGAGCCGTTGGGGCCGCGCAGTTCGGCATATTGTCCCGCAGCCACCGCGAAGGACAGGCCGGAAAAGACAACGCGCCCGTTCCGTTCGCAGGCGAGCGCGTTGGCAACGAGTTTCATGGCCGCGCTTTAGCGCCTCACGTCATGTATTGTCCACCGTTCACCGACAGCGTGGCGCCTGTGATGAAGCCAGCATCATCGGCGGCAAGGAAGGCGACGGCGCGGGCGATCTCCTCCGGTTCGCCGACGCGGCCCACGGGGATAAAAGGCAGGATGCGCTCGTTCATCACCTTCTCCGGCACGGCCTTCACCATGTCGGTGCCGATGTAGCCGGGGCAGATGGCGTTCACGGTGATGTTCTTTGCCGCACCTTCCTGGGCCAGTGCCTTGACGAAGCCGATTTCACCGGCCTTGGCGGCGGAATAGTTCGTCTGCCCCATTTGGCCCTTCTGGCCGTTGATTGAGGAGATGCAGATGATGCGGCCAAAGCCCCGGTCGCGCATGCCGCCCCACACAGGGTGCGTCATGTTGAAGAGGGAATTCAGGTTGGTATTGATCACTGCCTGCCACTGCTCCAGCGTCATCTTGTGGAACATGGCGTCCTTGGTGATGCCGGCGTTGTTGACGAGGATGTCGATGGGGCCAAGCTCTGCTTCCACCTGCTTGATGCCGGCGGCGCAGGCTTCGGCGCTGGAGACGTCCCACTTGAAGACGGGAATGCCGGTTTGCGCCTTGAAGGCCTGGGCGGCTTCATCGTTGCCGGCATAGCTTGCCGCGACCTTGCAGCCCGTCGCCTTCAACGCCTTGGAGACGGCGGCCCCGATGCCGCGCGATCCGCCTGTAACAAGTGCCACTCGTGCCATGTCGTTCCTCCTGTTGTGGCGAAAGACTAGCCACGGAACGGGTGGCAGACAATCCCACTTAGGGAGCGGGACGCGGCCTCAGGCTCCGCAGGCCGGAGGGAAGGGCGCTGTCGAACCAGGCTTTCAGGCGCGGGCGATTCTTGTGGGTGAAAAGCCCCACCGCAATCACTGCAATGCCGATGGCCGAGAGGGCAAAGGAAAAGATGATCGTGTCCTGGAACACATCAGATGCGAGGTAGCCCAGATAACCGGCGATGCCGAGCGCGCCAAACACGGCGTAGATGCGCCGGTCGATGAAGAGGCTGTAGGCGAGGAGTGCAACATTGACGAGGCAGTAGAGGAATTTGTCGAGTTGCGTGCCGCCGTCATGAAGACTCAGTCCGCCCCAGAAGGCCGCAGCGGCGGCGATGTGAATCCAGAAGGTCATGTCCGGGCCGTCCTTGCGGCGGAGATCGGCGATCCAGGCGGCCAGCATCAGGGCGAGGCCGAACCACATCGAGACCGCGCGGCGCGTGTCGAAATCGCCATAGGCGAGCGGTGAACGGGTGAACCACAGGGCGAGGTCCATGGACATGAACCACAGCGCCACGGCAGCCATCATCAGGATGAAGGGAAAGCGGTAGCGGGCCACGGCCATGATGCCCACGAGCACCGTCGCCAGTTCCATGTAGAGCCAGCTGCCGTTCACATAGGGATAGAAGTCGTTGTAGTCTCCCGGATTGCCCTGGGCGTAGTCCCAGAGCTGCAGCCAGTCCTGCAGGCCGTAGACGATGAGCGGCACCATGGCCACGGCGACGGCGATCAGCAGGCCGCCGGGCGTGCGCAGCCCCGGCCTGTTCCACAGGACATGTCCCGCGATGGCGAAGGCGAGGGCATAAGCGATGCCGCAGAGCATGAGGGCCATGCCGCCCATGCGGTTGAAGGCCTCATTGGTGAAGATGCCCATCGCCGCGATGACGATCAAGGCACCGGCATACCAGAGGAGATGGGTGAGATCGAAACGCGGTGCTTGCACCGCAGCAGGCTGATGGTGCAAAAATGCCGCGATGGCGTCGAACTGTTTCTGGTCGATCAACCCGGCCTGGCGAATGGCGACGAGATCGCGGTCGTTCATGTATGATGTCTCCCCGGCTGCATTCTAGACAGCTGTGCTGCCATCGCAAGTCCGGGTGCAGGCGTGACGGGGCGCATGTGCTGCGCCCCGGCCCGTTTCAACAGGTCCCGCGCCTCAGCGCTCGACGCACATGGCGATTCCCATACCACCGCCGATGCAGAGCGTGGTCAGGCCCTTCTTGGCGTTGCGGCGCTTCATCTCGTGGAGAAGGGTGATGAGGACACGCGCGCCAGAGGCACCGATCGGATGACCGAGCGCGATGGCGCCGCCGTTGACGTTCACCTTGGCGGTGTCCCAGCCCATCTCCTTGTTCACGGCGCAGGCCTGGGCGGCGAAGGCTTCGTTGGCTTCCACGAGATCGAGATCGGCAGCCTTCCAGCCCGCCCTCTGCAGGGCGAGCTTCGAAGCAGGAATGGGACCCGATCCCATGAGGGCAGGATCGACGCCCGCGGTGGCAGACGAGGCGATGCGGGCGAGGGGGGTCAGACCGCGCTTGGCCGCCTCCGCCGCCGACATGAGCATGAGCACTGCCGCACCATCATTGATGCCGGAGGCATTGGCGGCCGTCACCGTGCCATCCTTGGCGAAGGCGGGGCGGAGCTTCGTCACCGAATCCAGCGTCACGCCCTTCTTGATGTATTCGTCGGCATCCACCACCACGTCGCCCTTGCGGCCCGAGATGGTGACAGGCGTGATCTCGTCCTTGAACTTGCCTGCGGCCTGCGCTGCTTCCGCCTTGTTCTGCGAGGCGACGGCGAAGGCGTCCTGGTCCTCGCGGGTGATCTGCCATTGCCGGGCCACGTTCTCGGCGGTCGTCCCCATGTGGTAGCCGTTGAAGGCATCCCACAGGCCGTCCCTGATCATGGTGTCGACGAGGTTCCAGTCGCCCATCTTCACGCCATCGCGGAGATGCGCGGCGTGAGCGGACTTCGACATGCTCTCCTGGCCACCTGCCGCGACGATTTTGGCGGAACCATCGGCGATCTGCTGGGCGGCCAGGGCCACAGCCCGGAGGCCCGAGCCGCACACCTGGTTCAGGCCCCAGGCGGTGGCACTGTTGGGAATGCCCGCGTGGATGGCGGCCTGGCGGGCGGGGTTCTGGCCCTGCGCGGCGGTGAGGACCTGACCCAGGATCACCTCGTTCACGTCGTCAGGGGCAATGCTGGCGCGCTCCATGGCGGACTTGAGGGCGATGGTGCCCAATTGTGCGCCGGTGAGCGAGGCAAGCGCCCCGTTGAAGGAGCCGATGGGCGTGCGGGCGGCGGAGACGATGACGACGTCAGACATGGAAAACTCCTGGGGATAGACCGGTTAGGCACATGACCACGGCAAGGGAATTGCCGCAATGCGACATAGGACTTGTATACGTAAGCCGAAGTTTTTTGCACTTGCAAATGTGCGGTGCAAAGAGCAGATTTTTCGCAGTGCACGGCCCTTCCGGGCCGGGAAATTGCGTTCTGGAGACGAGCCCCCGTGACCGACGAAAACCCGACCTCCGCCAACCAGTCCAAGTCCGAACAGCCCCGCAACGCCACCGTCATCAAGAAATACGCCAACCGCCGCCTCTACAACACGGCGACGTCGACCTACGTGACTCTGGAGGACCTGGCGCGGATGGTGAAGGACGGTTCGGACTTCATCGTCTATGATGCAAAGTCCGGCGAGGACATCACCCGCACCGTGCTCACCCAGATCATCTTCGAGGAAGAGAACAAGGGCGATAACAATCTGCTTCCCATCAACTTCCTGCGCCAGCTCATCCGCTTCTACGGCGATTCCATGCAGGGCATGGTGCCCGGCTACCTCGAATTCTCGCTCGGCAACCTGATGAAGGAACAGGACAAGGTCCGCAAGCAGATGATGGACAGCTTTGGCGGTGACACCTTCAAGACGATGGAAGACGCGGCCAAGCGCAACATGCAGCTGTTCCAGGACTCGCTCAAGATGTTCACGCCGTTCGGCGCCGCGATGCCGGGAATGGGGACGGGGTTCCAGAATCCCTTCACGCCACCGTCACGCCCGGCGGAAAAGCCGGCGGCCAGCAGCGGCCCGAGCAAGGACGAGTTGCAGTCATTGAAAGACCAGCTCGCCGCCATGCAGCAGAAGATCGACCAGCTGAACCGCTAGACCGGCTCGCGTTCTCTCAGCCGGCGAGACGCACGTCCGCGCCGCCGTCGGCTTGCGGTTCCACGTCAGACGACAATTCACGGGTGAGCAGGTCCAGCGCATCGCGCAGGCGTGCGAGGCTCTGATCCACTTCGTCGTTCAGGGACACGGTGGCCGTCTCGTCGACATCGCCAGAAACAGCGTGTGTCTCTTCGCTGGCGGTTTCGGGGAACGGAAGCTGCGGCTCTTCGTCAGCAACGATTACTTCCATCAGAGCAGGTTCCGCCATGGCGGGCGCAGCGGCTTCCTCGTGCGTTTCGAACTCAGGCGTCAGGAAATCGTTCGCGACATCATCTGCCAGGGGGTCGTCGGCGACGGTTTCGGCGCCGTCGTCCATCAGGGCAGCGCTCATGTCTGTTTCCACGCCGGCCGGTGACGCCTCGGAGGCCGGTTCGGCGACAATGGCAACATCAACTTCAAGAGCGGCCGCGGCGTCCGGCGCTTCATTCTCGAAGGTGAAGACGGATGGCGCGGTGACGGCCCAGGGCGCCTGCATGTCGGGTATGCCCATGTGGTTGCCTTGCAGGAAGTCAACGCCGAGGCTGCGCAGGATTTGCGCATCCGCCTCGGTCTCCACCCATTCGGCGACCGTGCGGATGCCGAAATGGTGCGCCATCTCGATGAGGGTGCGCGCGAAGTAGAGGTTCTCTGTGTCCTTGGCGAGGTTGCGGCAATAACTGCCATCGAGCTTGATGATGTCGACGGGCAGGTCACGCAGGTTGCGGAAGGATGTGAAGCCTGCGCCGAAGTCATCAATCGCGACACAGCAGCCGGTGCCGCGCAGCTTCTCCAGGAAGGTGAGCGCGGCGGTGAGGTCGGTCAGAGCGGTCGTCTCGGTGATTTCGACGGTGAGGCGCGATGCGACATCGCCCGCCATCTGGATCATGTCGATGATCTGCGCGTTCCAGCGCGGGTCATTGGACGTCGTGGCGGAGAGGTTGATGGAGAGGAAGGCATCACTGTGACGGTGCAGCGTCTCCAGAGCAAGCTGCACGACGGCGCGGTCGACAAGGCGGATGAGGCCCAGGCGTTCCGCCACGGGCACAAGATGTCCGGCCGTCACCACTTCGCCTGACGCGTCGCGCATGCGCAGGAGGGCCTCATGGCATGCGACCTCGCCCGTCTTGGCGTTGACAAGGGGCTGGAAAGCGAGCTGGAAGCGGTGGGTCTTTAGGCACTCGACGATCTCGGCGGCACAGCGCGTGTTCAACATGCGCGCCGCGTTGACGGTTTCCGACGGCATGTGCACGACGAAGCTGTCGCTCGACAGGCGCAGGGCGGCAGAGAGGGCCTCCTCCGCCAGGGCACGCGCGGACACGCTCGTGTCGGCATGGATGGGCAGAAGAACCGCACCCACGGAGAGAAGCGCCCAGACGGGCCCGTGCGACGTCTCGATCACGCTGTCACGGGCGACGTTGAGGAAACGCTCAATCGCCACCGGCAACTCGGCGCCCGAACAGTTGTTGAGGATGAAGCCGAACTTGCTGCCGGAATAGCGGGCGATGCCATCGCCGGTCCGCATCACGGCGCGCAGGCGTTCGGCGAGTGCCGCGATCACTTCGTCGGCGACCTCGAAACCATAGGCCTCGTTTACCACCGAGAGGTTGCGGATGGTGGCGACAGCAAAGGCGCAGGTGACTTCGTTGCTGCGAGCTTCGCCGATCGCTTCTTCCAGCGCCTCGTCGAGGCGGGCGCGGTTCATCATGCCTGTGAGGGGATCGGTGTGTGACAGTTCGCTCAGTTTCTGGTCACGGGTATGACGGTCCGTCACCGGGCGCAGGACGCCCACGGCGCGGCAGGGCCGGCCGTTACGGTCGGCAAACCACCGGCCACGGTCTTCGATCCACATGGGCGGAAGGTTCGCCGCCGGGTCGCCCTTCAACTGATATTCGATGTGAAAGGGAACGCCATCGCCGTGGTCTTCGCCGGTGCTGTTGATCACTGCGTCGTATCGGCTGATGAGATTTTCGGAATGGAGAAGCCCGGCAAACTGCTTGCCCGTGCTCAAGGTTTGTGCCGGGCGGTGGAGGATGGCAGGAGCCGATACACCCCACGACAGGGCATCGCTGTGGATGTCCCAAGCATAAGTGGTTTCGCCGGCGGCAACAACAGCCTCGCCGATGCTCAACGCATCTTGCAGGGAAAGACCACTCGCCGGACCGCCGTCCGCATTTGCCAAGACGCTCGCCGTTCCTGTTGCCTCAGTCATGTGTCCGTATCGCCGTTCGTTGTGCGCGCCCGATGAAGCGGCGCGCCTGTGAGGAGGCGGCTTTGCGTGCAGCCTCCAATTGCGCGTTGACGCTAGATGTGTCGCGTAAATATTTGCAGAAGGATCATGGCTAACAGGCGTTAAGGAATGGCGCGCGCGGGGGTTCAAAGGCCCAGCGCGAAGCCGTCCTTGCGGGGGTCGGAGCCGCCGATGAGGAGGCCGCGGCCGTGGTCGATGGCGATGATCTGCCCGCCGCCCAGTGGCTCTTCCGTGGTCACAACGCGGTGGCCCATGGCGGTGAGGTCATTCTGCACGGTAACGGGCATTGCCGTCTCCACCTCGACGAGGCCATCGGTGGGAACGCAGCGCGGCAGGTCCAGTGCGGCTTGCGGGTCCATGCCGTAGGTGTAGCGGTTCACCACCATGTTGACGTGGCCCATGGGCTGGAAGTCGCCGCCCATGACGCCAAACACCATGTCGGGCCGGCCGTCGCGGGTGGCCAGTGCGGGAATGATGGTGTGGAGCGGACGCTTGGCGGGGGCAATGACATTGGGATGGCCGGGATCGCAGGAGAATCCGGCGCCGCGGTTCTGCAAGGTGATGCCCGTCCTCTCCGTGATGATCCCGGAGCCGAAGCCCCAATAGATCGAGTTGATGAAGGAGACGCAGAGGCGTTTCTTGTCCACGACCGAGAGGTAGACAGTATCGGAGGGAGGCAGCGTGACCCGGATGTCACTCGCCTTGTTCTGATCAATGGTGGCCGCGAGGCGCCGTGCGGTGGCGGCACTCAAAAGGTCTTCGACGGGGACGTGCGCCTGGGCGGGGTCCGCGATGTAGCGGTTGCGCAGCACCCAGGCGCGCTTCAGGGCCTCGATCTCGAGATGGCGGCGCTGCGGGCCTGCGGGATCGAGATGCTTCAGGCCGAAGCACGAGAGGATGTTGAGAGCGATCAGCACGGTCAGGCCCTGTCCTGACGGCGGGATTTCGTGGATGCGCTGGCCGTCGTAAGTGGTCGAGACCGGCTTTACCCAATCGCTCTGGGCGGCGGCAAAATCCTCGCGGGTGAGCAGGCTGCCGCGGGCTTGCAAAGTCTCCACCATGTCAGCGGCGATGGCACCCGTGTAGAAAGCATCGCGCCCGCCTGCGGCAATGGCGCGCAAGGTTCCGGCGAGCGCCGGATAGGCCATGGCGTCGCCTTCCGCGGGGCAGTGTCCATTGCGCAGATAGTGACGCCGCCCACCTTCGCTGGCCGTGAGCAGGGCGTGATGACCGGGCCAGTCGCGGGCGACGCGTGGCAGTGTCGGCACGCCCCGTTCCGCCAAGGCAATGGCGGGGGCGAGGCACCGCGCAAGCGACCACGTGCCATGGGCGCGGAGGAGTTCGTCCCAGGCATCGACGGCTCCGGGAACCGTCACGGCGTGGGGCGAGTGGGGGTCGATGCGGGTCAGTCCTTCGCCCCGCAGCCACTCCGGCGTTGCGGCAAAGGCGCTTCGGCCTGATCCGTTCAGGCCCAGCACCTTGCCTTCGGGCGTGGCCAGGATGGCAAAGCAATCGCCCCCGATCCCGGTCATGTGCGGTTCGGTGATGCAAAGCACGGCGGAGGCCGTGATGGCGGCATCAACGGCATTGCCGCCCGCCCGCAAGACGTCGATCGCCGCCAGGGTGGCCTGGGGCGACGAGGTCGCAGCCATGGCTTCGGTGGAATAGGCCGTGGAGCGGCCCGGCGCAGAAAAATCCCGGTACATGGGCGGCACTGTGGCCGCAGACGGGGGCGACGTCCATGGTCCGGGACTGTGACCCGTCTCTCCGCATGGTGCGACGCAGCAAGACTGATGAGAAGGCAGGCATGTCGCCACTTTGTCATGCAAATGACGTATATCTCAGCAGCGCACGATGTGCATTTTCGCTCAATTTCGCTCTATAAACCGATAGAATTCATCCAGACTGGCTCTTGGAATGGATTTCTTTATCGGAAACCGGTCCTTAAAATTGTTACTGCTTTGTGAACAAAGCGAATTCCTGATTCATGCGAGCTATGCGTAATTTGCATTTCATATTTTGCTGCATCGCACATATCTTCCGACCGTCAAAGAAAACAGAGACCCAGTACCGGAACCGTTCCGGTAAAAGCATTCGAAGGAGATACCCATGTTTGAAGTCCTCAAGAGCCGCATTACCGCCTGGAAGCGTTACAGCCGCACCGTCAGCGAACTCAATGCGCTGACCAACCGCGAACTGTCCGACCTCGGCATTTCCCGCTCCGACATCCAGCGCGTCGCCCGCGAAGCCGCCCGCTAAACAGAATCACAGGAGGCGCGCCATGGCCCGCTTTTCCTTCTTCAACAGGCTGCTGGACCGCCGCGCCCGCCTCAAGGGCTATCAGACGATCCGCACCGAACTTGAGCATCTCTCCGAAGCCGATCTGGCTGACATGGGTGCCAAGCGCTATCAACTGGGCCATGCGGCCCGCGTGAAGGCCTTCAAGTAAGGCCCAGCGTCCAACAGTTCCTCCCGGGGCTCGTTGCCGTGCAAACGGTGGCGGGCCCCTCCCTTTTTGCGGCGGACGCATCCACAGTGCCGCTCCCCGCCACGAACGCGCAAAATGTCGCGTTCGAATCGCTGTTGCGAGTCTCTGCCTCATATGTTAGCTCCCGCCCGCGGCGGGAACCTCCCGCACCGCAGCGTTTTGCCTTGTGCAAAGTGCTTCCCATCATATCAATGACTTAGGCCACCCGCTCCGGTGTCCGCCGTCACACGTGAAAGATCGATCGTGGCAACGACAGATCAGTCCCAGTCCGGTGTTGCAGGCCGCTATGCCCGTGCGCTGTTTGACCTCGCTACCGAAAACAAGGCCGTGGCCGATGTCGCCAAGGCACTCGCCAGCTTCCAGGGCCTCGTGGACGAGTCCACCGACCTGCAGCGCCTGATGCGTTCGCCGGTGTTCAAGACGGAAGACCAGACGGCCGCCGTCGAAGCGCTGGCCAAGAAGGCGGGCATCAATGGCCTCGCCCTCAACTTCCTCAAGGTGATGGGCGGCAACCGCCGCCTCGCTGCCGTGCCCGGCGCCATCTCCGCCTTCAACGCCCTCGTCGCCCAGTCGCGGGGCGAGAAGACGGCCGAAGTCACGTCGGCAGAAAAGCTATCGGCCAAGCAGCTTGCGGACCTCAAGGTCGCGCTCAAGGCCTCCACCGGATCGGACGTCGCCATCGACGCCAAGGTCGATCCGGCCATCCTCGGCGGCCTTATCGTGAAGGTGGGCAGCCGGATGATGGACAACTCGCTTCGCACCAAACTCAATTCACTCAAAGCCGCCATGAAGGGGACCCAGTAATGGATATCCGCGCCGCCGAAATTTCTTCCATCCTCAAGAAGCAGATCAAGGATTTCGGCAAGGAAGCCGAAGTGGCCGAGATCGGCCAGGTTCTCTCGGTCGGTGACGGCATCGCCCGCGTCTACGGCCTCGACAACGTGCAGGCCGGCGAAATGGTCGAGTTCGGAAACGGCATCAAGGGCATGGCCCTCAACCTCGAAACCGACAACGTCGGCGTCGTGGTATTCGGCTCGGACCGCGAGATCAAGGAAGGCGACACCGTCAAGCGCACCGGCGCCATCGTGGAAATTCCGGTCGGCAAGGAACTGCTCGGCCGCGTCGTTGATCCGCTCGGCAATCCCATCGACGGCAAGGGCCCGCTCAAGGCCAAGCAGAAGAGCCGCGTGGACGTGAAGGCTCCCGGCATCATTCCGCGCAAGTCGGTGCATGAGCCGATGGCCACGGGCCTCAAGGCCGTGGACGCCCTCATCCCCGTTGGCCGCGGCCAGCGCGAACTGGTGATCGGCGACCGCCAGACCGGCAAGACCGCCATCATCCTCGACACCATCCTGAACCAGAAGCCCATCCATCTCGCGGGCCCGGAGAAGGACAAGCTCTACTGCGTCTACGTCGCCTGCGGCCAGAAGCGCTCCACCGTTGCCCAGTTCGTGAAGGTGCTGGAAGACAACGGCGCTCTCGAATATTCGGTCATCGTTGCCGCCACCGCCTCTGATCCGGCGCCGCTGCAGTATCTGGCTCCCTTCGCCGGCTGCGCCATCGGCGAATACTTCCGTGACAACGGCATGCACGCGCTGATCGGCTATGACGATCTCTCCAAGCAGGCCGTGGCCTACCGCCAGATGTCGCTGCTGCTGCGCCGCCCGCCGGGCCGCGAAGCCTATCCCGGCGACGTGTTCTATCTCCACTCCCGCCTGCTGGAGCGCGCTGCCAAGCTGAACGACGCCAACGGCGCCGGTTCGCTCACGGCCCTGCCGGTCATCGAAACCCAGGCCAACGACGTGTCGGCCTACATTCCGACCAACGTCATCTCGATCACCGACGGCCAGATCTTCCTTGAAACGGACCTGTTCTACCAGGGCATCCGCCCCGCCGTGAACGTCGGCCTCTCGGTGTCGCGCGTCGGCTCCGCCGCGCAGACGAAGGCGATGAAGCAGGTTGCCGGCAAGATCAAGGGCGAGCTCGCCCAGTACCGCGAAATGGCTGCCTTCGCGCAGTTCGGCTCGGACCTCGACGCCGCCACGCAGAAGCTCCTCAACCGCGGCGCCCGCCTCACCGAACTTCTCAAGCAGGCGCAGTTCTCGCCGCTCAAGATGGAAGAGCAGGTGGTGTCGATCTATGCTGGCGTGAACGGCTACCTCGATGCGCTGCCGGTCGCCAAGGTGAAGGCCTTCGAAGATGGTCTGCTGCGCACGGTGCGTGACAAGCACGCCGACGTGCTGGAAGCGATCCGCTCCGAAAAGGCGATCTCGGACGCCACCATGCCGAAGCTCAAGGCCGCGGTTGACGCCTACGCCAAGTCCTTCGCTTAAGGGGTAGGCCGGGATGCCAAGTCTCAAAGACCTCCGAAACCGCATCGCCTCGGTGAAGGCGACGCGGAAGATCACCAAGGCGATGCAGATGGTGGCCGCGGCCAAACTGCGCCGCGCCCAGGAAGCAGCCGTTGCGGCGCGCCCCTACGCCGAACGCATGGCGGTGGTGCTCTCCAACCTTGCGTCCGCCATGGAAGGCCAGGCGGGTGCGCCAGCCCTTCTCTCCGGCACGGGCAAGGATGACGTCCATCTGCTCATCATCGCCACCGCCGAGCGCGGGCTGTGCGGCGGTTTCAACTCGTCGATCGTCAAGCTGGCGCGCGAACACGCCGACCGCCTCGTCCGCGAGGGCAAGACCGTCAAGATGATGACGGTGGGCAAGAAGGGCAATGACGCGCTCAAGCGTCTCTACGGCAAGTACATCGTCGATGCGGTGGACTTCCGTGGCTCCAAGGCGGTGGAATTCGACCATGCCGCCGGTGTGGCCGACAAGGTGCTCGCCATGTACGAAGCGGGCGAGTTCGACGTCGCCACGCTGTTCTTCTCGGAATTCAAGTCGGTGATCCAGCAGAAGCCCACGGCGCTGCGTCTCATCCCGGCGCAGATCGACACCAGCAAGACGCCGGATCTCGGCGGTGCGGTGTACGAGGCGGAGCCGGAAGAAAGCGTGATCCTCGACGACCTCCTGCCGCGCAACATCGCGGTGCAGGTCTTCCGCGGCCTTCTGGAAAACGCGGCCTCCGAGCAGGGTGCCCGCATGTCCGCCATGGACAATGCCACGCGCAACGCCGGTGACATGATCAACAAGCTGTCGATCAAGTACAACCGCCAGCGCCAGGCGCAGATCACCAAGGAACTCATCGAAATCATTTCGGGCGCGGAAGCGCTCTAACGCAATACAGGACAAGGACAGACAGTCATGGCCAAGAAAGCAGCATCCACCGCCGGCGCCACGGGGCGCATCGCGCAGGTCACCGGCGCCGTCGTCGACGTGGCATTTGACGGCGAACTGCCACAAATTCTGAACGCCCTCGAAACAATGAACGGCGACAACCGCCTCGTTCTCGAAGTGGCCCAGCACCTTGGTGAAAACACCGTGCGCTGCATCGCCATGGACTCCTCCGAAGGCCTCGTGCGCGGCCAGCCGGTAAAAGACCTCGGTGCTCCGATCTCGGTGCCGGTGGGCGACGAAACGCTGGGCCGCATCATCAACGTGATCGGCAACCCGGTCGATGAAGCGGGCCCGGTCAAGACCAAGACGCTCCGCGCCATCCACCAGCCGGCTCCGGAGTATGTCGAGCAGTCGACGGAAGCCGAAATTCTCGTGACGGGCATCAAGGTCGTCGACCTCCTCGCTCCTTACGCCAAGGGCGGCAAGATCGGCCTGTTCGGCGGCGCCGGCGTGGGCAAGACCGTGCTCATCATGGAACTCATCAACAACATCGCCAAGACGCACGGCGGCTACTCGGTGTTCGCCGGCGTGGGTGAACGCACCCGCGAAGGCAACGACCTCTATCACGAGATGATCGAATCGGGTGTCAACAAGAACCCCAAGGACGGCTCCGTTGCCGGTTCGAAGTGCGCACTGGTGTACGGCCAGATGAACGAGCCGCCGGGTGCGCGCGCCCGCGTTGCCCTCACGGGTCTCACGGTTGCCGAACACTTCCGCGACCAGGGCCAGGACGTGCTCTTCTTCGTGGACAACATCTTCCGCTTCACGCAGGCCGGTTCCGAAGTGTCGGCCCTTCTGGGCCGCATCCCGTCCGCCGTGGGTTACCAGCCGACGCTGGCGACCGACATGGGCGCGCTGCAGGAACGCATCACCACCACCACCAAGGGTTCGATCACCTCGGTGCAAGCGATTTACGTGCCCGCCGACGACTTGACCGACCCGGCGCCTGCCACCTCCTTCGCCCACTTGGACGCCACGACGGTGTTGTCGCGTGCCATCGCCGAAAAGGGCATTTACCCCGCCGTCGATCCGCTCGACTCGACCTCGCGCATGCTGACGCCCACCGTTGTGGGTGAAGAGCACTACGCGGTGGCCCGTCAGGTGCAGTCGATCCTGCAGCGCTACAAGGCGCTCCAGGACATCATCGCCATTCTCGGCATGGACGAACTCTCGGAAGAGGACAAGCTCTCGGTGGCGCGCGCCCGCAAGATCGAGCGCTTCATGTCGCAGCCCTTCGACGTGGCCCAGGTGTTCACCGGCTCGCCCGGCGTGCAGGTGCCGCTTGCCGAAACGATCAAGGCCTTCAAGGGCATTGCCAACGGCGACTATGACCACCTGCCGGAACCGGCCTTCTACATGGTCGGCACCATCGACGAAGCCATCGCCAAGGCCAAGAAGCTCGCCGCCGACGCGGCCTGATGACGGCACACCCCTCGCGGCCCGGTGCCCTGCGCCGGGTCTCTTGGGGTGAGGAATACAAGAGTCCCTCATGCCGAGGTGCGAGCGCAAGCGCGCCCCGAGGCATGGATCAAGGAAAAGACCATGGCACTGCATTTCGAACTCGTCTCTCCCGCCCGTCTCCTGTTCTCAGGAGACGTGGTGTCCGTGCAGATTCCGGGCGCGGAAGGTGAAATGACCATCCTGCCGGGACATGCGCCCGTGCTCTCCACGCTGAAGCCCGGCGTGGTGACGATCCAGAAGGACACCGGCACGGACAAGATCTTCGTGCGCGGCGGCTTTGCCGAAGTGAATGCCCAGGGGCTCACGCTGCTGGCCGAATCGGCAATCCCCTACGCAGATCTTGACGGTGCGGCGATCGCCCGCCAGATCAAGGACGCGGAAGAAGACGTCGCCGACGCCAAGACCGATACCGCCCGCGCCAAGGCCGCCGAGGCGCTTGATCACCTGAAGGCGCTGCAGGCTGCGCTGTGACGGCAACAGCCAAAGTCGAGATAATCAATCTCATCTAAGTGGACTCTTCATTGAAGCGAGTTCCTTGGGCCTGAGCCCAAGTCGGGAGCTTCGAGATACAATATCTCGGGCAGTTGCTTGCCTTCTAGCAGTCTTCCGATTTCGAATCGTCCTTGATAGAACAGTTCCGAGGTCTCGTCACACCCGCCGCCCGCGCCAAGGCCGCTGAAAGGCTCGATCACCTTAAGGCACTTCAGGCGGCGCGTTGCATTCTCCGTACCAATCGCGCTGCGGCTGTGGAACAGCAGGAGTTTGAGGGTGAGCGGCCGTGAGACACGGAGAGTGTCCCTTCTTGAATCCTTAACGCCTCAGCCTCTAGCGTCCGCGCTCCATGTTTTCGCTCTTTACATCGGTCGGCCCGGAGATTCCCTTCACCTTGCTGTTGCTGGCATTGCTGGGGTTTCGCCACCGCGTGACGCCGAAGGCCAACCTCTTCATCAAGGCGCCGCCGGCACGCGTCTTCGAAATCGTTGACCTCACCGACGGCAAGACCGACAACTGGGGATCAACCCAGGTGAAAGCGGTGCTCGTCGATGCGGGCACGCGCACCTACCGC
Source organism: Hyphomicrobiales bacterium (assembly GCA_016710435.1). Taxonomy (NCBI): domain Bacteria; kingdom Pseudomonadati; phylum Pseudomonadota; class Alphaproteobacteria; order Hyphomicrobiales; species Hyphomicrobiales bacterium. The sequence continues at coordinate 1,150,455 of JADJVV010000001.1, read as the reverse complement.
AAGACCTACACGACCACGCTTTCGACCGGCGTGCAGAAATCCTCGCAGGCCCTGTTCTCGATCGACGAGCGCGTGGCGCCGCACAAGCTGGTGCTGCGCCGCGAGGGACTTGAGGGCCACGGCACTGCGAATGAACTGCTGGCACAGATTTACCAGCTTGAAGAGGAAGAGGGCGGCACACGCCTGTCCATGACCTATGCGTGGGGACCGCGGCCGCTGCTGGCGCAGATGCTGGCGCGCGCCGATTTGTGGGGTGGCATCTTCCGTCTCAAGGGCCTCGCGGAAACAGGGAAGCCCAACGAGCGTCCCTACTTCTGGATCTCGGCCCTCGTGGCACTTGTCACCGGTCTTGTCTCGCTGGTCGCCTTCGGCGTGCTGCTGGGCTGGAAGGCCGCGGTGATGCTGGTCTTCGCGTTGTTCGTGCACGAGTTCGGCCATCTCTTCGCCTACCGCCTGATGGGACAGCCGTGGGGGCGGATGGTGTTCCTGCCGTTCCTCGGAGCCATCGCCCTGCCGCGCCTTCCGTTCGACAGTCAGGGGCAGGCGGTGTTCGCTGCTCTCATGGGGCCGGGATTTTCGACGCTGCTGGCGTTGCTCTGTCTCGTGCCTGCCATGCTGGGTGATGCCCCCAACCCCTATGTGGCGCTGTTCGGACTCATCGTGGTGGGACTCAACATCTTCAACCTGCTGCCGGTGGAACCACTGGATGGGGGCGTTGCCTTGCGGTCGGTGCTGACGCGGCTCATGGGTCCGGCGGCGCGCTTCGGCCTCATGGCGATCGGACTCCTGATCGGCGGCATCGGCCTTCTCATGCAGCAGTTCGTGCTGGTCATGTTCGGCGGTATCGCCATTCTTGCCAATATCCGCGACCGGCGCATCGATGCTGGCCTGGTGCCGTTGAGCCGCCTGCAGATCGTCATCACGATCTTCGCCTATATTGCAATGACAGCGGCCTATATGACGCTCTTCAAGTATTTCATGAACTACGCCAGCCTCTTGAAATCAGGGGCCTGAGGGGTTAGCGCGGGTACCCCATGGCGCTGGCACGGCACTACCGCGAACAATTGAAAGACGGCACGCTCAAATCCGACGCGGCGCAGGCCGCGGTGGTGGAAAAGCTGTCCGCACTCGCCGCCCAACTGAACCGCATGCCGCCACAGAAATCCACATTGCTCGGCAAGCTGTTCGGCAAGGCGAGCCTTCCCGCACCGCGCGGCCTCTACATCCATGGCGAAGTGGGGCGCGGCAAAACCATGCTCATGGACCTGTTCTGTGACAGCGTGCAGGGCTGGCCCAAGCGGCGCATCCACTTCCACGCCTTCATGCAGGACGTGCATGCCCGGCGGCAGCGGCTGGGCGGCGAGGATGTGATCAACCGCATCGCGGATGAGTGGGCGCTGAGCGCGAAATTGCTGTGCCTGGATGAAATGCAGATCGCCGACATCGCCGATGCGATGATCATCGGCCGCCTCTACGAGGCACTGCTGGCACGGGGCGTGGTGCTGGTGACAACCTCCAACCTGCCGCCCGAGGCACTGTACCGGGATGGCCTCAACCGCCAGCTCTTCATGCCCTTCATCGCGAAACTTCGTGACACGCTGGATGTGATCTCCCTCGATTCCGTCACGGATTACCGGCTGGGCCGGGTGCGGGCGCGCGAGACGTTTCTGCATCCCGCGACAGCGGAGAATCGCGTCGCCTTCAATGCGCTATGGAAAGACCTCACCGATGGAGCGGCGGGGGATGCGGAAACGCTGGAGGTTCTCGGGCGCACGCTGACGGTGCCCAAGGCCGCCCATTCCTGCGCCGCCTTCACCTTCGCGGAACTCTGCGGAGCGGCCCTGGGGCCTCCTGATTATCTTGCAATATCCAAGGCCTATCGCACCGTCTTCGTCTCCGGAATTCCTCGCCTCAAGGCCCAGCAGCGCAACGAGACGAAGCGCTTCATCCTAATGATCGATACCTTCTACGACGCCCGCACCCGCCTTGTGGCACTGGCCGATGCACCGCCCGAGGATCTCTTTCCCAAAAACCAACATGCCTTTGAAAGCCGGCGCACGGTGTCGCGCCTCAAGGAAATGCAGGCGGCATCGTGGTGGGGTGTCACGCCGGTTGAAACCTGAGGTGACTTTTGCGGCGGCACCGCCCAAAGTCGGATTCCCGGCCCTTGCCCCTCGGGCCTAAGGGGACTACAGAGTTGCCGATTTCGCAGGCGCGCGTCCTGCCCATTGCTTGCAACGGGCAATCGGGACCCGCGCCATTTCACTGAGATGGGGCTTGCCCCGATCGCAAAAGTCTCCAACTTTTGCGGGGCAAGCCCTGAATATGCCGCGAATGGGCGGCGGAGAGGGGTTTCCATGGCGCGCAAGAAAATCGCATTGATCGGTGGTGGCATGATCGGGGGGACGCTGGCGCATCTCGCTGCGCTCCGCGAACTGGGCGACATCGTGATCTTCGACATCGCCGAGGGCCTGCCGCAGGGCAAGGCGCTGGACCTTTCGCAGTCCGGTCCGGTGGAAGGCTTCGATGCCAGGCTCTCCGGTACAAATGGCTACGAGGCGATTGCCGGTGCCGATGTGTGCATCGTCACGGCCGGTGTGCCGCGCAAGCCCGGCATGAGCCGCGATGACCTCGTCGGCATCAACCTCAAGGTCATGAAGGCGGTGGGCGAGGGCATCAAGGCACATGCGCCGGATGCCTTCGTGATCTGCATCACCAACCCGCTCGACGTGATGGTGTGGGCGCTGCAGAAGTTCTCCGGCCTGCCGAAGCACAAGGTCATCGGCATGGCGGGCGTGCTCGACTCGGCCCGCTTCCGCCACTTCCTCGCGGATGAATTCAACGTCTCGGTGAAGGACGTGACCGCCTTCGTGCTGGGTGGCCATGGCGACACCATGGTGCCGCTCGTTCGCTATTCCACCGTTGCCGGCATTCCGGTGCCGGATCTCATCAAGATGGGCTGGAGCACCGAAGAGAAGATCGCCAAGATCGTGCAGCGCACGCGCGATGGCGGTGCGGAAGTCGTGAACCTGCTCAAGACGGGTTCGGCCTATTACGCACCCGCCTCCTCCGCCATCGCCATGGCCGAGAGCTACCTCAAGGATTACAAGCGCGTGGTTCCGTGCGCGGCCTATCTCGATGGACAGTATGGCGTGAAGGGCACCTATGTGGGTGTGCCCGTCGTCATCGGCGAGAAAGGCGTGGAACGGATCGTCGAAGTCACGCTCATGGATGAAGAGAAGGCCGGCTTCCAGAAGTCCGTATCCGCCGTGCACGGCCTTATGGACGCCGCCAAGGCCCTGGCGCCGGAACTGGCGTGAAGAATGCTTCGAGGCATTGCTTCGCAATGCACCTCAGCATGAGGACCACTTAACTCCCACATCCTGAGGTGCTGCCGAAGGCGGCCTCGCAGGATGCGCAATACGCGGGAACGAGGACACGAGATGAATATCCACGAATACCAAGCCAAGGAACTCCTGCGCCAGTTCGGCGTGACGACGGGCAAGGGTGCGCCTGCCTTCACGGTCGATGAGGCGGTGAAGGCTGCGCAAGGCCAGCCCGGTCCGGTCTGGGTCGTCAAGGCGCAGATCCATGCCGGCGGCCGCGGCAAGGGCGGTGGCGTGAAGGTGGTGAAGTCGATCGATGACGTGCGCAAGGAAGCCGAGCGCATGCTGGGCATGACGCTGGTCACGCACCAGACGGGCCCGCAAGGCAAGCTGGTGCAGCGCCTCTACATCGAGGAAGGCACGGCCATCGCCAAGGAACTCTATCTCTCGATCCTCGTCGACCGCGCCACCTCGCAGGTGGCTTTTATCGTCTCCACCGAAGGCGGCATGAACATCGAGGAAGTGGCGCACGACACGCCGGAGAAGATCACGACGGTGCATGTCGATCCCGCCACGGGCCTCATGCCGCACCACACGCGGCGCATGGCCAAGGCGCTGAAGCTCGATGCGGCCCAGGCCAAGCAGTTGGCCAAGATGGCGGCGGGCCTCTACACGGCCTTCGTCGAGAAGGACATGAGCCTCCTTGAAATCAATCCGCTGGTCATCACCAATGACGGCAACTTGGTTTGCCTCGATGCCAAGGTGAACTTCGATTCCAACGCGCTCTACCGCCATCCCGAAATTGTCGAACTGCGTGACCTGACGGAAGAAGACCCGAAGGAAATCGAAGCCTCCAAGTACGACCTCTCCTATGTGGCGCTGGATGGTTCCATCGGCTGCATGGTGAATGGCGCCGGCCTTGCCATGGCCACCATGGACATCATCAAGCTCTATGGCGCCGAACCCGCCAACTTCCTCGACGTGGGCGGCGGCGCCTCAAAGGAAAAGGTTGCGGCGGCCTTCAAGATCATCACAGCCGACCCGCGGGTCAAAGGAATCCTCGTCAACATCTTCGGCGGCATCATGAAGTGTGATGTCATCGCCGAGGGCGTGATCGCGGCGGTGAAGGAGGTGGGCCTTCAGGTGCCGCTGGTGGTGCGCCTCGAAGGCACCAACGTCGATCTGGGCAAGGCCATCATCGCCAAGTCGGGCCTCAACGTCATCCCCGCCGATGACCTCAACGACGCCGCCAAGAAGATCGTGAAAGCCGTGAAGGAAGCTGCCTGATGTCCATTCTCGTTACAAAGAAAACCAAGGTCATCTGCCAGGGCATCACCGGCAACAACGGCACCTTCCACACCGAGCAGGCCATGGCCTATGGCACGCAGATGGTGGCAGGTGTGACACCTGGCAAGGGCGGCATGAAGCATCTGGGCCTTCCGGTGTTCGACACCGTTGCGGAAGCGCGCGACGCGACGGGGGCGGATGCGTCCGTCATCTACGTGCCGCCGCCCTTCGCCGCCGATTCCATCCTCGAAGCGATCTCGGCTGAAATTCCCCTCATCGTCTGCATCACCGAGGGCATTCCGGTTGCAGACATGGTGAAGGTGAAGCGGGCGCTGTCGGGCTCCAGGTCGCGCCTGCTCGGCCCCAACTGCCCTGGCGTGCTGACGCCCAATGAATGCAAGATCGGCATCATGCCGGGCAACATCTTCAAGAAGGGCAAGGTCGGCATCGTCTCGCGCTCCGGCACGCTGACCTATGAAGCGGTGTTCCAGACCACCCAGCAGGGCCTTGGCCAGACGACGGCGGTGGGCATCGGCGGTGATCCCGTGAAGGGCATGGAATTCATCGACGTGCTGGAGATGTTCCTTGCCGACCCCAAGACCGAGTCGATCATCATGATCGGCGAGATCGGAGGTTCGGCCGAGGAAGAAGCCGCGGAATTCCTGCGCAAGAACAAGGTGAAGAAACCGATGGCCGGCTTCATCGCGGGGCGCACCGCCCCTCCCGGACGGCGCATGGGCCATGCCGGCGCCATCATCTCCGGCGGCAAGGGCGACGCCGGCTCCAAGGTCGATGCCATGAAGCGGGCCGGCATTGCCGTGTCGGATTCACCCGCCCTCCTGGGCGAGACCCTGATGAAGAAGCTCAAGCGGAAGTAATTTCGACTTATTTGCAATGGAAATGTAACCGGCGGGGCGCTAAGACTCCGCCGGTACCATTTTGGTGCGGCAGTACACATATTCAGTTCAACACTTCGGTTCAGGGCGATTGCGCCCCTCCGGCATGCTGGCAATGAAGCCAGTCCCCGGCGAAACCAGACGGGACGGACGACCATGAACAAGACGGAAGCCACCGCGGCTTTTGAGGAAACCTCGTTCCTCTATGGCGGAAACGCCCAGTTCATCGAGGAACTCTACGCCAAATTCCTGCAGAATCCCGCCGCCGTGGACGCCCACTGGCGGTCTTTCTTTGAGGGGATGGCGGATACCCAGGCGAAGCCGCACGCCCCCTCCTGGGCCCGCGCCGACTGGCCGCTGAAGCCCGCCGACGAACTGACAGCTGCCCTCGACGGCAACTGGGCTGCATTGGAAAAGCTGCTCGCTCCCAAGATCGAAGCCAAGATGAAGGGCGAGGCAAGGCCCGCGCCCGCTGCCCCCGCCGCACCGGCCCCCTCTGCCGGTCCCTCCGCCGACGACATCAAGCGCGCCACCAATGACAGCGTGAAGGCGCTGATGATGATCCGCGCCTACCGCATCCGCGGCCATTTCGCTGCCGATCTCGATCCGCTCAAGCTCAAGGACCCGGAACAGCATCCGGAACTCGATCCCGCCACCTATGGCTTCGGCCCCGCCGATCTCGACCGCCCGATCTTCCTCGACATGGTGCTGGGGCTGGAAAGCGCCACCATGCGCCAGATCGTCGACCTGCTGAAGCGCACCTATTGCGGCACGCTGGGCGTCGAGTTCATGCACATCACGGATGCGGAACAGAAGAGCTGGCTGCAGCAGCGCATCGAAGGCGTGCACAAGGAAATCACCTTCACCGCCAACGGCAAGAAGGCGATCCTCAACAAGCTCATTGAATCGGAAGGGTTCGAGCAGTTCCTCAACGTCAAGTACACCGGCACAAAGCGCTTCGGCCTCGATGGCGGTGAAAGCATGATTCCGGCGCTTGAACAGATCATCAAGCGCGGCGGCGTGCTGGGTGTGAAGGAAATCGTGATGGGGATGGCGCACCGTGGCCGTCTCAACGTGCTCGCCAACGTGATGGCAAAACCTTACTCCGCCATCTTCCACGAGTTCCAGGGCGGGTCTTCCACGCCCGACGAAGTGGAAGGCTCGGGCGACGTCAAGTATCATCTCGGTTCCTCGTCGGACCGCGCCTTCGATGGCAATTCGGTCCACCTTTCGCTCACCGCCAATCCGTCGCATCTGGAGATCGTCGATCCGGTGGTGCTGGGCAAGGCGCGCGCCAAGCAGGACCAGCGTGGCGACAAGACCCGCACAACCGTGATGCCGCTCCTCATCCATGGCGATGCCGCCTTTGCCGGCCAGGGCGTGGTGGCGGAATGCTTCGGGCTTTCGGGCCTCAAGGGACACCGCTCCGGCGGTTCGCTGCACTTCATCGTCAACAACCAGATCGGTTTCACCACCTCGCCGCTGTGGTCGCGCTCGTCGCCCTATCCTTCCGACATCGCCAAGATGATCGATGCGCCGATCTTCCACGCCAATGGCGATGACCCGGAATCGGTCGTGTTCGCAGCCAAGGTGGCGACGGAATTCCGGCAGAAGTTCAAGAAGCCGGTCGTCATCGACATGTTCTGCTACCGCCGCTTCGGACACAACGAAACGGATGAACCGGCGTTCACGCAGCCGCTCATGTACAAGCGCATCAGCGCCCACAAGACGGTCGTTGCCCTCTATGGCGAGCGGCTGATTGCCGAGGGTGTGATCACCGCCGACGAGTTCGACGGCATGAAGGCCGATTACCGCAAGCGGCTGGAAGAGGCGATGAGCGTCGCCACCGCCTACAAGTCCAACAAGGCGGACTGGCTGGATGGCCGCTGGGCCGGACTCAAGTCGGCGTCCGCCGCCGATGATGAGCGCCGGGGCACGACGGGCGTTCCGGCGGAGCGCCTGAAGGAAATCGGCCTCAAGCTCACCAAGGTTCCGAAGTCCTTCACCGTGCACAAGACAATGCAGCGCGTGCTCGACGCGCGCCGCAAGATGATCGAGGACGGCAACGGCCTGGATTGGGCCATGGCCGAGCACCTCGCGTTTGGCACGCTGCTGGACGATGGCTTCAAGATCAGGCTTTCCGGCCAGGACGTGCAGCGCGGCACCTTCTCGCAGCGCCATGCCGTGCTGGTCGACCAGGTGACGGAGAAGCGCTACACGCCGCTCAATCACCTGAAGAAGGACCAGGAGATCAAGATCGAGGCGATCAACTCCATGCTCTCGGAAGAGGCCGTGCTGGGCTTCGAATATGGCTACTCGCTCGCCGAGCCCAACACGCTCACCATCTGGGAAGCGCAGTTCGGCGACTTCGCCAATGGTGCGCAGGTGGTGTTCGACCAGTTCCTGTCGTCGGGCGAACGCAAGTGGCTGCGCATGTCGGGCCTCGTCTGCCTGCTGCCCCATGGCTACGAAGGCCAGGGGCCGGAGCATTCCTCCGCGCGGCTTGAGCGCTTCCTGCAGATGTGCGCCGAAGACAACATGCAGGTTGCCAACTGCACCACGCCCGCCAACTACTTCCACATCCTGCGCCGGCAATTGAAGCGAGACTTCCGCAAGCCGCTCATCATCATGACGCCGAAGTCGATCCTGCGCCACAAGCGGGCGACATCGTCGCTGGCGGAAATGGGCGACGGCACGACATTCCACCGCATCCTGTGGGATGATGCGGAGTCGCTTCCCAACGAGAAGATCAAGCTCGCCAAGGACGACAAGATCCGCCGCGTCGTGCTGTGCAGCGGCAAGGTCTATTACGATCTCTATGAGGAGCGCGAGAAGCGCGGGCTGGATGACATCTATCTCCTGCGTGTGGAACAGCTCTATCCCTGGCCGCACAAGGCGCTGGCCCAGGAACTGGCCCGCTTCAAGAAGGCGGAATTCGTCTGGTGCCAGGAAGAGCCGCAGAACATGGGCTCATGGAGTTTCGTGCAGCCCGGCATCGAGCGCGTGCTGGAGTTCATCAAGGCCAAGAACACGCGGCCCCGCTACGTGGGACGTGCCGCCTCCGCCGCCACCGCGACCGGCCTCATGAGCCGGCACCTCAAGGAACTGAAGATGTTCCTTGATGAAGCCCTGTCCTGATTTTCAAGTTTCCGATCGAAAGCAACGTCCATGAGCACTGACATCAAGGTCCCCACCCTCGGCGAAAGCGTCGTCGAGGCCACCATCGCCAAATGGCTGAAGAACGAAGGCGACGCCGTGAAGGCGGATGAGCCGCTGGTTGAACTGGAAACCGACAAGGTGGCGGTGGAAGTGCCGGCGCCCGTGTCCGGCAAGCTGGAGAAAATTCTCGTGCAGGCCGGTGCCACCGTGAATGTCGGTGCGCTCCTGGGCTCGATTGCCGAAGGCGCTGCCGGTTCCGCGTCCGCCGCCCCGAAGCCTGCCGCTGCACCCGCACCCATCCTCACGCCGGCGCCTGCCGCCAAGGCTGCGGAGCAGCCGCTGTCTCCGGCGGTGCGCAAGGCCGTGGCGGAATCGGGTGCCAACCCTGCCGATATTGCCGGCACGGGCAAGGATGGCCGCCTCACCAAGGCGGATGTGGCGGCCCATGTGGCCAAGCCCGCTGCACCTGCACCGACACCTGCGCCCGTGGCGGTTTCAGTGCCGGCCGTTCCCGCCGCTCCGGCGGGCGCGGAGGAGCGCGTGCGCATGACCCGGCTTCGCGCCACCATCGCGCGCCGCCTGAAGGAAGCGCAGAACACGGCCGCCATGCTGACCACCTTCAACGAGGTGGACATGACGGCGGTCATGGCGCTCCGCAACCAGTACAAGGATGTGTTCGAGAAGAAGCACGGTGTGAAGCTGGGCTTCATGAGCTTCTTCGTGAAGGCGGCGGTGCAGGCGCTCAAGGACATTCCCGCCGTCAATGCCGAGATCGACGGCGAGGATATCGTCTACAAGAATTACTACCACGTGGGCGTGGCGGTCGGCACGGACAAGGGCCTTGTGGTTCCCGTCGTCCGCAATGCCGACATGCTCTCCTTCGCCGGGATCGAGAAGACCATCGCCGACTACGGCAAGAAGGCGCGGGACGGACAACTCACCATCGCCGACATGCAGGGCGGCACCTTCACGATCTCCAACGGCGGCATTTATGGGTCACTCATGTCGACGCCGATCCTCAATGCGCCCCAGTCCGGTATCCTCGGCATGCACAAGATCCAGGAGCGGCCGATCGCCGTCAACGGACAGGTCGTCATCCGCCCGATGATGTATCTGGCGCTGTCCTACGACCACCGCATCGTGGACGGCAAGGAAGCCGTCACCTTCCTCGTGCGCCTGAAGGACGGCCTCGAGGATCCGCAGCGCGCGCTGCTGGATCTGTGAGGCCGCTGTTCATGTCCCACGATCTCATCATCATCGGCACGGGTCCCGGCGGGTATGTGTGCGCCATTCGTGCGGCGCAGCTCGGCATGAAGGTGGCCGTGATCGAAAAGCGCGCCAGCCATGGCGGCACCTGTCTCAATGTGGGCTGCATTCCCTCCAAGGCTCTGCTGCACGCCACGGAACTTCTGGCGGAATCGAAGCATGCCTTCGCCAGGATGGGCCTCATCAGCGAGACGACGGTCGACTTCGCGCAGATGATGACGTTCAAGCAGGAGGCGATTGACGGCAACACCAAGGGCATCGACTTCCTGCTCAAGAAGAACAAGGTCGACGTGATCCGCGGCACGGCGAAAATCCTCGGGCCGGGCAAGGTCGAGGCCAACGGCACGGTGCACGAGGCGAAGACCATCGTCATCGCCACGGGTTCGCATGTGGCGGAACTGAAGGGCGTTGCGATCGACGAGCAGGCCATCGTCTCCTCCACGGGTGCGCTCGCCCTGAAGGAGATCCCGAAGAGCCTCACCATCATCGGTGCCGGCGTCATCGGCCTCGAACTCGGGTCCGTCTATGCGCGGCTCGGTGCGACGGTGACGGTGATCGAATATCTCGACCGCATCCTGCCCGGAATGGACGCGGAAGCGGCCAAGGCCTTGCAGCGGCTTCTCACCAAGCAGGGTCTGACCTTCAGGCTCTCCACGAAGGTCACGAGCGCCAGCCGTATTGCTCAGGGTGTGATGTTCACAACAGAGCCCGCCGCAGGTGGCGCCGAGGAACGCATGAGTTCCGACGTGCTGCTCGTGGCCATCGGGCGCAACCCCTATACCGAGGGGCTGGGCTGCGATGAGGCGGGCATCCGCCGCGACAAGCGGGGCCGTATCGAAGTGGGCGATCATTTCAACACCAGCGTTCCCGGCATCTATGCCATTGGTGACGTGATCCGCGGACCCATGCTCGCCCACAAGGCGGAAGACGAGGGCATCGCGGTTGCCGAAATCATCGCGGGCCAGGCGGGGCATGTGAATTATGATGTCATTCCCGGTGTCGTCTACACCTCGCCAGAAGTCGCCAGCGTGGGCAAGACCGAGGAAGAGTTGAAGGCTTCCGGTGTCGCCTACAAGGCGGGCAAGTTCCTTTTTCTCGCCAACGGCCGCGCCAAGGCCAACCAGACCACCGACGGTTTCGTCAAGGTGCTGGCCGATGTGGCGACCGACCGTGTGCTGGGCTGTCACATCGTGGGCCCGCAGGCGGGCGAACTGATCCACGAAGTTGCCGTGCTCATGGAGTTCGGCGGCTCGGCGGAAGACCTTGCGCGCACCTGCCATGCCCATCCGACGCTCGCCGAAGCGGTGAAGGAAGCCGCATTGGCCGTTGCGGGACGCGCCATTCACAGTTGAGAAACCATGCATCCTGCATCCGTTCAAATTTGAACGGTTTGATTCAGGGCCTCGCAAGCGGATTTGCCTAAAACTCGTCCTAACAAGAAACGAGGGATGGCCATGTCTGGTGACGTTAAGAATGTCGATGTGATGGTTCTGGATGACGACGTTGATCTTTTGACCAGCGTCGCCGAACTGCTGGCGGATGTGGGCTACCGGGTGAAAGGCTTTGCCGATCCGGAAAGTGCCGTTGAATTTGCGGTGGATCAGAAATTCGCCGTGGGTGTGTTTGATTTCCGCCTCGGCAGCGTGAAGAACGGCCTCGATGTTGTGGAGACCCTGCAGGCCATGGGCTCCAACGCGGCGATCGTGATGGTGACGGCGGATGTGGAACGCTCGACCCAGCTTCGCGCGCTCGGCCTCAAGGTGTTCGAGTTCATGCGCAAGCCCGTGCAGCCGCAGGAATTGCTCAACACCGTTGAGCGTGCCTTGCAGCACTCGGCCAAGGCGGCCTGATCCCTCTTCCTAAAGTCCCGTCGTCGGTGCCGGTCTGGAGAACCAGCCGAAACGTCCATGCCTGAACGGCGTGGGATCGACGCAGGGCTTCTCGCCCGTGATGATCTCCGCCATCAGCTGGCCCGCACCTGGTCCAAGGCCGAATCCGTGGCCCGAGAGTCCCGACGCCACAAACAATCCCGGAACCTTGGAAATGGCATCGAAAACCGGAACCGCGTCCGGCGTTGCATCGATCATGCCGGCCCAGCGCTCCACCACTTCAATGCCCTGGAAGGCGGGAAAATCCGCCTGCAACGCCGAGAGCGCTTCCCGCAGGATGCCGTTGTAGGGCTTGGGATCGAGAATGCGCCAACGCTCGAAGGGAGAAATCTGGTCGAGCGCCCAACGCTTGCGCATGATGAGTTCGCGCACATAGCGGCTGCCCATCCTGATCTTCACGCCCCCGAAGTCGAGGCGGAGCAGCGGCAGGAATTTCATGAACTGGCGGAAATGTCCGGGAGTGAGTTCCGCGACGGAGAGATGGTTGTGGGTGATCGTGTAACCGCCGTCGAGGCGGCGGCGCGCGGTATATTTGCCACCGGAAATGGTGTGCTTCAGGCCGGCATCACGCGGCGCCGTGCGCAGCACCGAACAGACGACACCGAGCTGGGGGAATTTGACCCCGGCATTGCGCAGGAAGGCGCGTGACCAATAGCCGCCAGCGACGACAACCGTATCGGTGCGGATCGTTCCCTTCTCGGTGACAAGCGCCGAGACCTTGCCGGCGGATGTTTCAATGCCGCGGGCGGCGCAGTGGGTGAAGATCAGTCCGCCGCGCTTCTGCAAGGCCCGCGCCATGGCGGACACGGCGATCGAGGGTTCCGCCCGGCCATCCTCGGCGGTGAAGAGTCCGCCCCGCCAGGCCTTGAGCGAACCGGGCGCGAGAGCCGCCACTTCCTTTGCATTCACCAGACGGGTGTTGAGTTTGTTCGGCACGGCATTGTCGCGGTGCCAGGCTTCCTTCTGCGCGAACTGTTCGTCGGTTTCGCTCATGTAGAGGATGCCGCTCTGGCGGAAGCCCGTTTCCGCGCCAACACGCTCGTTCATCTTGCGCCACTTTTCCAGCGCCACGAGGATCAGTGGAAGTTCACGGGGGTCGCGGCCCATCTGGCGCACCCAGCCCCAGTTGCGGCTGGACTGCTCGCAGGCGATCTCGCCCTTTTCCACCACCACCACGAACAATCCGCGTTCCGACAGTTCCAGCGCCGTCATGACGCCGATGATGCCGCCGCCGACGATGACGGCATCGGCCTTTTCGGGAAAATTGTCGTTGGGGGTTACGATGTCGAGTGAGGGAAGGGCGCCGCGCATGAGGCTTGGTAGAGCAGGACGCTGATCCGGGCAAGATCAAGCGCCGGGAAAAGCCTTGCGATATTGCTGCAGCAGATGGGCGCGGTTGACCTCGGTATAGACTTGCGTCGTGGAAAGCGAGGCGTGTCCCATCAATTCCTGGATGACGCGGAGGTCGGCACCGTTGCCGAGGAGATGCGAGGCAAAGGAATGGCGGAGCGCGTGCGGTGTTGCCGTATCGGGGAGCGACAAGGCGCCGCGCAGCTTTTCCATGAGCAGCTGCACGATGCGGGGTGACAGAGGTCCACCCTTTTCGCCCCGGAACAGGGGCTGGTCGCGGGCAAGGTCAAAGGGACACGCCGCCTGGTATGCCGCAACGGCGGCCCTGGCGCTCTCCAGCACGGGGACGAGGCGGTCCTTGCCGCCTTTGCCGCGCACCCGCATGGGCGAGGCTGCAAGGGAATCCGGTGTCAGGCCGAGGCATTCTGAAATGCGGAGCCCGCAGGCATAGAGCAGCGTCAGCACGGCACGGTCGCGCAATCCCACCCAACCCGGCTCAAAGGCGGCCGACAGGTCGGCGGTGTTGCGGGCGGCGTCTTCGGCGAGGGGTCGGGGAATCGCATGGGGCAGCTTCGGTGTGCGCAACGCCCCGTAGGCTGGATTGACGAAATGGCCGTTGCGTTCGGCGAAGCGGAAGAAGGAGCGCAAGGCCGACACCTGGCGGGCGACGGAGCGGCTGGCGATGCCCTCACCCTTGCGGCGGGCCAGGAAGGCGCGGAAATCACCCAGCGCCAGCGCGGCGAGATCGGCCTTGCTGGCGGGCCGGTCCTGATGTTCAGCGAGGAAGGCCGCGAACTGCATGAGATCGCGCGCATAGGCCTCGCGCGACTTCACCGCCAGGCGGCGCTCGGAGGCCAGCGACTGCAGCCACTTGCCGGCAATTCCGGCGGCATCGGGAGCGAGGTGGAATTGGGTGAGGTCCATGGGCCAGCGAGGCTACCCTCAACTCCTTGCCGGGGCGTTACCCGCCGCTGGTCACGGAAGGCGCGTAATGTTCCACCACCGGAAAGGGATCATAGAAATGATGGAGCAGCGCCTTCCATGCGGCATAGCGTGGCGACTGGCGGAATCCCGTTTCGTGGGCCTCCACGGTTTCCCAGCGGACCAGCAGCAGAAAGCGGTCCGGCGTCTCGACGCAGGGAAGCACCTCCATGCCAACGAAACCCGGCGTGGCGGCAATCAGCGGCTCCGCCTGGCGGAGCGCCGCCGTGAAGGCGTGGGCTTGCCCCGCCTTCACCTGCAGGACTGCATGCTCGGTGATCAAATGCTCTGCCCTGATTTTTTCCAGTCGGCGAGGAATGCTTCCAGGCCCTTGTCGGTGAGCGGATGGGCATAGAGCGCCTTCAGCGTGGCGGGCGGGGCCGTGACATAATCGGCACCCAGCAATGCGGCTTCCTTGATGTGGTTCACGGTCCGCATGGAGGCCGAGAGAATGTTCGTATCGAAACCGTAGTTGTCATAGATGGTGCGGATCTCGCTGATGAGGTCCATGCCGGGCAGTCCGATGTCGTCGAGGCGGCCGACGAAGGGCGAGATGAAGGTGGCGCCGGACTTTGCGGCAAGCAGGGCCTGGTTGGCCGAGAAGCAGAGCGTCACGTTCACCATGGTATCTTTCTCGCGGAAGGCGCGGCAGGCCTTGAGACCAGCGGGCGTCAGCGGCACCTTGACGGCGATGTTCTTGGCGATGGCGCGCAGCTCGTTGCCTTCGCGGATCATGCCGTCATAATCGAGTGCCGTCACTTCTGCGGAGACGGGGCCTTCCACGAAGGAACAGATTTCCGCGATCACCTCTTTGATCTTGCGGCCCGACTTGGCGATGATGGAAGGATTGGTGGTGACGCCATCCACGAGGCCCATATCGTGACAGGCCTTGATCTCGGCGATATCAGCGGTGTCGACAAAGAATTTCATGACTTACTCCTCAGGTTTGATGCGGGGGTCCATGCCGCAGGCGGCTTTCGCCTGCGCGCACAGCAGTTCGATGATGGGTGCGAAGTCCTTCCGCCCATGGCGGGGCGAAGGACAGAGAAAGCGGAGGCTGTTGGTGAGGAAGACGCCATCTGCTTTCTCGAGTTCGGGCACTTCGACGGGACGCTCCGCGATGGAGAATCCGGCGCGGGCTGCAACGCCTATCACGTTTTTGCGCATGATGCCGGGGAGGATGCCCTGGTCCAGCGATGGCGTGACCAGTGTCGTGCCGAAGGTGAGAAAGACATTGCCGATGGTGGATGACGCGACGCGGCCCCTGGTGTTCAACATCAGTGGCTCGGCGGCCGACTCGGCCTGTGCCTCCCGCGCGGCGAGAATCTGGTCCATGTAGGATGTGGTCTTCATGCGCGAGGCATCGGAGGTGTCGTTGCGGCACACCGAGACGAGGCGGAGCTCCGTCGGCCGGAACATCAGCGCGGCGTTGAAGGGTTGCAATGTCGCGATGTAGGTGAAGTCATCCGTATCGGTCGCCAGTCCCCGTCCGGCGGAGCCTCGCGTCAAAGTGAGGCGCAGGACGTGATGGGCCGCCACGCCCTTGCACAGCACGGCAACGGAATGGGCTATTTCATCACGTGGACAGGCTATGCCGAGTTCCGCCGCGCTGGCCGCGAGGCGGGCGAGATGATCCTGCAGATCAAGAGCCACGCCATTCAGCACGAGCATGGTCTCGAACAGGCCATCGCCCAGGGTAAGGCCCCGGTCAAAAGGCGAGAGCGCAATGTCACCGTCGTACAAACCGCCCTTGAACCAGACACGCTTCATGCCGTCACCTTGAGGAAATTGCGAAGCATCTCGTAGCCATGTTCCGTAAGAATGGATTCGGGGTGGAACTGCACGCCGTAGGTGGGATGATCCCTGTGGCGGAGGCCCATGACTTCGCCTTCCTCGCTCCGCGCGGTGATGGTGAGCGGCGAGCCGTCGCGCGGTTCGACGATCAGGGAATGATAGCGTCCGGCACTGAAGCGCTGCGGCAGGCCTTCGAAGACACCGGAGCCGTCATGGGTGATTTCGGAACTGTCGCCGTGCATGGCCTTCTTCGCCCGGGTCACCACATCGCCGAAGACTTCGCCAATCACCTGATGCCCGAGGCAAATGCCGAGAATGGGGACCTGCCCGGAGAGTTCGCGCACGATGTCGAGGGATTGTCCGGCCTGGCGTGGGGCGCAGGGGCCCGGCGAGACGACGATGGCCTTGGCCTTGAGATCGCCGCGGCTCACCTCGTCATTGCGGCGGAGCAATACGCGTTCGCCCAGTTCCTCGAAGTAGCGGGCGACGTTGTGGACGAAGCTGTCGTAGTTGTCGACGATGAGGATCATGGCGCATCCTCCAGCGCGGCGCGGATGCGGGCGATCTTGGTGAGGCTCTCGTCATATTCGGCGGCGGGTTGCGAGCGCGCGGTGATGCCGCCTCCGCCCTGCACGCGCACCATGCCGCCCGCCACCTGCACTGTGCGGATGGCGATGTTGAAGTCACAATGGCCGCTGAAGCTGATGTAGCCGATGGAGCCGCAATAGACGCCGCGCGGCGCTGCCTCCAGTTCGGCGATCACCTCCATGGCCCTGATCTTCGGTGCACCGGTGATCGAGCCGCCGGGGAAGACCGCGGCGAGAAGATCGACAACCGTCTTGCCCGGCCTGAGGCCGCCCTGCACCACGGACACGAGATGGTGCACGTTGGCGTAGGATTCGAGCCCGCACAGCACCGGCACCTTGACCGTGCCCGGCAGCGCCACGCGGGAGAGATCGTTGCGCAGGAGGTCGACGATCATCACGTTCTCGGCGCGGTCCTTGCGGGAGGCCTGCAACTCCATCGCCAGCGCCTCATCGCGCATGGGGTCGGCATCGCGGCGGCGCGTGCCCTTGATGGGACGCGCCTCTGCCGTTTCGCCGTCGAAGCGGACAAGACGTTCGGGCGAGGACGAGATGATCTTGATGTCATCATAGTCAAGCAGCGCCGCAAAGGTCGCGGGGTTGCGCTGGCGCAAGCGCTCATAGAGGGCGAAGCTGTCGAAGCCCGCGGGCTCAGGTGCGGCGAAGGTCTGCGTGATGTTGGCCTGGAAGATGTCGCCGTCGAGGATGTAGTCGACCGTGCGCGCCACGTTGCGTTCATGCGTGTCGCGCGTCACCTGCGCGGAAAGGTCCGGCACCGTGCCATTCCCCAGCGCTTGCTGGCGCGGACGCAGGCGTTGCTCCAGCGCATCCGCATCGGCTGAGGTGCCTGCGAAAATCCAGGCGCGTTCCTGCAGATGGTCGATGGCGATCACCGTGTCGAAGCGGTGCATCACCATGTCGGGGCAGAGGGGCTGGAAGGCCGGAATGCGCGCCTTGGGTTCGAGATGGCGGCCGTAATCATACGAAATGTATCCGGCCCAGCCGCCCTGAAACGGCGGGAGTCCTGCCACATGGGCGCGGGGCTGTGCGGCCAGCAGGTCTTGCAGCACGGCGAAAGGCTCATGGTCCTGCGGCGTGCCATCGAGCAGCGCCTTGCCGTCCTGCACGACCAGCGTTTGCGCGGGATCGCACGCGAGGAAGGAATAGCGGCCAAGATGCTCGTGGCGCTGCACGCTTTCGAGCAGCGTGAGGGCGCGTGCCCCCTTCAGCCGCCGCGCCATGGCAAAGGGTTCCGCGTAGATGATCTCGCGGACGAAGGGTGGCGCCGGACGCGGGCGGGCTTCGGTCATGACCGGCTGATATAAGGCTGGAAGCAATGGCCTGCCATGTCTATTCCTGACGGTATGCCGTCTCCTTCCGCCATGGTCGCCGAGGTCCTGCTGCCGCTCGCGCTGGCGCAGGCCTACAGCTATGGCGTGCCCGCGGGACTTGCCCTTGCGGCCGGTGACTATGTCGAGGTGCCGCTCGGACCGCGCAGCTACATCGGCGTCGTCTGGGAGGTGCGGCCCGCGGTTCCCACCAACATGCGTCTGCGCGATGTCGTGCAGCGTTTCGATGCGCCGCCGATGCCCGACACGCACCGCAAGTTCATCGAGTGGCTGGCGGCCTACTATCTCGAACCGGTCGGCAATGTGCTGCGCATGGCGCTTCGTGTGCCGGCCGCGCTGGAGCCGCCGCGGGCCCAGGTGGCCTACAGGCTGGGAGCGGCGCTGCCCAAGCGCATGACGCCGCAGCGCCAGCGCGTGCTGGAAATCCTGCGCGACGGCTTCCCGCTGCCCGCGAGCGCGCTGGCACAGGCGGCGGGTGTGGGAACTTCCGTGGTCAAGGCCATGGCCCGCGACGGGGCGCTGGAAGAGGTGGCTCTCCCTGCCTTGCGTCCCTTCCCGGAACCCGATCCTGATGAGGCACCCTATGCGCTCTCGGCGGACCAGACGGCAGCCGCAGACCACCTGCGCGAGGCGGTGCAGGCGGCAAGGCACAGCGTCACGCTGCTGGACGGCGTCACGGGGTCGGGCAAGACCGAGGTCTATTTCGAGGCCATTGCCGAAGCCTTGCGGCAGGGCAGGCAGGTGCTGTTGTTACTGCCCGAAATTGCCCTCACCGCGTCCTTCCTGGCGCGCGTCGAACGGCGTTTCGGGGTGGAGCCGGCGGGATGGCATTCCGATTTGCGTCCACGCGAGCGCGAGCGCACCTGGCGGGGCGTGGCGGATGGTTCGGCGAAGATCGTGGTCGGTGCGCGCTCGGCCCTGTTCCTGCCCTGGTGCAACCTCGGCCTTGTCGTTGTCGATGAGGAACATGAAGGTGCCTACAAGCAGGATGAAGGTGTGACCTACCACGCGCGCGACATGGCGGTGCTCTACGGCGCGCTGGCCCGCTTCCCGGTCATCCTGTCGTCGGCCACGCCGTCGCTCGAAAGCCTCGTCAACGTGGACCGGGGGCGCTACGCGACGGTGAAGCTCTCGGACCGTCACGGCCGCCCCGAGTTGCCGGAGATCAATCTGATCGACATGCGCACAGCGCAGGTGCCGGGCGGTTCGTGGCTGTCGGAACCGTTGCTGCTTGAGGTGAAGAAGGCGCTCGATGCGGGCGAACAGGCGCTGCTCTTTCTCAACCGCCGGGGCTATGCGCCGCTCACGCTCTGCCGCGCCTGCGGGCATCATCTCGATTGCCCCAACTGCGCGGCCTCCATGGTGGAGCATCGCTTTCGCCGCCTCATGCAGTGCCATCACTGCGGCCATCAGGAGCCCGTTCCCAACGCCTGTCCGAAGTGTGGCACGGAGGGGAAACTAGTGCCCGTGGGACCGGGCGTGGAGCGGCTGGCCGAAGAGGCGATCAAGCATTTCCCCGAGGCGCGCATGGCGATCCTCTCCAGCGACATCACGCGGGGCGTGTTGCTGCGCGATGTGCTGCGCGACGTGGCGGATGGCCTGCACAATCTCGTCATCGGCACGCAGCTGGTGGCCAAGGGCCATCACTTCCCGCACCTCACCTGTGTGGGCGTGGTGGACGCCGACCTCGCCCTGGAATCCTCCGATCCGCGCGCCGGCGAACGCACCTGGGCCTTGCTGACGCAGGTCGCAGGCCGTGCGGGACGCGGCGAGCGTCCGGGCCGGGCCTTCGTGCAGACCTATTCGCCTGAGCATGCCCTGATGCGGGCCTTGGCCAGCGGTGACCGCGATGCTTATTACGCCCAGGAGAAACTGATCCGGCAGGGCGCGGGGCTGCCGCCCTATGGGCGGCTCGCCGCGATCATCGTGTCGGATACGGACGCACCATCAGCCGAACGTTTTGCCAAGGCACTGGCGCGGAATATTCCGCCAACGGATGATGTGCAGGTGCTGGGCCCGGCGGTGGCACCCATATCGGTCATCCGCGGCCGTCACCGCTGGCGGCTGCTGGTAAAGGCCGGACGCGACGTGGATATCCAGGCCTTCCTGCGGCTGTGGCTCAAGGACACGAAGGTGAAAGGCTCTCTGGCCCTGCATGTTGCTGCCGCCCCATCATGCCAGGGACAGTGGATCATTGCTGGTTGGCATTTTCAGCCGAACCGCCACTCCATGTGATTGCGATAGACTTCGCCGGGGCGGAGGATGGAGGAGGGGAAGGCCGGATTGTTGGGCGCATCCGCCACGTTCTGCGGTTCGATGGCGAGCGCGTGGGCGGGTTGCAGCGGGCCTGTATGCCCCAGCATCTGCGGCTGCCAATGGATCGCCGTATAGGTCTGCATGCAGCCTTCCGTCGTCCACACCTCCATGCGGCGGCCGGAGCTGGGATCGCGCAAGGTGAGGCCGTGCTTCATGTGGCCGCGCACGCCTGAAAGTTTTGTGCAGAAATCATGATCCTCGCGGATGGCGCGGGCCTTGCGGAAATCGAAGGGCGTGCCGGCGGTCGGCTCGATCCGGCCCAGCGGCAAGAGCAGATCACCAAGCGGAAAATAATTCTCGCCCATCACATGCAATTCATGGTCCAGCACGGAGCCCCCGCCTGCCAGATTCCAATAGGCATGGTTGGTGAGATTGCACACCGTGGCCCGTGTCGTGCGGGCTTCGAGTGTCAGCGCCAGGCGGTTGCCGGACAACGCGTAAACCGCCTTCACATCGAGATTGCCGGGATAGCCTTCCTCGCCGTCGGCGGAATTGAGATAGAAGGTCACGCGGTTGCCGTCGCGCAGCCAGTCCCAGCGGCGGGCGTGGAATCCCGTATCGCCGCCGTGCAATTGATGCGGCCCGCTATTGGCCGTGAGGTGCACGGTTCTGCCGTCCAGCGCAACGGTGGCATTGCTGATCCGCCCCGCGTGACGGCCGCAGATGGCGCCCGCATAGATGTCACCGCTCATGATCCAGCTCTCAGGCCCGGAGCCGAAGGCCGTCTCCATGCCATCGACCACGCAGGAAGCGATGCGTGCGCCCATGGGGTGCAGCGCCACCGTGATGCCGGGCGAGGACAGCGTGATCATCACCCGGCCTTCTGAAGTTCCTTGAGAATGGCCTCGCCCATCTGCGTTGTCGTGGCATTGGCGGGGCTTGCGTCGCTGGCAATGTCCTTGGTGCGCAGGCCCTGCGCCAGAACGGCAGATATCGCGGCGTCCAGCTTGTCGGCCCAGTCGCCCATGTTGAGCGAATAGCGGAGCGCCATGCCGAAGCTCGCGATCATGGCAATGGGATTGGCCGCACCCGTGCCTGCAATGTCGGGGGCCGAACCATGCACCGGTTCGTAGAGCGACTTTCTCCGCTTGGTCTTGGCATCGGGTGCGCCGAGCGAAGCGGACGGCAGCATGCCGAGCGAGCCCGTGAGCATGGCAGCCACGTCAGAGAGAACGTCGCCGAAGAGATTGTCGGTGACGATCACGTCATACTGTTTCGGCCAGCGCACCAATTGCATGGCGCAGTTGTCGGCGAGCACGTGCTCAAGCTGGGCCGTGGGATATTCATCCTTGTGGATGCGCGTCACCACTTCGTTCCACAGAACGCCCGTCTTCATGACGTTGCGCTTCTCGGCAGACGAGACCTTGTTCTTGCGCGTCTTGGCGAGGTCGAAGGCGACTCGGGCGATGCGTTCGATTTCAAACGTGTCGTAGACCTGCGTGTCGATGCCGCGCTTCTGGCCGTTGCCGAGATCGGTGATGGTCTTGGGTTCGCCGAAATAGACGCCGCCCGTCAGTTCGCGGACGATGAGGATGTCGAGGCCTTCGACCACATTTTTCTTCAGTGAAGAGGCATCGGCAAGTGCGGGATAGCAGATGGCGGGGCGCAGGTTGGCGAAAAGCCCAAGATCCTTGCGCAGGCGCAGCAGGCCCGCTTCGGGGCGCACATCGTAGGGCACCTTGTCCCACTTCGGCCCGCCCACCGCGCCGAAGAGCACGGCGTCGGCGGCTTGCGCCTTGGCCATGTCGGCATCCGATACGGCCTGTCCGTGGGCGTCATAGGCGGACCCGCCGACGAGGCCCTGGTCGGTCTCGAACCTGGCAATGCCCTGCGCATTCATCCACGCCACGATCTTCTTCACTTCGGCCATGACTTCAGGGCCGATGCCGTCACCGGGGAGATAGAGGAGATTGTAGGAAGCCATGGCAGCGCTCGCGAAAAGGTTGATTTCGCGGGCTGAGGTAGCGGGTTCAAGGCGTCAAGACAAGCGCAGCTTGCGGCGGAGAGCCCCGTCACGCACCCTGCCGTCACGCCACCGGCGTCACCCGCACCACCTTGTAAGGCATCAGCTCGTCATCCTCGCGTACCGACACGTATTCGCCGAGGCGGAAGGCATGATCGCCGAAGCGGTAGCCGGCCTCGTCCTCTTCCTCATCCGAATGAATGTCGTAGTGGAAGGCCCAGGAGCCGCCGCGCTTGTGCAGGAGGTGACCGATGTCATCCTCCTCGCCGGGGCGGAAACGGCGCACGCGGCAGTGGTCGCGATTCTTGCCCCAGGATTCGGCATCGATGCGGCCGTCCTCCTTCAGAGGTGCTGCAAATTCGTAACCGATGTCGTGGGCGCCGTCGGGGTGTTCCTTGCAGCGGGCCAGTTCCAGCCGGATCTTGGAGAGCGACATGGTGGCCTCCTCAGTGCGACATCAGGACCGGGCGGTCGAGATGCTGGATGACGTGGCGGGTGGCGCCGCCGAAAACGAATTCGGCGAAGCGGCTGTGGCCATAGGCGCCCATGACGAGCAGGCCCACGCCCTGGTCGTTGGCGGAACGCAGCAGCGTGGCACCCGCACTCATGCCATCGGACGAAATGCTGAGGATTTCGACCTTGATCTTGTGGCGGGCGAGGCCTTCGGCAATGTCGGCACCGCCCATCTGGCCGCGGGCGGGCTCATCGACGCGGGCCAGTTGAACGCGTTTCGCTTTCTTCAGCAGCGGCACGGCATCGAAGGCGGCGCGGGCGGCTTCGCGGCCACCATCCCAGCCGACAATCGCTTCGGTGTAGTTCAGTTCGGCCGTTCCGGTGCGCGGCAGGATCAGCACCGGGCGGCCGGCGGCGATCACCACGCGCTGCACGAAATCATATTCGGCGCCGAGCGATTCATCCGGGTTGACGGCGGAGACGACGACGATGTCGGCGCTGCGGCATTGTTCCACCACGGCGGAAGAGAGAAGCGGCGTCGTGGCATCCACTTCCTGGAAGGAGAAGGACAGGCCCTCGGCCTTCATGGTGTCCTCGAACTTGGCCTTCACTTCGGCCTTGTTGGCGATGAAGTGCTTGCGGTTGCCGTCATAGACGTCCGGCACCGCGGCGAGGCCCGCATTGGGATAAACCTGGATGCCGGGGATGATGTAGAGGCCGGTGACATGGGCGTCATGGTCGGCAGCGAGCTTGCGGCCGGCGGCCACCAGTTGCGGCACGCGGTCAATCTCGGTGAGGCAAAGCAGAATCGTTTTATAGGCCATGACAGTCCTCCTTCAGGCACGGGGAATTCTCCCCCGTCAAACATGAGGCCGCCTTGATCTGGAGCAAGCCCTGCGGCGCATTTGCCGCAGACGTCCGGTTGAGACGGCCCTCCCATTCCAAATTGATGGAACGGGCAAAGGTTTCACTGCATTCACCATACCATGCAAATGCCGGAAGACACTCTCGCGGCAGACTTGAGCTGGCAGAGATGGCGCAACCCCCGGATGAAGTGCGATCTCCCAATGACCGCTTGCGCGGAGCACCGGATGGAGGCCTCAAAGCGTCTCACTCGGCCGCCTTGCGGCTCATGGGATTGTTGGGGTGGGTTGTCCAGTTGGCGTAGTCGGGTGAGATCGGCTTGTTGGTGCGGGGGTCGACGCCGCCCGTCTGCCGCACCATGGTGATGCAGTTTTCGACTGGACAGACTTCCACACAGAGGTTGCAGGCCACGCACTCGTCGTCCATGACCTCGAAGTGGCGGTTGCCGTCCTTCTCCTTCATGATCGCCTGGTGCGAAGTGTCCTCGCAGGCGGCAAAGCAGCGCCCGCACTTGATGCAGAGGTCCTGGTCGATCTTCGCCTTCGAAATGGCGTTGAGGTTGAGGTACTGCCAGTCGGTGACGTTGGGCACGGCGCGGCCGCGGAAATCGTCGATGGTGCGGTAGCCCTTCTCGTCCATCCAGCGCGCGAGGCCCGCTTTCATTTCCTCGACGATGCGGAAGCCGTAGGTCATGGCCGCCGTGCAAACCTGCACGTTGCCCGCCGACATGGAGATGAATTCGGCCGCATCGCGCCAGGTGGTGACGCCGCCGATGGCCGAAATGGGAAGCCCGCGGGTTTCCTTGTCGCGGGCGATCTCGGCCACCATGTTGAGGGCGATGGGCTTCACCGCGGGGCCGCAATAGCCGCCGTGCGAACCCTTGCCGTCGATGGTGGGCACCGGTGCAAAGTTGTCGAGGTCCACCGACACGATGGAGGATATCGTGTTGATGAGAGAGACAGCGTCAGCACCCCCGCGCAGGGCTGCGCGCGCGGGATAGCGGATGTCGGTGATATTGGGCGTGAGCTTCACGATCACCGGCATGCGCGAGTGCTGCTTGCACCAGCGCGCCACCATTTCGATGTATTCGGGAACCTGGCCCACCGCGGCGCCCATGCCGCGTTCGCTCATGCCATGGGGACAGCCGAAGTTGAGTTCAACGGCGTCGGCGTCGGTTTCCTCGACGCGCTTCAGGATCTTCTTCCACGGCTCTTCCTCGCAGGGCACCATGAGGGAGACAATCATGGCGCGGTCGGGCCATTCGCGCTTCACTTTCTTGATCTCGCGGAGGTTCACCTCCAGCGGCCGGTCGGTGATCAGTTCGATGTTGTTCAA
The DNA here is from genome assembly GCA_016710435.1 of Hyphomicrobiales bacterium. Lineage (NCBI taxonomy): Bacteria > Pseudomonadati > Pseudomonadota > Alphaproteobacteria > Hyphomicrobiales > Hyphomicrobiales bacterium. The sequence goes on along the minus strand of JADJVV010000001.1, from coordinate 1,125,643 downwards.
GCCGAGCAGGCGGCGGTCCGGGCCGTGGATGGCGCCGTAGCGGGGACCGTTGACGTTGACGACCGGCGGGCCTTCCTCGCCCAGCGTCTTCCACACGACGCCGCCCCAGCCCGCCTTGAAGGCACGGACGACGTTGTATTCCTTGTCGGTGGGCGGGGCCGAGGCCAGCCAGAAGGGATTGGGCGACTTGACGCCGATGAAGGTGCTGCGGAGGTCTGCCATGGGGTTTCTCCTCAGGCGTTCAGGAAGGCGTGAATGGATTCAGCGGCACGGCGGCCATCATCGACGGCGGCGACGGTGAGGTCGTTTCCGCCAGCGGCACAATCGCCACCTGCCCAGATGCCGCGCACCGTGGTGCGGCGGTCGGCGTCGACACGGATGCGTCCGCCATCGAGGCCGAGGCTGCCGCCGTTCACATCGATGAAGGTTTGGCCGATGGCCTTGAAGATCATGTCTGCCTCGAGGGTGAAGGTCTCGCCGGTGCCGATGAGCTTGCCCTTCTGGTCCTTCATGTATTCGCACACGAGTCCGCGGGCGCGGCCTTCCACAACGACAACCTTCCGTGGCGCCACCCAATGCCTGATCTTGACACCACGGGTCTGGGCGAGCTCCTGCTCGAAACGGCTTGCCTTCATCTGCTCCTGGCCGCGGCGATAGAGGACTGTCACCTCTTCGGCGCCGAGGAGCTTCGATTGCACGGCAACATCGATCGCCGTCATGCCGCCGCCGATCACCAGCACCTTGCGGCCGACGGGCAGCTTCGCAAGGTCTTTCGACTGGCGCAGTTCGGCGATGTAGCCGACGGCGTCCTCGATGCCCTTGCTGTTCTCGTCCCTGGTACCCAACGCATTGACGCCTTGCAGGCCGAGGCCGAGGAAGACGGCACCGAAGCGCGATTGCAGGTCGGCGAGTTTCAGGTCCTTGCCCAGCGCCTTGCCATGCTCGACGGTGATGCCGCCGATCGACAGGATGAAGTCCACTTCCTTCTGGGCGAAATCGTCCACCGCCTTGTAGGAGGCGATGCCGTATTCGTTGAGGCCGCCCGCCTTGGGCCGCGCATCGAACACGGTCACATCGTGGCCACGCATGGCGAGGCGGTGGGCGCAGGCGAGGCCGGCGGGACCGGCCCCCACCACGGCCACCGTCTTGCCCGTGGATTTCGCGCGGGAATAGGGGTGCTTCCGTTCGGCCATGGCGGCGTCGGTGGCATAGCGCTGCAGCATGCCGATCTTGACGGGCTTGCCCTCCGAGGTGTTGCGCACGCAGACCTGCTCGCAGAGCGTTTCCACCGGGCAGACGCGGGCGCACATGCCGCCGAAGATGTTCTGGTCGAAGATCGTCTTCGCGGCCGACTTGGGATGGCCGCCCTGGATTTCCCGGATGAACATGGGAATGTCGATCGACGTGGGGCAGGCCGTCTGGCACGGCGCGTCGTGGCAGAAGAAGCAGCGGTCTGCTTCCACCAGGGCCTCGTGATCGGTGAGGCGCGGGTGCAGATCGGAAAAATTGATGGCGTAATCCTGCTTCTGCAGACGCGCGGGATGAATGTCGGGAGGCCGTACGGCCTTGCGCGGGGCCGGTGGGGCCGCAGCCTTGGACTGGATCTTTGATTGGGCCTTTGTGACCGTCTTCACGGCCTTGGCCACGGCCTTGCGCACTGCGCGGCGGGCAACGGCCTTGCTGACAGCTTTCTTCTTGGCAGCCATCGGGTCTCCTCCATGAGACTGTTTTTATATTTTCGCGAAGGTTGGCAGATTTTGTTCAAATGGTCAAATTTCTGAATCGGGTGGACGCGAGGCCCTGCCTCCGCTTATGTTTTGTATGACAATTCACCGCTCCGAGGCCCCTCATGTCCAAATCCCCCGCCAAACCCCTCAAGTTCCGCTCGCAGGCCTGGTTCGACAATCCTGCCAATGCCGACATGACGGCGCTCTACATCGAGCGCTATCTCAACTACGGCTTCACGCAAGGCGAGTTGCAGGGCGGCAAGCCGATCATCGGCATCGCGCAGACGGGTTCCGACCTCAGCCCGTGCAACCGCGCCCATGTGGACTGGGTGCGCCGCGTGCGCGACGGCATCACGGCGGCGGGCGGCATTCCGCTGGAATTTCCGATCCATCCGATCCAGGAAACGGGCAAGCGCCCCACCGCCTCGATTGACCGCAACCTCGCCTATCTGTCGCTCGTCGAAGTGCTGCACGGCTATCCCATCGATGGCGTGGTGCTCACCATCGGCTGCGACAAGACCACGCCGGCCTGCCTGATGGCGGCGGCAACGGTTGATATTCCGGCCATCGCACTCTCGTCCGGTCCGATGCTGAACGGCGACTACAAGGGCCAGCGCACGGGTTCCGGAACGATCGTCTGGCTGGCGCGCGAAAAACTCGCCACCGGCGAAATCGACTACAACGGCTTCGTTGATCTCGTGGCCTCGTCGGCACCCTCCACCGGTTACTGCAATACGATGGGCACGGCCTCGACCATGAACTCGCTGGCGGAGGCGCTGGGCATGTGTCTTCCCGGAAATGCGGTTATCCCCGCGCCTTATCGCGAGCGTGGGCAAATGGCATTCGAGACGGGCAAGCGCATCGTCGAGATGGTGCATGAGGACCTGACGCCCTCCAAGATCATGACGCGCAAGGCCTTCGAGAATGCCATCCGCGTCAACACCGCGATTGGCGGTTCGACCAATGCGCCAAATCACCTCAATGCCATTGCACGCCATCTCGGCCTTCAGCTCGATGTGATCGACTGGGAAACGCAGGGCCATGATCTTCCGCTGCTGGTCAACATGCAGCCCGCAGGCGAATACCTGGGCGAGGACTTCCATCGCGCCGGTGGCGTTCCTGCCGTGATCGCGGAGCTGATTGCCGCCGGAAAGATCCACGAAGACTGCATCACCGCCAACGGCAAGACGCTGGGTGAAAACTGCAAGGGCAAGTTCTCCTGGAACCGCAAGGTGATACGCGAATTCAATGACCCGCTGAAGAAGCGCGCCGGATTCAAGATGCTGAAGGGCAACCTGTTCGATTCCGCCATCATGAAGACGAGCGTGATCTCGGAGGAATTCCAGCAGCGCTATCTCTCCAACCCGAAGGACCCCAATGCCTTCGAGGCCAAGGCCATCGTCTTCGACGGGCCGGAAGACTATCATGCCAACATCGACAACAAGACGCTCAACGTGGATGAGAATACCATTCTCTTCATCCGCGGGGTGGGCCCGCTTGGTTATCCCGGTGCGGCGGAAGTGGTGAACATGCGCGCGCCGAGCTATCTCCTCGAAAAGGGCGTGCGGTCGCTGCCGTGCGTCGGCGATGGCCGGCAATCGGGCACCAGCGGCTCGCCCTCCATTCTCAATGCCTCGCCGGAAGCTGCGGCAGGCGGTGGCCTGGCGCTCCTCAAGAATGGCGACATGGTGCGCGTCGACCTCAACACCGGCGACTGCAACATGCTGGTGAGTGAAGCGGAATTGAAGACGCGCCGCGAAGAGCTTGAGAAGAACGGCGGCTACAAGGTGCCGGAATCGCAGACGCCGTGGCAGGAAATCTTCCGCAAGGAGGTGGACCAGTTGTCCAACGGCATGGTGATGAAGGGCGCCACCAAGTTCCAGCGCGTGGCGAAGGTTCATCCGGTCCCACGGGACAATCACTGACCCGGATGAAGAGACGGCTGTTCCTCGCGGGTGCCGCAAGCGCGCTGCTGGCGTCACCGGCCCTTGCGCGCAAGGACCTGAATGAAGCCGAGTGGGTGACGGGAATCATCCCCGAGAAACCGTTCGACATCCAGTTGATGAACCTGGAGCGCATCCCGCCGGCCTTTCGCAGGCAGGATGTGCGCTGGAACGGCCGTGAAGAGGCGGGGTCTGTGGTGGTCGATGTGGCCGCGCGGCATCTCTACGTCATCGGGGGACAGGGCAAGGCGATCCGCTTCGGCATTGCCGTGGGACGCGAGGGCGTGGGGTGGTCCGGCACGACGGTGGTGGGCCGGAAGGCCAGGTGGCCGACGTGGACGCCCACCGCCGGCATGCGCCAGCGCAATCCCAAGCTGCCGGTGCAGGTGAAGGGCGGGCCGGAGAATCCGCTGGGTGCGCGTGCACTCTATCTCTATCGCGATGGGCGCGACACGCTCTATCGCATCCACGGCACGAATGAACCGTGGTCCATCGGCAAGGCCGCATCCTCCGGCTGTTTCCGCATGCTGAACGAAGACGTGTTCGAGCTTTACGGCAGTGTGCCAGTGGGGGCTCGTGTATTCGTCAGGTGATCGCCGAAACCGTCCGTGTACGGAATGGTTTCCCGGAGCGGAGCCGGCGCAAGACAACTTCCGGTTCCGTTGCGGCGCACATTTTTGTGCGGCGCACGTGTTGTGCCGCAACATCGTTTGCACCCTCCATCACGCATAACTGCCATACTCTTACCACCCTTTAACTGTTATATCAGTTTGCCGCATGCTACGCGTGCCAACAGGCAATGGGAGGAAGACAAACATGATGACGCGCATTACCCGACGTACACTTGTAGCAGGCGTGGCCGCGGCCGCGCTGCTCGGCAGTGCCACCGTGGCGCTGGCCGCTGACAAGATCCTGGCGTCTGTGCCGGGATTGAGCTTTCCGTTCTTTGTTCACATGATGAATGCCTTCAAGGCGGAGATTGGCAAGCAGGGCTACGAAGCCGTGGAGAGCGACGGCCAGGTTTCGTCTCCCAAGCAGACGGCGGATATCGAAGCCGCCATCGCGCAGGGCGTGAAAGGCATCGTGATCAGCCCCAATGAAGTGGACGCCATGGCACCGGCGCTGCAACAGGCGGTGGAAGCGGGTATTCCCGTCGTCACCGTTGACCGCCGCGTGCCTTCGGTTGAAGGCATTCTCGGCCACATCGGCGCCGACAACGTGAAGGGCGGCGAAGCCCAGGGCAATCTCATCAAGCAGCTCTATCCCGATGGTGCGACCATCGTGAACCTGCAGGGACAATCGGGTGCCTCGCCCGCCATCGACCGCAACAAGGGCCTGCATAACGTGCTGGACGGCGATGCGAAGTACAAGATCGTGTTCGAGCAGACGGCAGGCTTCGCCCGCGACAAGGGCCTGTCGGTGACGGAAGCCGCCCTCTCCGGTCTGGCTGAGCCGCCGAAGGTGATCGTGGCTGCCAACGACGACATGGCGCTCGGCGCCATGGAAGCGGTGAAGGCCCGCAATCTCACGGGCATCGCCATCATCGGCTTCGACGCCCTGCCCGAGGCACTGGCGCAGGTCCGTGACGGCGGCCTCACGGCGACGATCGAGCAGTTCCCGGGCCAACAGAGCGCGCTCGGCGTGCAGACGCTGGTGGCCTTCCTGAAGGATGGCACGAAGCCTGCCGAGCAAGTCCACCTGATCACGCCCGTGGCCGTGACCAAGGACAATCTCAACATCGCCGAACGCCTGGGCGAAGTGAAGTAACAGCATCCGGATTTCCGGCCGGGCAATGACCCGGCCGGAGCCTCCCATGCAGACTCCTTCCGACGACGGGCCGCCCCTGCTGCGCATGACGGGCATTTCCAAGTCCTTTCCGGGCGTGAAGGCGCTTGAGAACGTGGACTTCGCGGTGGGTACTGGCGAAATTCATGCCTTTCTCGGCGAGAACGGCGCCGGCAAATCCACGCTGCTGAAAATTCTCTCCGGTGCGCAGGCACCCGACTCCGGCACGATTGCCCTCGACGGAAAACCCGTGGTGTTTGCAACGCCGCAGGAAGCCCAGCGCGCCGGCATCGTGACCATCTACCAGGAATTCACCCTGGCGCCCGACATGAGCATCGCCGAAAACGTGTTCGTGGGCCGGGAACTGGGATCACGCTTCTTCGTCAGCCATCGCCAGATGGAGGAAGAGACGCGCAAATTGTCGAAGCGGATCGGACTCGACCGCAGTCCCGCGACGCGGGTGCGCGACCTGGCCGTGGCCGAGCAGCAGATGGTGGAGATTGCGCGGGCGCTCTCCATGAAATCGCGGATCATCGTGATGGATGAACCCACGTCCGCGCTCAGCAGGTCAGAGGTCGAGAAACTCTACGCCATCATCCGGGCCCTGAAGGCCGACGGCATTTCAACCATCTTTGTCACGCACCGGCTGGATGAAGTGTTCGAGATCTGTGACAGCTACACGGTCCTGCGCGACGGACACCATGTCGGCCAGGGGCGCGTCGCCGACACGAGCATCGAAGGCATCATCCGCATGATGGTGGGACGCGATGTGGGCCTCCTTGCCCACCGGCAGGATACCAGCGCCACGGCGGAGGTGGCACTGGAGGTGCGCAACCTCACCCGCCGCCGCAAGGCCACCGACGCCAGTGCCATCGAACTCCACGACGTCTCCTTTTCCGTACACAAGGGTGAAATCCTCGGCATCGCGGGCCTTGTCGGGGCGGGCCGCACGGAATCGGCGCGCGCCATCTTCGGCGCCGACAGGCTCGACAGCGGCGAGGTGCGCGTGGGCGGCAGGGCCGTTGCCATCGCCAGTCCGGCCGACGCCATTGCCCACGGCATCGGCCTCGTTCCCGAAGACCGCAAGCAGCAGGCGCTGTTCCTCGGACTCGCCATCCGCACCAACCTGTCGATGGCTGCTCATGACCGCATCACCGGGTGGGGGTCCTTCATCAACGTACGGCGGGAAAAGGATCTCGTCGAAGACTACCGCCGCAAGCTCAACATCCGCATGACGTCGGACGAGCAACTGGTCGGCAACCTCTCCGGCGGCAACCAGCAGAAGGTGGTGCTGGCGCGCTGGCTCGCCTTGCGGCCCAGCGTGCTGATCGTCGATGAACCGACACGCGGCATCGACGTCGGCGCCAAGGTCGAGGTGCACAACCTGCTCATCGAGATGGCGCGGGAGGGCATTGCCATCATCGTCATCTCATCGGAGCTGCCGGAAATCCTGGCGCTGGCCGACAGAATCGTCACCATGCGCGAGGGGCGCGTCACCGGAAACGTGCCGGGCCCCGGTGCCACGCAGGAACAACTGATGACGCTGATGACGCTTTCCAAACCAAAGGCTGCCTGAGAGGAAACACGCGCCATGTCCACGACCGGCCTTCCGCCCAGCACGCGCGATACATCCTTCGATGCCTTCGGCTTCATTGCGCGTTTCGCCCCGCTCATCTTCCTGCTCGTCCTCATGGCGATCTTTGCCATCATGGAGCCGCGCTTCCTCTCCTCGATCAATCTCTTCAACGTCATGCGCCAGGTGTCGATCACCGGGCTCCTCGCCATCGGCATGACCTTCGTCATTCTCACAGCCGGCATCGATCTCTCGGTGGGCTCGCTCCTCGCCTTTGCGGGGCTAGTGGCCGCCGCGGTGGCCAAGGGCGGCATGCAGGACCGTTTCACCGTGGGCGATGATGCGGTGGGCTACGGCTGGCCGCTCGCGGCGCTGGCCGCTATCATCGTGGGATTGATCGGCGGATACCTGCAAGGCTTTTCCATCACACGCCTCAAGGTGCCGCCCTTCGTGGTGACGCTGGGCGGCATGTCGGTCTTCCGTGGCGCGGCGCTGCTGTTTGCGGCGGGTGGGCCGATCAGCGGATTCGACAAGGCCTTCACCTGGTGGGGACAGGGCAAGATCGGACCCATGCCCGTGCCTGTGATCATCTTTCTTGTCGCGGCCGCCATTGCCCATGTGGTGCTGCGCTACATGCGCTTCGGCCGGCGTGTCTATGCGGTGGGGGGCAATCCCGAGGCGGCGCGGCTGTCGGGCCTCAATGTCAATGCCATCATCTGCAGCGTCTATGTGATCATGGGGTTCTTCGCGGGATTGGGCGCCTTCGTGCTTTCGGCGCGCCTCAACTCGGCAGAGGCCGTGGCGGGCACGGGCTATGAGCTCACCGTCATCGCATCCGTCGTGATCGGCGGCACCAGTCTTTTCGGCGGCGTTGGCACCATCTTCGGCACGGTGATCGGAACAATCCTGATCGGCGTGCTGCTCAATGGCCTCGTGCTGATGAATGTCTCCAGTTACATCCAGCAGATCATCATCGGTGTCATCATCGTGCTGGCGGTGGCCTTCGACACCTTCGCCAAATCCCGCCGCAAGCGGGGCTAAAGCAGAAGGCCACCCGGAGGTGGCCTTCGTAGTCTCAAAATGATGGTTCGTCAGGTATTGCGCTTGCGCGCCGCCAGTGTGCGCAGGCGGAGCGCATTGAGGCGGATGAAGCCGGCGGCATCCTTCTGGTCGTAGGCGCCGCGGTCGTCCTCGAAGGTGACGAGGTCGTTCTTGTAGAGCGACTTGGGCGAGCGGCGGCCCACGACGATGACATTGCCCTTGTAGAGCTTCAGGCGGACGTCGCCTTCCACATGCTCCTGGCTCTTGTCGATCATTGCCTGCAGCATCTCGCGCTCGGGCGCGAACCAGAAGCCGTAATAGACCAGTTCCGCATAGCGCGGCATGAACGAGTCCTTGAGGTGGGCGGCTTCGCGGTCGAGCGTGATCGATTCCATGGCGCGGTGCGCCACACCGAGGATGGTGCCGCCGGGGGTCTCATAGACCCCGCGCGACTTCATGCCGACGAAGCGGTTTTCCACGAGGTCGAGGCGGCCGATGCCATTGTCGTGGCCGAGGCGGTTCAATTCGGTGAACAGCGTGGCGGGACTCATGGCCTGGCCGTTGATCGCCACCGCATCGCCGTTCTTGAAGCTCACCTCGATGTAGGTCGCTGTGTCGGGCGCATCCTCGGGCGCAATGGTGCGCTGGTAGACGTAAGGCGGCGGCTCTTCCCACGGGTCCTCCAGCACCTTGCCTTCCGAAGAGGAGTGCAACAGGTTGGCGTCAACCGAGAAGGGCGCCTCGCCGCGCTTGTCCTTGGCCACCTGGATTTGGTGGGCTTCGGCGAATTCGATCAGGTCGGTGCGGCTCTTGAACTGCCACTCGCGCCAGGGTGCAATGATCTTGATGTCGGGGTTGAGGGCATAGGCGGTCAGTTCGAAGCGCACCTGGTCGTTGCCCTTGCCCGTGGCGCCGTGGGAGATGGCGTCGGCTCCGGTCTGTTCGGCGATCTCGATCAGGCGCTTGGCAATGAGCGGACGGGCGATGGACGTGCCCAGCAGATAGACGCCCTCGTAGACGGCATTGGCGCGGAACATCGGGAAGACGAAGTCGCGGATGAATTCCTCGCGCAGGTCCTCGATGAAGATTTCCTTGATGCCGAGCAACTCGGCCTTCTTGCGGGCAGGCTCGAGTTCGCCGCCCTGTCCGAGGTCGGCTGTGAAGGTCACGACCTCCGCATCATATTCGGTCTGCAACCACTTGAGGATGATGGAGGTATCCAGTCCGCCGGAATAGGCGAGCACGACTTTGCGGATTTTCTGTTTCGACATGATGGTTCCCGGATGGCCCACGGAAGGGGCAGCAGCTTCGGGCATGCGCCTTACACTTGCAAAAATGGGCAGGCAAGGCCGCCTTCGGCCTCACCCGCCGGATTGACATTACTGCCCGTTGTCGATCTGGTTGATGACGGTCATCAGGCCGAGATCGGGAGAGGCGCCGCAGGCCGCGCCGATTTCCTTGCCGGCGGCCTCGAAGGATTCCATGTCGATCGTGGTGTCGCCCGCCTTGCCGCCGTAATAGCCGTGCAGCCAGATCAGAAGATAACTGGCTTCGTCGTCGGTCATGGTGGCGAGGTCAGAGCACTTGATGGTGGAGATGTCGATCACCTCGGCACGGGCCGGAAGGGTGGCAAGCACCATCATGCCTGCTGCGATGGCAAGTTTCTTGAGCATTGGTTGTCCTCGTTGAGCCCCGGTGCAACCTCTATAGCTTGCTTTTGGGAAAGAGGAACAGTGGGGGTTGCAGGAGAGTGGGGACTAGAGCGCGTAGAGCCACGTCACTGCCGCCGTGGCCAGTGCCGATGCCGCCAGCAGCAGCAACAGAAAGGTGCCCGCCTTTCCCTTCGCAATGAGGTCCCCGGCAGAACGTCCGGCAACGGCCCAGAAGGTCAGTCCGGTGGCGATGCCGGCGGCCAGACCTGCCCACGGCATCCACGGCGTAAGGCGCAGAACCGCGCCGGTAATGCCTCCCACCAGCATGGCAAAGCCCACATAGAGCCAAGGGCTGCGGATGGCGCGCCATTCCGCGACCAGGACGATGGCGTGGGCGGGAAGGGCCGCCCAGATCGCCATAAACAGGGCGGCGAAGGCAGCCAGCACATACCAGGGTGTATCCGGGACGCCTTCTCCAGCCACGGCAAACAGCACGCCAATCAGAAGCCCGGCCACGGCCGCACTCAGCGCGTATGCGACGGCCAGCCGGCAATAGCGCAGGACGGCGGCGGTCATGGGTTTGTGACGGCATCTCCCGGGAGCGCGCCCCGGTCCTTCGCCCTGAGGCGCTGGCTCTCGCTTTTCAGTTGGCCGCAGGCGGCCATGATGTCGCGGCCGCGCGGCGTGCGCACGGGACTGGCGTAGCCCGCCTTGTTGACGATCTCGGCGAAGGTTTCGATCGTTTCCCAATCGGAACATTCGTAGGCCGTGCCTGGCCAGGGATTGAAGGGAATGAGGTTGATCTTCGCGGGAATGCCGGCGAGCAGCTTCACCAGGCGCTTGGCGTCGGCGGGGGAATCATTGATGCCCTTCAGCATCACGTATTCGAAGGTGATGCGGCGCGCGTTGGAAAGTCCGGGGTAGGTTCGGCAGGCCTGCAGCAGTTCGGCCAGCGGATATTTCTTGTTGAGGGGCACGAGGGTGTTGCGGATCTCATCGGTCGTGGCGTGCAGGGAAATGGCCAGCATGGTGCCGATCTCGTCTCCGGCGCGGGCGATCTCGGGCACGACGCCTGATGTGGAGAGGGTGATGCGTCGCTTCGACAACGAGAGTCCTTCGCCGTCGCTTGCAAGCTCCATCGCCTGCTTCACGTGATCGAAGTTGTAGAGCGGCTCGCCCATGCCCATCAGCACCACGTTGGTGATGTAGCGGCCCGAGGAGGGCGGTGCCGGATTGGCGGCGAGGTCTTCCGGCCAGTCCCTGATGCGGTCGCGCGCCAGCATGATCTGGCCGACGATTTCTTCCGCCGTCAGGTTGCGCACCAGCGTCTGCGTGCCGGTGTGGCAGAAGGTGCAGGTGAGGGTGCAGCCCACTTGCGATGAAATGCACAGCGTGCCGCGGTCGGCCTCCGGGATATAGACGGTCTCGATTTCGTGGCGCTGGCCGCGTTCATCGGGGGCGAGGCGGAGCAGCCACTTCATGGTGCCGTCATTGGACTTCTGTTCGGCGACGATTTCGGGCCGGGCGATCTGGAAGGCTTCGTCCAGCTTGTCGCGCAATTCGCGGGCGATGTTGCTCATGGCACCGAACGAGGTTACGCCCTTGTGGTAGATCCAGTGGAAGAGCTGGTTGGCGCGCATCTTGCGCTGCTTCTCGGGCACGCCGACGCGGGCCAGCATCTCCATCAGTTGCGCGCGCGAAAGCCCCACCAGCGACGGACGGAGGTCATTCTGGATGTAGCGTTCGGGCAGGTTGGATATCAGTGTGGCCATTTCGGCCGTCCCTTTACTTCACTTCGTAGGCGCCGACCATGGGTCCCAGAGGCAGGTAGCCATCATTGCGGCGCAGATCGGTCGAATAGAGGCTGGAGATGGTGCCGTCCAGGAACAGCGCATTGGGCGTGCCCAGCGCATCACGGAAGAAGCGGGCGAACTGGTGAAAGGTCACGGCATTTTCCGAAAGGGCGAATACCACTTCGCCCGAGGCCGTGACGCCGACGCCGTTCCGCACCTTGGCGGAAGTGCCGCTTTCTGAAAACTTCGGGTGGATCCTGCCGTTGATGACCAGCATGGGGCCTGATTGCGTGGCGAATTCGGGCTTGCGGCCCGATTTCACGAAGGCTTCCGTCTCCATCACCGCCGCCTTGCCATTCTCCAGCAGGAACACACCATTCGGTTTCAGGTGGAAGTTGCCGTAGCCGTTGCGGCGATTGAGCTTCTTCTGCGTCTGCCCATGCTCGACGTAAAGGCCGATGGGGCGCAGCTTGTCGTCGAACATGCCTGCATTCATGGCGAAGGTCAGGCGCTTGCCGTCACCCGCCAATTGTTGCGCGAGGCCGGAAAAGGTGGCGATGGGTTCGCCGTCGTCGCCGAGGTTGTAGAGTTCGAGCGGCTGCCGGGTGGGATCGAAGCGGCAGACATCGAAGCTCGTCCCCTCGTGCTCCTCGGTCGAACAGGCGGATTGCGCCGCAGCCGGCATGGCCATGGGCCAGAGCGCCAGCAAGAGCACCGCCAATATATTCCGCGCCGTCATCGCAGACCTATTTGCAGGCGCTGTCGATCTCGTCGATCGCAGCAGATATGCCCGCCAGCGAATAGCTGTCGGTGGTTTCAGTGCCCTTCCAGGAAATGCCCGCCACCTTGAGTGATGTGCCGTCCTTCATGGCGGCCACGATGTCGGCATCATCCTTCTCGGCCCAGGCGGTGTCGCCCACGGGGAAGAGGGTGAAGGTCTTGTCGTCGATGGTCAGTTTCACCGTCGTGCCATCCTTGAAGGGATAGCCGATGATGGTGGAGATCTGACCCTTCACCTTGCGGCCCGGATAATTGGTCACGATGAAGCGGATGGGACCGCGTTTCGCTTCGCGGGTGGATTGGCTCTTCTTCGGTTCGGAGAAGGCAAAGCACACCTTGGAATCCGGCGCCTTGTAGGTGAAGGCCTGCCAGTCCTTGAAGGCACCGAGCTTCTTGGGCTCGTCGCTGGATTGGGCCAGGGCCGCGCCCGCAAGCCCGAGGGAAATCAAAACAACTGGAAAAATGCCGCGCATCATCATTTGTTAACCATAGGTTCCAACCCGTTAACAGGACGTAACGGTGAGGCACGTTGCCCTAGAGCGGAAAATTCCGGCCCAAATGGGGCAAGACCTGCCGCACACATCTTGTGCGGGAGCGACCAAAGGCGATGTTGCGGCGCAGCATGGCTGCCCCTAGTCTTCCTGCCCGGACTGACAAGGGAGACGGCCTGTGACGATTGCGGTGGAGTTGCGTGAGGCCCACGGGCGCGTGGCGAAACTTGTGCCGCAAGCGATTGCGCATCTGCGTGTGAAACTTGCCGGCGACCGCACGGCAGAGGGCTTCGACCGCGAGCAGCACCTCGCCCACGGCATCGCCTGGCTCGCCACCTATACCGAAACGCTGGCGGCGCTGGCAGATCATGCGGAACGGCTCACGGCCGCAGGCACCTACAGCATCGCCGATGGGCTTTTGGCCCGCGTCCTTGCCGGGGAATATCTCAATCAGGTTGCGGGTGGCATCTCCCTCAACCAGCAGGAAGTGATCCGCCCGCATGAACTTGGGCTGGCGGAGTCATCCCTCGCGGCGATTCGTGCGCTGCCGCTGTTCCGCAACGGCAACGGGACAGATTCCCGTGCCGCCCTCTCGGCGGAGCTGGCGGGCAAGGCGGCCTCCGACATCCTCGGCTCCTCAGGCCTTGATCCGGCGCTGGAGGACATGCGCCAGAGCATGAACCGCTTTGTCGCCGACAAGGTGGCGCCCCACGCCCATGGTTGGCACCGCGCCAATGCCTATGTGCCGCTGGAGATCATGTCCGAACTGGCAGGGCTTGGCGTCTTCGCGCTCACCTTGCCGGAGGTCTACGGCGGGCTGGCGCTTTCCAAGCAATCCATGTGCGTGGTCTCGGAAGAACTGTCGCGGGGCTGGATCGCCGTGGGCTCGCTCGGAACACGCGCCGAGATCGCCTCCGAACTCATTCTCTGCGGCGGTACCGAGGCGCAGAAGCAGCACTGGCTGCCGCGGATTGCATCCGGTGAAATCCTGACCACCGCCGTCTTCACCGAACCCAACACAGGTTCAGACCTCGGTTCGCTCAAGACACGCGCCGTGCGCGGCGGCGATGTCTACAAGGTGACGGGCAACAAGACGTGGATCACCCATCCGGTGCGTGCCGACCTGATGATGCTGCTTGCCCGCACCAACCCGGCGGAACCCGGCTACAAGGGCCTCTCCATGTTTCTCGCCGAAAAGCCGCGCGGCAGTAATGCCGATCCATTCCCCGCGCAGGGCATGAGCGGCGGCGAGATTGAAGTTCTCGGCTATCGCGGCATGAAGGAATTCGAAATCCGCTTCGAGGATTTTGAGGTGAAGGCGGAAAACCTTCTGGGCGGCGTGGAAGGCCAGGGTTTCAAGCAACTCATGCAGACGTTTGAATCGGCCCGCATCCAGACGGCGGCGCGGGCCGTTGGCGTGGCGCAGAACGCGCTCGACCTCGGCCTCTCCTATGCGCAGGACCGTGTCCAGTTCGGCAAGAGTCTCATCCACTTCCCGCGCGTCGCCGACAAGCTGGCGCTGATGGCGGCGGAGACCCATGGTGCGCGGCTTCTCACCTATCGCGCCGCCGCCGCCAAGGACGAGGGCCGCCGCTGTGACGTGGAGGCCGGCATGGCAAAGCTGCTGGGCGCCCGTGTCGCCTGGGCCAACGCCGACAACGCGCTGCAGATCCACGGCGGCAACGGCTTTGCGCTCGAATACCCGATCAGCCGCGTGCTGTGCGACGCGCGCATTCTCAACATCTTCGAAGGCGCGGCCGAAATCCAGGCCCAGGTGATCGCGCGGCGGCTGCTGGACGGCGCGAATTGAGTGTTCCCGTCGGCATGACGAAGGCCAGGGGACATTGAAAAGGCAGATGCCGGTCCGTCTGTGCAAATCACGTTCCTCCGCGTAGGAAGCCACCATGACCCAGAAGTCCATCCTCATCACCGGCTGCTCGACGGGCATCGGCCACACGTGCGCGCTGGGCCTGAAGGCGCGTGGCTACCGGGTGTTTGCGACGGCACGCACACCTGAAGACCTGAAGCGGCTGGAAGAGGAAGGCCTGGAGGCCATCGCGCTCGATTACCGCTTTCCCGACAGCGTGGAAGCTTGCGCGGCCGAGGTGGCAAGGCGCACGGGCGGCGTCCTCTTCGCGCTGTTCAACAATGGCGCCTATGGCCAGCCCGGGGCGGTTGAAGACATCACGCGCGCCGTGCTGGAGGAACAGTTCGCGGCCAATGTGTTCGGCTGGCATCAGTTGACACGGGCCCTGCTGCCGATGATGCGCAAGGCCGGCGAGGGGCGGATCGTGCAGTGCTCTTCGGTGCTGGGACTTCTCGCGCTCAAATATCGCGGGCCCTACAATGCGTCCAAGTTTGCGCTGGAAGGATTGACAGACACGCTGCGGCTGGAGCTGCGCGGCAGCGGCATCAGGGTGGTCACCATCAATCCTGGCCCCATCGCCACGGCCTTCGTGAAGAACGCGCGCGCGGCGTTCGAGAAGAATGTCGACATGACACACTCCAACTACAAGGCGGATTTCGAGGCGCAGCGGCGGCGGCTGGACCGGGGCGGCAACAGCCGCTTCAAGCTGCCGCCCGAAGCGGTGCTGGCGAAGCTGATCCTCGCGCTGGAAAAACCGAATCCGCGGGCGCATTACTATGTGACCATCCCCACGCACGTGGCAGCGCTCATGCGGCGCATCCTGCCGTCGGGACTTCTCGACCGCTTTGCCAACCGGCACAGCTGAAGCAGGCCGATTGGCAAGCCCGCCGAAAGCGGCTAGGTCCCTTGCCCATGACTTTCACCAGCCTGATCAGTTTTGCTGTCGTTGCCGCCGTGGCGGTGGTTCTTGTCCTTGGCCTTGCCAACATGATGCGCGGCGGCTCGCCCAACCGCTCGCAGAATTTCATGCGCTGGCGCGTGCTCCTGCAATTCGGCGCGATCATCGTGCTGATGCTCGCCCTGTGGCTGAGCCAGCGCGGGGCTTGATTCCGGCGGACGAATTCCCATCTGCAAGTCTCCTTGGAACAGGGAGGGTTGCTCATGGCCGGTCAGGACGAACAGATGGTGCGCGAAGGCTTCTGGCCGAAGCTCACCCGCCATGCCGCACAGCTTCCCTTTGCCGATGAACTGCTCGCCGCGTGGTATTGCGCCACTGATCCCGCCACGCCGCTGAAAGTGAAAGGCACGCTGTTCGGTGCGCTTGCCTATTTCATCCTGCCCTTCGACGTGATTCCCGACATGATCCTGGCGCTCGGATTCACCGACGACATGGCCGTGCTGATGGCGGCGGTGACGCTGGTGCGGCGCCACATCACGCCAGCGCACCGCGACAAGGCACGGGCCATGCTGGATGAAGTCAGGTCCGGGACGGTGGCCGCCGGTTCACAATAAGGACGGCCGCGGCGCAGACGGCCATGCCGAGCACCTGCACCGCCGTCAGGGTTTCGCCGAACAGCACATATGTCATCACTGCCGCAACGCCGGGCACGAGGAAGATGAGGCTCGAGACCTTGGCCACGGCCCCTTCACGGATGAGGATCATGAGCAGCGAGATCGCTCCCAGCGACAGCACCAGTACGGACCACGCCAGCGCGAACCAGGCATTGAAGCTGCCATCGAAGCGGCCCTTCTCGAACAGCGCCACGGCCACAAACATCACCAGGCTTGCACCGACATATTGCCAGGCTCCGCCGCTGGCGATGTGCAGCGCGCTGGCGAAGCGCTTCTGGTAAACCGTGCCCAGCGCAATGGCGATGGTGCCGCCGAAGGTGGCCAGTGTCGTCGCCGGGGTGATGCCGTCAACCGTCGCCCAGGAGAGTTTTGGAGAAAGGACGAGGCCCACGCCCGCAAGTCCCACGGTGAGTCCGAGCCAATGGCGGGGGCCAATCCGTTCCTTCACCAGTCCTGCCGCGAGGAAGGCGGTGAGGAGCGGCTGCAATCCCACGATCAGCGCCGAGACGCCTGCGGGAAGGCCATGGGCCACCGACCAGTAGATGGGTGCGAGGTAGACCGCATGAATGAGGCTGCCCGCCACCGTCGCATGCAACGCCGGGCGAAAGCCGGGCCATGGCGCCTTCACGGCCACGGCGATGGCGGCGAAGAGGGCCGCAGCCAGGGGAAAGCGCAGGGCAAGGAAGGTGAAGGGTTCCACATGAGGCGCCGAGAGCCTTGCCACCACAAAGCCCGTCGCCCACATCACCACGAAGAGGGCGGGTGCCGCGGCGATGAAGGGTTTGACGAAGCGCGATGCCATTGAAGCCTCTTGGACTAAACCTCTTGCCCGTCTTTGCGTACAAAGGCGAATGCAAAGGCTGCAATGGCGCGCACTGCAAACGGGGGATAGGGTGACGGCATGACCAAGAACAGCAGCGCCACGCCCAGCATCAGCCCGGTGCGCCTCGCCGTGGAGAGCCTGAGGCGTCTCTTCGCCGACGAGGCCGTGCCGCTCGCCGGAAACATCGCCTTCCGCATGTTGTTCTCGATCTTTCCGTTCCTCATCTTCCTCACGGCGCTTGCCGGATTTTTCGGCACGGAGGAACAGTCGCGGGCGGCTGTCGATTTCATCATCGGGGTCGTTCCTCCGGCGGTGGTGCAACCGCTGGCGAGCGAGATCCGCTCCATCCTCACGGTGCCGCGCGCCGACCTCCTCAGCCTCGCTGCATTGCTGACGATCTGGAGCGCCATGGCGGGTGTGGATTCGGTGCGCGTCGGCCTCAACCGCGCCTATGACCTGAAAGAGCAGCGCTCGGGCTGGCTCATCTATCTCATCGACATCCTCTTCGTTGTGGGTGCGGCGGCGCTGTTCCTTGCCTTTTCAGTCCTGCTGGTGCTGCTGCCACTGGCACTCCGCTATGCAGCCACCCACGGCGTCGAGGCGGTGGCGCGCTTTGCGGAGTTGCAGCAGATGCGCATTCCGCTGGCGCTGCTGCTGATCTTTGCCGGCGTCTTTGCCGCCCATGTGGCGCTGCCGGCGCGGCGGCTGCCGCTGCGGCGCCTGCTGCCGGGCGTGCTCGTCACGGTCATCATCTGGGGCGTGATGGCGCTGGGCTTTTCCTGGTGGCTGCTGGAGTTCAACTCCTTCGCCTCCACCTACGCCTCGCTCTCCGGGCTGTTTGCCGCCATGTTCTTCCTCTATCTCTCCGCGCTGGTTCTGATCCTTGGGGGCGAAGTGAACCGCGTCATCGACCTGTTGCAGACAACCGACACGGTTCCGGAAAAACCGGACAAGCGGGAGTGAGGGGGCGGAAGCCTCACCCCGCAGCTTCCAGCGTGTCCTCGAAGCTCTTCAGTCCGGCGCGCGGCGCTGAGACCAGCACGGCCATGTTGCCGGGGCGGTGTTCGTTCTTCCACATCTTCATGTGGGCGAGGGGGATGTCGTTCCAGCCGTAGACCTCCGACATGCAGGGATCAATGCGCTGGGCCTCGACCAGCTTGTTGGCGGCGGAGGCCTGCATGAGATTTGCAAAGTGCGATCCCTGGGCGCGCTTCTGGTGCATCCACAGGTACCGCGCATCCATGGTCAGGTTGTAGCCCGTGGTGCCGGCGCAGATCACAACCATGCCGCCCCGCTTCACCACGAGGATCGAGACCGGGAAGGTCGACTCACCCGGATGTTCGAACACCATGTCGACGTTGTTGCCCTTGCCGGTGATGTTCCAGATTGCCTTGCCGAATTCGCGGGCCTGCTTCAGCCAGTCATTGTAGGCGGGTGTGCCCACCTCGGGCATGGCGCCCCAGCATTTGAAGTCCTTGCGGTTGATGACGCCACGGGCACCGAGGCCGAGCACGAAGTCGCGCTTGTCCTCGTCGGACACGACGCCGATGGCGCTTGCACCTGTCGTCGCTGCAAGCTGCACGGCCATGGAGCCGAGCCCGCCCGAGGCGCCCCACACCAGCACGCTCTGGCCCGCGCTCAGCACATGCGGGCGGTGGCCGAAGAGCATGCGGTAGGCGGTAGCGAGGGTGAGCATGTAGCAGGCGCTTTCCTCCCATGAGAGGTGCTTCGGCTTGGGCAGGAGCTGGCGGGCCTGCACGCGGGCGAACTGGGCGAAGGAGCCGTCCGGCGTTTCGTAACCCCAGATCCGCTGCGAGGGCGAGAACATGGGGTCGCCGCCATTGCACTCCTCGTCGTCGCCGTCATCCTGATTGCAGTGGACGACGATCTCGTCTCCCACCTTCCAGCGCTTCACCTTGGCACCCACGGCATAGACAACGCCCGAGGCGTCCGAGCCCGCGATGTGGAAGGGATTCTTGTGGCCGTCGATGGGCGAGATGGGCTTGCCCAGCGCGGCCCAGACGCCGTTGTAGTTCACGCCCGCCGCCATCACGAGGATGAGGCATTCATCCTCGCCGATCTCCCACGTCGGAACGACCTCCACCTGCATCGCCGTATCGGGCGGCCCGTGGCGGTCCTGGCGGATGCACCAGGCATGCATTTGCGCCGGCACCTGACCGAGAGGCGGAATCTTGCCGATGGCATAGACGTCCTTTGCCCGGCCCTGGTCGGTCGAGGAGGGGAGCGTGCTGGCGGCTGCGGTCATGGAGGTCCTCACGGCTGGGAAACAGGAGATCAGTCTGCGCCAGTCCAACCTATTTTGCATTGCACCATTAGTCCATGGCAGGACTGGCCCCCGACCACGCGGCATCTTGACGTTGTCGCAGGTTGCGGACCACATTGCGCAACCGGCGTTCGGCGCGTCGGGATACCATTGATCATCTGCATGCGGGACGGGGGGCCGGACTGATGGAACAGGTTCTTGACGCCGTTTGGGACGTTTACAGCGGCTTCACCATGTGGTCGCCGTCACGCGTGACCACGGTGACGCTGCTTGCCTTCACGGCCTGCTCGTCCTTTGTGCTCACGGGCTTCACGGCGGGAAGCCGCATGTTCACGCTGCCCTTGTGCTTCATCCTCCTCTTTGTCTCCGGCCTTTTTGCAAACTACCTGGGCCGCGACCTGCATCTCGCGGGCGCGACCGAGATGCAGACGGCGATCGTGTTTGCCGTCGCAGGGCAGATGATCGTGGCATTCCTGCTGCTGCTCTTGCTCAAGACCGGAAGTTCGGGGCAAGGGCGCGGCTGAAGGCTGCACCAAAGTGGGGTTGCGGCACCGCAACCGCCATGCTTCCCTGCTGCAATGCAACACGATCGGGTTTCCCACCGCCGGGGCTTCCATGTCTGAACGCCGCAAGGACAGTCCCTGGCTGATGCGGACCTACGCCGGGCATTCCACGGCGGAAGATTCCAACCGGCTGTTCCGCACCAACCTGTCCAAGGGCCAGACCGGATTGTCGGTGGCCTTCGACCTGCCGACGCAGACGGGCTACGACAGCGATGATCCGCGGGCGCGGGGCGAAGTGGGAAAGGTCGGCGTGCCCATCTCGCACATCGGCGACATGCGGGCCCTCTTCGATGGCATTCCGCTCGCCGAGATGAACACCTCCATGACCATCAATGCCACAGCGGCGTGGCTGATGGCGCTCTACGTGGCGGTGGCGGAGGAGCAGGGGGCACCGCGCGAGAAGCTGCAGGGCACCACGCAGAACGACATCATCAAGGAGTATCTGGCGCGTGGCACTTATGTGTTTCCGCCGGAGGCCTCGTTGCGCCTGACGGTCGATACCATTGCCTTCGCCACGCGGGAGATGCCGAAGTTCAACCCCGTCAACATCTGCTCCTACCATCTGCAGGAAGCGGGTGCGACGCCGGCGCAGGAACTTGCCTTCGCGCTCGCCACGGCCACGGCCGTGCTCGATGCCTGCAAGGCCTCGCCCGAGATTGCCGCCGGAGCCTTCCCCATCGTTGCCAGCCGCATCTCGTTCTTCGTCAACGCGGGTATCCGCTTTGTGACGGAAGTCTGCAAGATGCGCGCCTTCGTCGATCTCTGGGACGAGATGCTGCGGGAGCGCTACGGTGTGGCCGACGAAAAACTCCGCCGCTTCCGCTATGGCGTGCAGGTCAATTCGCTCGGACTCACCGAGCCGCAGCCTGAAAACAACGTCTATCGCATCCTCATCGAGATGCTGGGCGTGGTGCTGTCGAAGACGGCGCGCGCCCGCGCGGTGCAGTTGCCGGCGTGGAACGAGGCGCTGGGCCTGCCGCGGCCTTTCGACCAGCAGTGGTCGCTCCGCATGCAGCAGATCATGGCCTTCGAGACGGACCTGCTTGAGCACGAGGACATCTTCGACGGCAGCAGCGTGATTGCCGCCAAGGTGGAGGCGCTGAAGGCGGAGGCCCGGACGGAAATGGCAGCGGTGGCGGCGCAAGGCGGCGCGGCCTCCCTGGCGGGGCTCGCTTACATGAAGGAGGCGCTCGTTTCCTCCAACACGGCACGCCTGCAAGCGATCGAGTCAGGCGAGATACAGGTCGTCGGTGTCAACGTCTTCACCTCCAGCGAGCCGTCGCCGCTTGCCTCCGGCAATGCCATCATGACGGTGAAGGACGATGTGGAGTTCGGCCAGATCGAACGCCTCAAGGCGTGGCGGGCGATGCGCGACTGCAAGGCTGCCGCCGCGGCTCTCGCGGCGCTGAAGCAAGCGGCAGCGGAAGGCCGCAGCATCATGGAGCCCTCCATTGCCTGCGCCAGGGCTGGCGTCACAACGGGTGAATGGGGCAGCGCCTTGCGTGAGGTGTTCGGGGAGTTCCGCGCGCCCACGGGCGTGAGCCTCCGCCCCCATGACGGCGTTCATGCTTCACATGAGGCGCTTCAGGGACGTGTGGCAAAACTTGCACAAGCCCTTGGGGTCGCACCCAAATTCCTCATGGGCAAGCCCGGACTCGACGGCCATTCCAACGGTGCCGAGCAGATCGCAACCCGCGCCGCCGACATCGGCATGTCCGTCATCTACGACGGCATCCGCATGACGCCCGACGAGCTGGTGGAGCGGGCGGTGGCGGAAAAAGTGCAGCTTCTCGGCCTTTCGATCCTGTCCGGCAGCCATGTGCCGCTGGTGCGCGACGTCATGCAGAAACTCCGTGCACGGAACATCTCCATCCCCGTCGTGGTTGGCGGCATCATCCCGGACGACGACGCAAACGTGCTCAAGCAACTCGGCGCCGCCGCCATCTACACACCCAAGGACTACGACCTGAACAGGATCATGGACGGGCTGGTGGGGTTGATGGAGCAGCGCGCTACTGGGTGAGCGCGCCAGCAGGAGAGGCCACGCAATTCCCCGGCATGGGTGTGGACTTGCAGAGGTCGTTGCCCATGAGGAGGGCGACTCCACCGGCGTTGGTGCGGAGGTGCAGCTTTTCGAGCTGATCCTTGGTGAGGTTGTTGATGGACTTGAATTCCGCCTTCTCACTTTCGGTGATGATGGCGAGGTCAATTCCCATCTGCCTGTAGTAGGCCGTCAGTTCCTTCTTCAGGCCCTTGTAGATGCCATACGTCACCTTCGACTTGTCCGGCTTGCGGCTGACGATCTTGCGATCGATCACTTTCTTCTTGCCCTTCACGATGCGGTAGCGCTCGCGGTAGGTGATGATCTCGCGGGTCCACACGGTGCGGGGTTGGTGCACGCCGACGTAGGTTCCCAGTCCGGCGAGACGGTGGGTGCCGGCGGCCAGCACGAGGTGGCAGGCGGAATTGCACCAGGCGTTATATTCAAGCGCGACCCCTTCATAAACGCCAGCGCGGCCCTCGGGCAGCTTGCAGTCTTTCTTGTCGGGGGCGCAGCCGGAATAGAGAGTATAGCCCACCGCCACGTCGAGGCCGCGCTTGCGGATCATCTGGCCGATCTGCATGGCATGGCGGATGGAGCCGCCCGGTGAACGGATGAGGATGGGCAGCTTGCGCTTGCCCATCTGCTTGAACACCTTGGCGAAGAGGGCGGGAGTTGCGGGCGTGATCTCGCCCTCGGCGGCAATCCATTCCGGGCAGATGGCGGTACAGTGGCGGCTGTCCGCCTGCACGATGACAACCCGCATGGGAGCATCATAGATGGGCTTCGCCACCGCCGGAGTGGACGGGGCCGGCTTCTTCTTTTTCTTGCCGGCCGCATCTGCCTCAAGGGCAAATGCCATCGCAAGGGCCAAGGCCAGGCACAGTGCCAGAATACGACGCAACATCGGGAGCCCTCCGGAGGCCCCATGAAACCACAACTCCGGCGGCATGCAAGGCCCCGGCGGGCTCCTGCCGCCAGACTTGACTTTTCAGGGTGAATTCGCCATTCAGCCACGGACTTTGGCGGCAACCATGCTGTCCAAGCCCATTGCGCTGCCCCAGGGTGCCCGGCTTCTTCGGAAGCAATATTGAAAAAGACCGCTTTTCCAACGGGTTAGAAAGCGGCTCCGTCCGGCGCGGGAAAGAAGGAAGAGAATGTACGCAGTCATCAAGACGGGCGGCAAGCAGTATCGCGTTGCCGCCAACGACAAGATCACCATTGAAAAGCTCGACGGCGCCGCCGGCGACCAGATCACGTTCGACAACGTGCTGATGGTCGGCAACGGCGGTTCGGTTGAAATTGGCGCGCCCTTCGTGGCCGGCGCCACCGTGGTCGGCGAAATCGCCGCCCAGGAGAAGGCCGACACGGTCTATATTTTCAAGAAGCGCCGCCGCAAGCACTACCGCCGCCGCAACGGCCACCGCCAGTTGCTGACGTCGGTGACGATCACCGACATCCTGACAGGTGGTGCGAAGCCGGCCGCCAAGGCCAAGGCCGAGAAGAAGGCGGAAGCCAAGGCCGCTCCGGCCGCTGCCGCCCAGCCGCTCGCCGCGCCCGTGGGTGAAGGCAAGTCGGATGACATTTCCCTCATTGGCGGCATTGGCCCCAAGATGGAAACGGGCATGCGCGAACTGGGCTACAACACCTTCGCCTCCATCGCCGCCATGAGCGCCGATGACGTGGCCAAGGCCGAAGCCCACCTGAAGCAGAAGGGCCGCATCGGCCGCGAGGAATGGATCGAGCAGGCGAAGGAACTCCTCGCCGGCAAGCCGCCCCGCGCCAAGACCGACCGCGCCCGCACCTAATCGAATTGATCCAAGGAGACTGATCCATGGCACACAAAAAAGCAGGCGGTTCATCCCGCAACGGCCGCGACACCGCTGGCCGCCGTCTCGGCGTAAAGCTGTTCGGTGGCGAGCAGGCCATTCCCGGCAACATCATCCTGCGCCAGCGCGGCACCAAGTGGCACCCGGGAACGGGCGTCGGCATGGGCCGTGACCACACCATCTTCGCGATGGTCGCCGGCACCGTGACCTTCCGCGGCACCAAGGACAACAAGCAGCTCGTGTCTGTCGTTGCCCCCAAGGCAGCGGAATAACGCAAGCGCTTCTGCCGGATCATCCGGCATTGCAGTCCGGGAGGAGATGGAACACCATCTCCTCCCTTTTTTCGTTGTGGAGGCGATGGTGTGGAACGATCTTGAAACCGCCCGGCTGATCCTGCGCCCGTTGCGCGCGGAGGATGCTGATGTGCTGGTGCGCGAACTCAATGATTTTGCCATCGCGCGCAACACGGCGCGCATTCCCCATCCCTACCACCGCAGCGATGCTTTGGAATTCCTGGACTTCGCGGCGTCAGGCGTTGCCCGCTCGCGCATTGCCGGCGTCGAGGAAAAGACCTCGCCCGGACAGCTGATCGGCGTCATCAGCTATGAATGGCATGAAGCCTCGGACAATGCCGAGCTTGGCTACTGGTATTCGCAAGCGATGTGGGGAAAAGGCATCGGCAGCGAGGCGGGCCGCGCCATGGTCGATGACGCCTTCGGGCGGGAAGGCCACCGCGAACTCATCGCCTGTTACCACAACGACAACGCCGCTTCGGCGCGCATCCTGGTGAAGCTGGGATTTGAAGTGACCGGCCCGTGCAGCAGTTATTCCAAGGCGCAGGGGCGGGAAGTGCCCGTGACAAACCTCAGCCTGTCACGGGAACGCTGGCGTCAAGGCGTTCAAAACACCTTGGCGACGTAGGAGGCCACGAGTTTCTTGCGGCCAAGGCCGCCGTTGTGCTTGGAGGCCGCGAGCTTCAGGTTGCCGTTGGACTTGCGAATGGCAAGGGCAAGGTGCTTCAGGCCGTACTGGATGTTGACGGACGGATTGAGAAGCGTCGTGCAATTGCCACGGAAGCCCATTTCGCGCGCCGTGGCGCACTTCAGCTGGAACAGGCCCAGTTCACCGTGGGATCCGCGGGCGTGCGGATTGTAGTTCGATTCAACCTTGGCGATGCGCAGTGCAAACCAGGTTGGCACACCATGGGCGGGTGCGAGCGCCTTGATCATCGAAACCATTTCTGTTTCGCCGGCAGATGCGGTCGTTGAAAGTAGACCGAAGTAGAGTGCTGACAGAACTGCAGCAGACTTGAAGTACTTATTCATATGGTAATACCCCCTTCAGGCATTCGTTGTTCAGTTCAGACGTCACTCCCAGTAGGAGTGGCGTGCCTCATGACAGCCGCCTGTCTTGAATGGAGATCTTACATTGTCCAAATGTGACCGCAATAAGGATCAGACCCCCGAAAATACCTTGTCATTCCTGTGTTGCTGCGATGCAACAACTTCGTTAACTCTTAGTTAACGCTATCAGATTCCGGATGTTTGGGGGCAGGGTTGCGCAGGATGCGGTGCGAAAACAGGCTTCGGTTGCGCAAGAGAATGCGAATCTCATAAGAATCCCGGGGATGGACAGCACCTCACGGCCCCTTTCCGCCGTCAGCCAGGCCAGCGCCTGGAGTGCGCTTGCATTGGGCGCCGGGGCTTTTTCCCTGTCCAAAGTGCAGGCCTTCCCGCCAAAACTTGCCCTGTTTCTCATCTGCAGCGGCATCGCCATCCCCTTCGTGGGGGCGGAACTGCCCCGGATTGTCGAGGCCGCGCGGAAAGACTGGCAGCCAAATGTTGCGCGGGTGGCGGTGAAAGCGGTGGGGCTCGCGGCGCTGTTGGCCGGGCTTTGCGCCGCCTACATCGTCTTCCGGGGATTTGCCGAGACCTTCGTGCTGCCGCTCCTGCCCGATGGCCCGTGGTGGTATGCGGGTCTCTGTGTGTTGGCGCTCGTCTACCTGTTCGTGGCCGATGCGCTTCTGCCGGAGAAGCAGGATGAGCTGTGGGAGATCGGCAGCGGCACCCTCAGGGGTTTTCCCGCGCCTCTCAGCGATGCGGCCCGGCAATACGTGCTGGGCTGGGTGCTCAAGGGTTTCTTCGCGCCCCTCATGGTCACGTTCGCGCTCTCGAACCTGAAGAACCTGCTGCCGCTCGATCTGGCGGCAACCTTCAGGGATCAGGCGGCCGGCTTCTCGCTCATATTCGACGGGCTCTATTTCATCGACGTGGGCTTCGCCAGCATCGGCTACCTCGCCACCCTGAAGCTGCTCAACACCCACATCAAGACAATCCAGACCACGCTCCTGGGATGGGTCATCTGCCTTGTTTGCTATCCGCCCTTCTGGCCGGCGGTGTGGCAGAATTTCCTGAACTACGACGACGGGCTGGAGTGGGGCGCCTGGCTGTGGGAGACGCCGGTGCTGTGGTACGCTTGGGGAGCGGCGGTTCTGTTCTGTGTCGCCGTCTATGCCTGGGCCACGCTGTCCTTCGGCATACGCTTTTCCAACCTCACCAACCGGGGCATCATCACCAACGGTCCGTACCGCTTCGTGAAGCACCCCGCCTATATCGCCAAGTGCGTGAGCTTCTGGCTGATCGCCATCCCCTTCATTCCCCACGGCAGCCCCGCGGCGGCGATCGGCAATTGCGTGGCCCTGGCATTGGGCAACCTCATCTATGTGGTGCGGGCGCGTACGGAGGAGGCGCAACTGATGCAGGATGCCGACTACCGGGCCTACAGCGCCTGGATCGACCAGCACGGGCTAGTGGCGCGGCTGGCGCGGCGCTTTCCACGGCTCGCCCGGGCCCGTGGCGCGGCCTGAGGCAGCTTGCGGTTCCGCAACTTAGCAATTCCCTGTTTCGCCCCCCTGCGTTAGAAGCCCCCCATGAAATTCCTCGATGAAGCAAAAATCTATGTGAAGGCCGGTGACGGCGGTGCAGGCTCGGTGTCGTTCCGGCGCGAGAAGTTCATCGAGATGGGCGGGCCCGACGGCGGCGATGGCGGCCATGGCGGGGACGTGTGGGTGGAAGCCGCCCACGACCTCAACACGCTCATCGACTACCGCTACCAGCAGCACTTCAAGGTGAAGACGGCCGGGCACGGCATGGGCCGGCTGCGGGCCGGTGCTTCGTCGGAAGACATCATCCTCAAGGTTCCCGTTGGCACGCAGGTTTATGACGAAGACCGGGAAACGCTGGTCGCCGATCTCACGCACGTGGGGCAGCGGGCGCGCATCGCCAAGGGCGGCAACGGCGGGTTCGGCAACCACTATTTCAAGTCGTCCACCAACCGTTCACCGCGCCATGCCAATCCAGGCCAGATCGGTGAAGAGCGCTGGATCTGGCTCCGCCTCAAGCTCATTGCCGATGCGGGCATCATCGGCCTGCCCAATGCGGGCAAGTCAACCCTGCTCTCGGTCGTCTCGGCGGCGCGGCCGAAAATCGCCGACTATCCCTTCACCACGCTGCATCCGCAGCTTGGCGTTGTCCGCGTTGACGGCAACAGCTTCGTGCTTGCCGACATTCCCGGCCTCATCGAAGGCGCCAGCGAGGGTGCGGGCCTCGGCACGCGCTTCCTCGGCCACATCGAACGTTGTGCCGTCCTGCTGCACCTGATCGATGCCACGGGTGATGATCCGGTGGCCGCCTACAAGACGGTGCGTGAGGAACTCAAGGCCTACAGCAAGGAACTGGCGAAGAAGCCGGAAGTGATCGTGCTCAACAAGGCTGACGCGCTGACGGAGAAGGCGCTCGAGAAAGTCGTGACGACCTTCAAGGCGAAACTGAAAAAGACGCCGCTCACCATTTCCGCCGCCGGCCAATTGCGGATCGATCCGGCGATGCGGGCGCTGATGGCCATCATCAGCAAGGCCAAGGCGAAGCTGTTGACGCCAGACCCCGACTCCATTGTCACGGATGAGTGGCGGCCATGACGAGCCGGCTTGCAAAAGCCCGCCGCATTGTCGTGAAGGTTGGTTCCGCCCTGCTGGTGGATGACAAGACGGGCACATTGAAAGCCTCATGGCTCACGTCGCTGGTCGATGACATCGCCGATTTGCGCGTAAGGGGGTCCGACGTCATCCTCGTCTCTTCCGGCGCCATCGCGCTGGGGCGGCGCACGCTGGGCCTGCCCAAGGGCAAGCTCGATCTGCCGCAGAAGCAGGCCGCCGCCGCCGTGGGCCAGATCGCGCTGGCGCAGGCCTGGGCGGAAGCGCTCCGTGCACGGAATATCGTTGCGGCGCAGGTGCTGGTGACGCTCAATGACACCGAAGAGCGGCGGCGCTATCTCAACGGCCGCGCCACCCTGGGAACACTGCTGGCCCAGGGGGCTGTTCCCGTCATCAACGAAAACGATACGGTGGCAACAACGGAAATCCGCTACGGCGACAACGACCGGCTTGCCGCGCGCGTGGCCTCGATGATGTCGGCGGATTGCCTGGTGCTGCTCTCCGACATCGACGGGCTCTACTCCGCGCCGCCCAACCAGAAGGGGGCCGTATTCATCCCGGAAGTGCGTGCCATCACCCCCGAGATCGAGGCGATGGCAGGCAAGCCCGTGTCGGGTGTGGGTTCGGGCGGCATGATCACCAAGATCGACGCGGCCAGGATCGCGCTCGGAGCCGGCTGCAACATGGTGATCGCCTCCGGACATGTGGAGCATCCCCTGCGGCGCATCCGCGACGGGGAGCGGGTGACGTGGTTCGTGGCAGAGGCCACGCCGCTGCAATCGCGCAAGCGCTGGATCGCGGGCACGTTGCAGCCCACAGGACGGCTCACCATCGATGATGGCGCCAAGGCCGCCTTGCTCAAGGGCAAGAGCCTGCTGCCCGCAGGCGTCAAGGAAATCCTCGGCAGTTTCTCGCGCGGCGACACGGTGAGTGTCGCGGGCGCGGACGGGCAGGAGATCGCACGGGGGCTCGTCACCTACGACAGCGGCGATGCCCAACGCATCAAGGGCCGCAAATCTTCGGAGATCGAGAAGGTCCTGGGCATTTCAGGACGCGACGAAATCATCCATCGCGATGACCTTGTGATGATGACGGGAGGCGGCGATGGAGAGTGACATGCCGGCACTTGGCCGCAAGGCGCGTGCCGCCGCCGCGTCACTTGCGCTTGCGCCGGCGGAGCAGAAGAATGCGGCGCTGGCGGCCATGGCCGCGGCGCTGCGGCGCAATGCCAACAGCATTCTCGCCGCCAATGGCAGGGACATGGAACAGGCCGCGCGCAAGGATATGAAGGCCTCATTCACAGACAGGCTGAAGCTCACGCCGGACCGTCTGGAGGCAATGGCCGGGGGACTTGAGAAGATCGCGGCGCTGCCTGATCCGGTGGGGCGCGTACTGGCGCGCTGGACAAGGCCCAACGGCCTCGAAATTTCGCGCGTGTCCGTGCCGATCGGTGTCATCGGAATCATCTACGAGAGCCGCCCCAATGTGACGGCTGACGCCGGTGGCCTCTGCCTCAAGTCGGGCAATGCGGCGATCCTGCGCGGTGGCTCCGACGGATTTGAATCATCGCGCGCCATCGTCGCCTGCCTGGCGGAAGGACTTGCCGAGGCGGGACTTGATCCGGCGTCCATCCAGATGGTGCCGACAGCCGACCGCGCTGCCGTGGGCGAGATGCTGAGCGGACTTGGCGGAACGATCGACCTCATCGTGCCGCGCGGCGGCAAGAGCCTCGTGGCGCGCGTGCAGCAAGATGCGCGCGTTCCGGTGTTCAGCCATCTCGAAGGCATCTGCCATGTCTATGTGGACAAGGATGCAGACCTCGCCATGGCACGGGAGATCGTGCTCAACGCCAAGATGCGGCGCACCGGCGTGTGCGGCTCAGCCGAAACCATTCTGGTGGACAAGGCGATTGCGGCGAAGGCCCTTTCGCCGATCATCCGTACACTGACGGATGCGGGTTGCGAGGTGCGTGGTGATGCGGAAGCCCAGATTGCCGATGCCGCGGTCAAGCCCGCAACGGAAGAGGACTGGTCGACCGAATATCTCGATGCCATCGTCTCGCTGCGGGTGGTGGACGGCGTGAATGGGGCGATGGCCCATATCGCGCGCTATGGTTCGCAACATACGGATTCGATTGTCACGGGCAATGCCGCCACCGCCGAGACTTTCCTGCGCACGGTGGATTCGGCCATTGTCCTGCACAACGCCTCCACACAGTTCGCCGACGGCGGCGAGTTCGGCTTCGGCGCGGAGATCGGCATCGCCACGGGCAAGCTGCATGCGCGGGGCCCAGTGGGTGTCGATCAGCTCACCACCTTCAAGTACCAGGTGCGTGGCCATGGGCAGACGCGGCCCTGATGCTGCGGCTCCCGCCCTTCGGTGCCGGACAGCGGATCGGCCTTTTCGGGGGATCCTTCAATCCGGCGCATCGCGGTCACTACATGGTGGCGCTTTACGCCTTGAAGCGGCTGCAACTCGATTGGGTGTGGTGGCTGGTGTCGCCACAGAATCCGCTGAAGGACCCGTCGGAAACGGATGAGTACGGCAAGCGTCTCGCCTACACGCGGCGCATCGCACGCCATCCCCGCTTCATCGTCACCGATCTCGAGCAACAAATCCACACACGCTACACGGCACAGACGCTGGAGGCGCTGAAGGGGGCTTTCGCGCGCGGCCACTTCGTCTGGATCATGGGGGCGGACAGCCTTGCCAACCTGCACCGCTGGCATCACTGGACCGACATCATGGAGAGCGTACCCGTCGCCGTGCTCGCGCGGCCAGGCTATTCCATCCGGGCGCTGCAAAGCCCCGCCGCCACACGCTTTGCCTCTTGCCGCGTGCCGCAGGATCTTGCCGCCTCATTGCCGTTGCGGAAGCCCCCGGCCTTCGCCTTCATCACCATGCCGCTCCGCAAGGAGAGTTCAACGGCGATCCGCAAGCGGCGCAAGCCTGCTTGAATGAAACGGGCGCGGGGTTTAGATTGCGCCTTCAGCAAGGGAACATCACACTGAAAAAGCCAGCGAAGAAGAGCGCAGCCAAGGCGAAGAAGACCGCCAAGACGGCTGCGGCGAAACGGGCCACGCCCGCCCGCAAGACTGCAAAGGTTGCGGCCAAGTCCAAGGTGAAGGCGCCACGCAAGGCCGTGGCCGCCAAGACGTCCAAGGCTCCGGCCAAGAAGACGGCGAAAGCGAAGGCCGCGAAGAAACCGGCCGCCCGCAAGGCGTCGGCGAAGGCGGTTGCGAAAAAATCCGTGGCCAAGACTTCCGCCGCCAAGAAACCGGCCACCAGGAAACCAGTCACCCGGAAACCCGCCGCCAAGAAGGCCGCCGTGAAGAAGACGGCTGCCCGGAAGCTGGTGGCGACGAAGGTGGCGCCGAAGAAAATTGCCGCCAAGAAGATTGCACCGAAGAAGGTTGCACCGAAGAAGGCCGCGGCGAAGAAGCCCGTGGTACGGCAGGCGGTCAGTGCTCCGATTGCCGCGCCGCAGTGGTCGCCGCTGGTCATGGAGGTGCTGAAGCAGCTCGATGACAGCAAGGCCGAACAGGTGATCACCATCGACGTGTCGAAGAAATCGAGCGTCGCCGATGTGATGGTGGTGGCCTCGGGCCGTTCCAACCGCCATGTCAGCGCCATCGCCGACCAGGTGGTGGAGCGTCTGGAGCAGATGGGCAAGAAGAACATCCGCGTCGAGGGCATGCCGCAATGCGACTGGGTGCTGGTGGATGCCGGCGACCTGATGGTGCATGTGTTCCGTCCGGAAGTGCGCAGCTTCTACAACCTGGAAAAGCTGTGGTCGGAACACGCGCCCCAGTGAGGGCGCCGTGAAGCTCATGATCGCCGCCATCGGGCACCTGAAGTCCGGGCCCGAGAAGGCGCTTGCGGCGGAGTATGAGCAGCGGATCGCCGTGCTGGGCCGCAAGGCGGGGTTCACCGCCGTTGCGGTTCAGGATTGGTCCGAGTCGCGGGCGCAGGACGTGAAGCTCCGCCAGGCGGAAGAGGCGAAGGCGCTGTGGTCGGTGGTTCCCGACGGGTCTCCCGTACTGGTGCTGGACGAGCGGGGCGAGGCGCTGAGCAGCGCCGAATTCGCCAGGTTGCTCGCCGCCGAGGCGCGCAAGGGCGGCAAACAACTGACGCTGATGATCGGCGGGCCCGACGGACATGCGGCGGAAACACGCGGGAAGGCTGTGAAAACACTGAGTTTCGGGCCGATGACCTGGCCGCACCGGCTGGTCCGGGTGATGCTGCTGGAGCAAATTTACCGGGCAGTCACCATTCTGGTTAATCATCCCTACCACCGCGCCTGAATCTTCTCGCAGGCGCCGGCCGCCCTATTTTGGCCCAAGAGACCCTGTATTTATTCCTATCGATGCTGCTGTTCATCCGACATCTCCTGCTGCTCACCGCGCTTTTCGCGGGGCTGTCGGCTGGCGCGGGGGCTCAGACGGCAACGCCATCTGCTGACCCGGCCCAGGACCTGAAGGCGCTGGAGGAGCAGCTTGCCGCCGCCAAACAGAGCCAGGCCGCACTGGTGCGGCGCATGGTGGAAGCCATCCGGGCGCAGGAGGATGCCTCCTCGCGGCTCGTCACCCTCGCGGCCACGGCGCGCCAACAGGAAGCCCAACTCGCCAAGACCACGGCGCGGCTCGACAAGTTGCAGACCGACAATGCCAAGGCGCTGCTGGCGCTGGCACGGAAACGGGAATCCCTGTCGAAACTGCTGGCTGGCCTGCAACGGCTGGAACAAAATCCGCCACCTGCCCTGGTGGTCTCGCCAGGCGATGTGCTGCAGGCGCTGCGCGGCGCCATGATGTTCGGCGCAGTCATTCCCGACCTTCGCCGCGACATGGATGAATTGCGCACCGCCCTCAAGGACGTGGAAGCAATCCGGCTTGCCCTGCAAACCGAAAAGCAGAAGGGGGCGGATGCCCTTGCGGCGCTGGAGGGAACCCGTGCCGAGGTCGCTGCGGCCGTCTCCGAACGGCAGGCGGCCGCCGCCGATATCGCCCTCGCCCTGACGGGCGAACGGGCGAAATCCGATGCCCTTTCTGCCGAAGCAAAGACCTTGCAGGACCTCGTCGCCGTCCTTGACCGGCAGCGGACGGAGGATCTCCGCCGTCAGCAGGTGGAAGCGGAGGCGCGCGTGAAGGCCGAGGCGGAACGCCTCGCACGCGAGGAAGCCGCCCGGCTTGCCGCCGAAGAGGCGCGCCAGAAGGCCCTGGACCGTCCGCGCGTGGCCTTTGCCAAGTCCATGGGACAACTGGATTATCCGGTGCAGGGAACGCTCTGGCGGGGTTATGGCACCGACAATGGCCTCGACGGCAAGACCTCCGGGATCTTCCTTGCCGCACAACCGGGAGCACAGGTGCTGGCACCGGCAGACGGCGAGATTGTCTTCGCCGGGGCCTTCCACAGTTATGACCAACTCGTGATCTTGAATGCCGGTGAAGGATATCTTGTGCTTTTGGCAGGGATGCACGAAATATCGGCCCAGCAAGGCCAAAGCGTTCGGGCTGGCGAACCTGTGGGAATCATGGGTGACAAGCCTGCAAAAATGCTATTGGCAGCGAACCTGACAACCGCGGCTGCTCCCGTGCTATATGTGGAGTTCCGCAAGCATAACGAGCCAGTTGATCCATCTCCCTGGTGGCGCGACGGCGGCAAAGAGGCGATGAGATGAAGGCTTCACGACTGAAGACACTGGGATTGTTGCTGGGCGGCGCCATGACGGGCGTGGTCGCCATGCAGGCCTTCAACGTGGCCGACGCCGCGTCCAATGCCGAGACCTACAAGCTCCTGAACCTGTTCGGCGACGTCTATGACCGCGTGCGCGCCGACTACGTGGAAGAGCCTGACGAGAAGAAGATGATCGAAGCGGCGATCAACGGCATGCTCATGTCGCTTGATCCGCATTCCAGCTACATGGATGCGAACAGCTTCGAGGACATGAACGTCAAGACCAAGGGCGAATTCGGCGGGCTTGGCATCGAAGTGACGATGGAGAACGGCGTCGTCAAGGTGATGTCGCCCTATGATGGCACGCCCGCCTCGAAGGCCGGCATCCTCGCCAACGACCTGATCGTCGGCATCGACAAGAAGGAAGTGCAGGGCCTCACCCTCAACGAAGCGGTGGACAAGATGCGCGGCGCCATCGGCACGCCCGTGACGCTCACCATCGTGCGCGGAAAGCAGGACCCCTTCGACGTCACCATCACGCGCGACGTCATCAAGATGGAATCGGTGAAGTTCTCGCTGGAAGGCAATGATGTTGGGCTGATCCGCATGAGCTCGTTTACCGAGCAGTCGGACATCGGCCTGCAGAAGGCGATTGCCGACCTCGACAAGCAGACCAGCGGCAAGGTGAAGGGATACATCCTCGATCTCCGCAACAACCCCGGTGGCCTGCTGTTGCAGGCGGTGTCCGTGTCGGATGCTTTCCTCGAGCGCGGCGAAGTTGTCTCCACGCGCGGGCGAAATCCGGAAGAAGTGGAACGCCACACCGCCCAGAAGGGCGATCTCACCAACGGCAAGCCGCTGGTGGTGCTGATCAATGGCGGCTCGGCATCGGCATCGGAGATCGTCGCCGGTGCGCTGCAGGACCATCACCGCGCAACGCTGATCGGCACGCGTTCCTTCGGCAAGGGTTCGGTGCAGACCATCATTCCGCTGGGCAATGAAGGTGCGATCCGCCTGACGACGCAGCGCTATTACACGCCGTCGGGCCGCTCCATCCAGGCCAAGGGCATCGATGCGGATATCGTGATCGAGCAGCCGCTGCCGCCGGAACTGCAGGGCAAGAACGTTTCGTCGGAAGGCGAAGCGGGCCTGCGCGGCCACCTCTCCAATTCGGAAGGCGGCGATGAAGGCGGCGGTTCGTCTGTCTATGTGCCGGAAGACAAGGACAAGGACGTGCAGCTGAAGGCCGCGATCGACTTCCTGCATGGCGTGAAGGTGGTGACCAACGTCAAGCCGCCGGAAAAGAAAGACGAGAAGACCCCCCAGGCCAACTGAGGCGCGATATCGCGAGAAAGAAATCGGAAGGCCGGGGCATGCCCCGGCCTTTCGCGTCTGGGGGTGGCGGTGTGGGTTCGTGGTTAACAACGCGTTAACGGTTGGCGGGCCAATGTGGGGGTTCACGAATCGAGCACTGACGGCCCATTTCCATGTTTCGCGATGAACTGAAGCAGCCCTTGCGCAAGAAGAGCCTGACCCAGCGGCTGTGGGCGAAGCGTCCGCATGCGCTGGTGCTGGCCTATGCAATAACGGCCGCGGGATTTGCGGGCACAGCCCTGTGGGCCGTGAAGCAGCCCTTGCCCTTTGCCGGCGAGCCGCTGGTCACGGTGAGCATACCAGCGCCAGAGGAAATCAAGACGGCGTCGACCGATCCGGCGGCAGCCGATGCTGCAGCGGACGAGGCGGTGGATGCGCCGGTTCCTGACATCGACGCCAATGATCCCGCCGCCCAGGCACCGCCGCCCGATGACAGCGAAGCGATCCAGGCGGTGAAGAGCGATGACGCCATCATCGTGCAGCCGCGCCGTACGCTGGCGCCTGCTCCCATTGCATCGGTCGTGGAGGTCACGACCTGGGGACAGTTGCCGCGCATTTCCAAGACCGGCGAGAAACCGTCACGGGTCTATGCCCGCAGCGCCTCGCTCAATGACATTCATTCCGACCGGCCGAAGATCGCCATTCTCCTCGGGGGCCTCGGGCTCAACAAGAAACTGACGCAGCGCGCCATCAAGGAACTGCCGGGCGAGGTGACGCTTGCCTTCGCGCCCTATGGTGACGGATTGCAGGAGCAGGTGAACGTGGCGCGCGGCCAGGGCCATGAAGTGTTCCTGCAGGTGCCGCTGGAACCGATCGGCTATCCCGCCAGCAACCCCGGACCCAAGACATTGCTGGGTGACACCAGCGAAGCGGAAAACATCGATGCGCTGCGCTGGCACATGAGCCGCTTCACGGGCTATGCAGGCGTGGTCAACTACATGGGCGGGCGCTTCCTCTCGATGCCGAAACCCCTGAAGCCGTTCTTTACCGAGTTGAAGAACCGCGGACTCATGTTCCTGGAAGACGGTTCGCTCGCGCTCTCTGCGACGGAACAGACAGCGAAGTCCGCCAACCTGCAGGCCAAGCGCGCCAAGGTGGTGATCGATGCCGATCCTTCGCCGCAGGCCATCACCAGCGCGCTGACGCTGCTGGAGGAAGAAGCCAAGGCCAACGGCATGGCGGTAGGCACGGGTTCCGGACTTGAAGTCACCATCGATACATTGAAGGACTGGGCACGGGATGCCGCCGAGCGCGGAATCGTGCTGGTGCCGGTGACGGCAAGCTATCAGGGCCGTCTCGGGTAGACGTCTTGAACTTCGGCCCCGAACTTGCCAAACAGCGCGCGGGGCGGCCCTCGCTGGCGGCCTTTCCTCAACACTGCGGACAGTGATCACCATGACCAAGAAGGCTTCCGATATCACGGCCTATCGCCCTTGCGTGGGCGTGATGCTGCTCAACAGGGAGGGCCTTGTGTGGGTGGGCCGCCGCTTCGAGAAGCAGAACGACGACGGCGTGGGCAAGTGGTGGCAGATGCCGCAGGGCGGCATCGACGAGGGCGAGGATGCTGCGGCAACGGCCTTGCGCGAACTCGAAGAGGAGACGGGTGTCACCTCGGCCGAAGTGATCGCGGAGGCGCCGGGCTGGTTCACCTATGATCTGCCGGAAGAACTGATCGGGCGAAGCTGGAACGGCAAGTACCGTGGCCAGAAGCAGAAATGGTTTGCCTGCCGCTTCACCGGCGAGGACAGCGAGATCAACCTGAAGCCGCCCGGCCACAAGCAGGAATTCGACCAGTGGAAGTGGGCGACCATGGACGAGGTGCTGGAGATCGTGGTGCCCTTCAAGAAGGCGGTCTATGTCGAAGTCCTCAAGGCGCTGCGGCACCTGGGCAAGTGACGGCGCCATGACCATCCGGCACATCATTTTCGATTGCGACGGCGTGCTGATCGACAGCGAGGAAATCTCGATGGCGGTGGACCGCGCGTTGCTGGCGGAGAACGGCGTTCACCTCTCGGAAGGCGACATGCACCGCCGCTTCGTGGGCAAGACCTTCACCGCCATGATCAGCGAAATCGAGACGCAGTATGGCCGCGCGATGCCCGCCGACCTGGAGGCGCGCAAGGACGTGATCATGCTCGAGGCCTACGCCCGCGATCTCAAGCCCGTGGCCGGCGTTCCTGCCATGCTGGACGCGGTGACGCTGCCGAAGAGCATCGGCACCAATGGTCCGCGGGCGCGGGCGATGCAGGCGCTTCGCCTCCTCAAGATCGGTCATCACTTCGATGAGCGCATGACGACGTTCGAAGACGTGAAGAACGGCAAGCCGGCACCCGACATCTATCTGCTGGCGGCGAAGCGTGCGGGCTTTGCACCGTCCGATTGCGCGGTGGTGGAAGACAGCGTGACCGGCGTGGCTGCGGCCGTGGCGGCGGGCTGCGTGACCTTCGGCTTCACGGGATCGCAGGTGCATCGCAGTGAACACGCGCTGAAGCTCGTGGAACTCGGCGCCCATGTGGTGTTCGACGACATGGCAAAGCTGCCGGGGTTGCTGGCGAAGCTGGGGTGATGCCGCTGGCTGCCTTGCCGCGCGAACGTCGCCCCGGCGGCAGCAGGGATCCAGGCCTCCCGGCCTTGGAGCGGGTTGGGGTTGACATTTTGCAGCGCAGCATCCATATGGCGGCAACCTGCTTCATTGCGGCCAGTTAACGAATGACGTGAGGCGCTTCTTCAAGCTGCCATTCGGCCCTGCAGGTTTTCCAGCATTCCTTTCACGTGGGACTGTCATCACGCACCGCGCCCGGATGCAGCGGTGTGTCATGTCCCTCTTTGCTTCCGACATTGAAAGATATTGTCTTGACGACATTTGACTCCCTCCATCTCTCCGCCCCCATTCTCAGCGCCGTGAAGGCCGAGGGCTATGAGACGCCGACGCCCATCCAGGCGCAGGCCATCCCGCATCTTCTCGCGGGCCGCGACCTTCTGGGCATTGCCCAGACGGGCACGGGCAAGACGGCGGCCTTCGCGCTGCCCATGCTCGAACTTCTCTCCAAGGACGGCCGCCGCGCCGAGCGCGGCACGGCCCGCGCCCTCATCCTCGCGCCGACGCGCGAACTTTCCTCGCAGATCCTTGAAAGTTTCAAGACCTACGGCAAGAACGTCAAGCTGTCGCGCACGGTGGTGTTCGGCGGCGTGTCGCTGGGCAAGCAGATCGAAGCGGTGCGCAATGGCGTCGACATCCTTGTCGCCACGCCGGGCCGTCTCGTCGACCTGATCGAGCGCCGCGCGCTCACCCTGTCGAAGGTCGAAATCTTCGTCCTCGACGAGGTGGACCAGATGCTCGACCTGGGCTTCATTCATGCCATTCGCAAGATCACGGGCCTGCTGCCGAAGAAGCGCCAGAACCTGTTCTTCTCGGCCACCATGCCGAAGGAGATCGCAGGGCTTGCGGCGAACCTTCTCAACGATCCGGCCCGCGTCGAGATCACGCCGGTGGCGACAACCGCCGAGCGCGTGACGCAGTCGGTCATTCACGTCGATCCCGCCAACAAGGCCAAGCTGCTGACAGCGCTGCTGCAGGATCCGCAGATCACCCGCGCCCTGGTCTTCACGCGCACCAAGCACGGCGCCGACAAGGTGGTGAAGGTGCTGACGCAGGCCAAGCTCGAAGCCGCCGCCATTCACGGCAACAAGAGCCAGGCCAACCGTGAGCGCGCCCTTGCCGGCTTCAAGAACGGCAAGGTGCTGGCCCTCGTTGCCACCGACATCGCCGCGCGCGGCATCGACGTCGATGGTGTCAGCCATGTGTTCAACTACGACCTGCCCTTCGTGCCGGAATCCTACGTGCACCGCATTGGCCGCACGGCGCGCGCCGGTGCTGATGGCGAGGCCATTGCCTTCTGCACGCCGGAAGACCGCGGGTTGCTGCGCGACATCGAGCGCACCATCCGCCAGACGGTGCCGGTGAAGGAACATGAACTGGGCATCGCCGGTGTCACCGAGCTTGCCCCCATGCATGGCTGGGATCCGGGTGCCAAGCGCAAGTCGGGTGGTGGCCGCCACATGCCGAAGGCGGCGAAGAAGCCGCATCATCGCGGGCAGGGTCCTGCGCGTGGCGACAAGCCGCGCAACGACGGGCAGCGTAACGATCAGCCCAAGCGCGAATGGAGCCCCACGGGCATGCCCATGCAGGCGATCGACCAGTCGCAGTTTGCCAAGAAGGCGGAACCGGCGGTGCAGAAGCCCGCAGGCGAGCGCCTGCGTCACGAGCGTCCGCACGCCGAGCGCCAGCCGTCTGAACGGCCTGCCCATGTGAAGAGCGATCGTCCGCATGGTGAACGCAAGATGGGCGAACGCAAGTCGGGTGAGCGCAAGATGGGTGATCGTCCGCACGGTGAACGCAAGGTGGGTGATCGCCCGCACGGTGAACGCAAGGTGGGTGAACGCAAGATGGGCGAACGCAAGGCGGGTGAGCGGTCCTTCGGGGCCAAGCCCGGCCGTGGTCCGAACAAGGGTGGCAAGCCCGGCTTCCGTGGCGACAAGGCGTCCGCTCCGCAGGCCAAGCAGGGCAATTCCAACAACTGGATGAAAAACATCGGCCGCGGCAACACGCCGTAATCGCCGAACTGCTTTCCGAAACGTGATGGCCCGCTCCGTGCGGGCCATTTTTTTGTCAGGGACGCAGCCTGGCCGGGAAGGCTCAGGCCAACAGCGGCACCTGCGGGCTGGCGTCGGCGGCGAGTTTGCCGAGGAGGCGGGGGTCGTCGTGGACTTCGACCATGCGCATGTAGGGCGTGAAGCCGGAGCGGACGTAGAAAGGCAGTGCCAGCGGCGAATCGAAGGTGCAGGTGTGCACCCAGAAACGGCGGATGGGCCGCATCCAGGCGCGGCGGATGGCTTCATCCATCAGGGCGCGGCCGAGGCCCTGGCCGATGGCTGTGGGCACGAGGCCGTAAAAGGCCAGTTCGCACTGGCCTGCCTCGGCGAAGTTCAGTTCCAGCATGCCCAGCACATCGGTGCCGCGCATGAGGGCACAGGATTCAATCGCCGGATTGGCGAGGATGGCGGCGAGGTCCGCATCCGCCATGATGAGGCGGGAGAACCACATGAGGTCGCTGCCCACGTCGCGGAAGAGGGCGCGGTGGCCGGCAAGGTCGCGGGCGTCGAAGCGCTTCAGCCACAGGTCGGCGGGGAAAGGTTGGAGCGCCCGGTGCGGCATCTCCTTCATCTCCAGGCAGGTGACGATGTTGGCGAGCTTGCCGGGCGGCAACTCATAATAGCCGTTGGGCAGATCAAGGCGTGACATTCAGCGGTTCATGCTTTCGGTGGGTTTGTCTTCGGCAGGTGGCGGGAGGGAATCCACACATAGCCATCATTGTCGAGAAGCATGCATTCGCGCAAGCCATGGGGCTTGTCGATTGATCCGGCAAGCACGGTGTAGCCGTGGGCCCTTGCCCGCGCTTCCGCTTCGTCGGGATCGACATGATAGCAGCGCAACTCGACGCCCACGCCCCGGGGCGCATCGCTGGTGAGGGTGGCGTGGAGTTCATTGCCGCGATAGCTCGCCGGAATGTGGAACATGAAGTCAGCCCCATGGAGCTTCATGGCGGCAAAGACATCGGTTCGGAAAAAGAGAGTCGCGCCAAGCACTTCGGTGGCGAAATGCACCGCGGGCGTGACCTCGTTCACAATCAGGTTGAAGCCGAGGCCGGTGAGGGTGCGGCCATAGTCCGCGCCAGACATGGGGGTGGCGGAGGGGGTATCGGATGCCATGGCAGGGGTTTCACCACGGCACGGGCGCACGGTCCAGACCACTCGTCAGGCGGTGAGAGATTCCACTGCTTCGGCGCGGCGGCGGTCGTCGAAGGAGATGCGGCAGCCGCGCAGCATGTCGTCAAGCGGCAGGTTGTGGTGGCGAATGGCGAGGAACAGACAGGCGGCAGCCTCGCCCGCGATCTGCTCCTCATCGTGTTCATCGCCGGCGAGTTCGGTGCACAGGCGGTGGGCGAGTTCGGCCACCATGGCGCCGGCCACTTCGGCCCGCAGGCTCTGGGCCGACAGCCAGCTTTCGCGGATGTCGTCAGGCGTGAGTTCGAACATGCAGGAGGCGCCGACGCTGACGGGAATGTTGCCGCGGGCACGGATCGCCACCGCAAGCCCGCCTGCGCCTTCGGGCGGGCAGGACAGGATTTCCGTCGCAGGCTTTCCACAGAAGGCCATGACGCACCTCCACACACAGACACTGGGACTGCGAGTGTGCGCCGGGTTGATTGCAATCGGGTTAAGAGTCGCCGGCTGGGCGCGCGCGCTCCCGCCAGCGCTGCCGATAGGCGGCGAGGCCATCGATTGCCGCCCCGGCCACCTTGCGCATGGCGATGTCGATATGGGGGAGTCTTCCGTTGGGCATGAGCGCGAGGCAGGCGGCACCGGCGGCGGTGCCGTCGCGGGCCTCTGAAGCCAGGACGGCCTGTTCCGGGCGCAGGGCTGCCAGTACCGCGAGGAAGACGCCGTTCTGCGAGAAGGGTCCATCGACGATGACGTTGCCCTTGGACGAAATGGCATCGAGGGATTCCGCCACCATGAGGGCGCAGTAGAGCGAGGCCAGCGCGGCACGCGCCCCGGGGCTGTCGCGGAGGCTTTCGCGGAACGGCCCGGTGATGCGGCCCTTGAGGCCGGTGCCCGGCATGGGGCCGCCTGAATCCGTGAAGGAGGGCAGCGCCATTACATCAGCCGCCACGAGATCCGCCACCTCCTGCAGCGTTCCACCCGCGGCGCCTTGCGAGAGCACCTCGAATTCCTTGCCGCCGAAGAAGCGGCAGCTGGCCACCGTCTCGCCGAAGACATTCTTGTTGGCGACAATGTCGCGGGCGGGGTCCAGCGTGGTGATGTCGGCGTCGGTGTCGAAGCCGATGATCCAGGTGCCGGTGGAGAGAAGCGTGAAGTGACTCTGGCCGCCGGCGAGATAGCGCAGCAGGTTGGCATTCGAATCGTGCACGCCGGCGAGGATGTCGGCGCTGCCGCGGAAACCCTTGCCGCGCAGGGACGGCGTCAGCGTGCCGATGACCTCCCAGGCGTGGGCCTGAGGCGCATAGTGCCTGTCCCATCCGAGCCGGTGAGCCAGCGAGGAGGGGCCGCCGTTCCGCATGTCCACCAGATGAGACTGGCAGGACATGGACGACACCTCGGTGACGGCGCGGCCGCCGAGGGCAAAGCCCACGTACTGCATGAGCGGCAGGATGGTGCGCGTGGCGGCAAAGGCCTCCGGCATCACCTGCTGCTGCCAGAAGAGCTGCATGCCATGAAGCAGGGCGCGGGGCAGTGGCGGCGAATAGCTTTCGGCATAGTCTGGCATGATGTCGTGATAGGCCCGCTCGATCTCTGGCGGTGGTTCCGACATGTAGTCCATGACGGGTACGGCCGGCGTTCCGTCCGCGTCCAGGCTGACGATGCAGGCGCCATGGGCCGACGTCACGATCCGGTCGATGGGGAGCAGCTGATCGAGTTCGCGCAGGGCCTCGGCGGCAAAGGCGATGATGGGTGCGGTATCGATTTCGCGGTAATGGGCACCATCGTGATGGGGGCTCACGCGCTTTCTTTCGCTCACGATGTTGAGCGAGGTATCGTAGAGGATGACCTTGGTGTTGGTGTAACCGACATCTACGACGGCAATTCCGCGCATGGTTGCAATTTCATTCGTCATACATGCACTCTATGCAGACGTTCGCGCTGGACGCAACGGCGCAGGCGCTGTTAGCAATGACGCAGGAAA
Source organism: Hyphomicrobiales bacterium (assembly GCA_016710435.1). Taxonomy (NCBI): domain Bacteria; kingdom Pseudomonadati; phylum Pseudomonadota; class Alphaproteobacteria; order Hyphomicrobiales; species Hyphomicrobiales bacterium. The sequence continues at coordinate 1,083,076 of JADJVV010000001.1, read as the reverse complement.
CGGAGTTCGCCCATGAGCAAGCTGAAGTACAAGGACCTGCGCAGGGAGGTGATCGCCACGTGCCTCGCCATGAATGAAGAGGGCATCAACCAGGGCACCTCCGGCAATGTCAGCGTGCGCACCGAGGAAGGTTTCCTCATCACCGCGTCGGGCATTCCCTACAAGAAGATGAAGCCGCATCATGTGGTGGAGATGGATCTGGACGGTGGCTATCGCGGTGACTTCCTGCCCTCGACCGAATGGCGCATGCACCTCGACATCTTCCGCAACCGGCCCGAGGCCAAGGCCATCGTGCATACGCACTCGACCTATGCCACGACGCTCGCCTGCCTGCGCAAGGACGTGCCGGCCTTCCACTACATGATCGGCGTTACCGGTGGGCCGAGCCTGCGCTGTTCCGACTATGCGGAATTCGGCACGCCGGAGCTTTCCACCGTGATGCTGAAGGCGATGGAAGGGCGCAACGCCTGCCTCCTCGCCAACCATGGGCAGATCTGCTTCGGGCCGAACCTGGAAAAGGCGCTGTGGCTGGCAGGTGAAATCGAAACCAACTGCCATCAATACTGGGCCGCACTGCTGGCGGGCAAGCCGGTGGTGCTGGACGAGGCGCAGATGACCAGCGTGCTCCGGCGCTTCAAGAGCTACGGCAAGCAGGCGAAGGATTTGCAGGGACTCGATTCGTCACAGCTTGCCGTGATGATGCCGGTGAAGCGCGATGAGGCGCCACCTGCGCCTCCGGAAAAGCCGCGCAAGAAGAAATCTGCGACGTTCTGAAGCGCCGCCTGCGGATGTCGCGCGCGATGTTGCGCCGCAGCATCGCGCGCGTTCTGTTGCAGTGCGAGATGAGTTGCGCGGATTCTTCCTGTGCGTGTTGACAGTGACGACGTCATGATTCTACTGTCGCCGATACAAATGTAATTTCAGATTTACAAAAGTTCACAGGTGCCTTCGGGCGGTTGAAGAACAGTCGGGAAGGGTCAATGGGAACGGGGCAATCGCCTGCAACGAAACGTGCGTGGCTTCCGCGCTGGCTGACCAGCGAGCACCCTTTCCCATGGCTTTTTCCAGCCACCGCCCTGATGGTCGTGTTCGGGCTGTTCCCGCTCTACAAGGCGGTTGAGACCTCGCTTTACAAAAAGAACGCCGCCACCCGGAAACTGGTGTTCGATCCCGACTTCAACTGGACGAAGGTGCTGTTCGACGATCGGGTGTGGAACGCGCTGGGCAACACGCTCATGTACACGGGTATCGCGCTCACCTTCCAGCTGGTGCTGGGCATGCTGATCGCGTTGCTGCTTGATTCGGACCGCAAGGGCTATGGCCTGATGCGGGCCATGATGACGCTGCCGCTGGTCATTCCGCCGTCGGTGACGGCCATGATGTTCCTGCTCATGCTCAACGGTTCGTTCGGCGTGCTGGCGCAAGGGCTGATCGGGCTCGGCTTGCTGCCGCCCGGCTATCCCATTCTCGGCAATGCCTCGACCGCCATGGCGGGCGTGCTCTTTGCCGAGATCTGGCAATGGACGCCCTTCATGGTGCTGATCATGCTGGCGGGCCTGCGCTCGCTTCCCAAGGAACCATTCGAGGCAGCGGCGATTGACGGCGCCACGCCGGTTCAGGCCTTCTTCAAGCTGACGCTGCCGATGATGAGCAAGGTGATTGCCATCGCGGTGCTGATCCGCGGCATCGATCTCATGCGCGCCTTCGACTACGTGAAGGTGATGACGGACTCGGGCCCCGGCACCGCCACGGAGACGATGACGAGCTACGCGGGCCGCATCTACTTCGGTAATGCCGACTTCCCCTATGCCTCGACGATCTCGCTGATGACGCTGCTCCTCGTGATCATCACCTCCACCCTCTTCATGCGCATTTTCAAGGTGAAGCTCTGATGGAACTGTCCCGGCGCTGGCAGCTTGTGCGCGATGCGGTGGCGGTGTTCGTCACCGGCATCTTCATGTTCCCCATCTTCTGGTGGGCGCTGACCTCGATCAAGCCCATCTCCGCCGTGTTCGACAAGGACCGTGTGGTGTGGTTCGACTTTGCCCCGACGCTCATCAACTATGCGGTCACGCTGTTCGGGCGCTCGCGTTCGCAGCTTGCAATCGACGAAGGGCTCGGCATGGGCGTCGCCGGTGCTGATTCCTATGACTCCCGCCAGTCGCTGCTCGATTCGATCATCATCTCCGTGGGCGCGACCGTGCTCACCATGATCGTCGCCGTGCTCGCGGCCTATGCGCTGTCGCGCATGCGTTTCCGCGGCCGGGACACGTTCCTCAACTGGGTGCTGGGCCAGCGCTTCATGCCGCCCATCGCAATCCTCGTGCCGATGGTGACGATCTATGCCGGCCTCGGCATGCGCGACAACCAGAACCATTTCCTCGGCTATGTCGGCATCATCCTCATCTATGCGCTGATGAACCTGCCGATCGCGCTGCTGCTGCTCAAGTCGTTCTTCGACGACGTGCCGCACGACGTCGACCAGGCCGCGATGATCGACGGCGCCACGCGCTGGCAGAGCTTCGCCAAGATCGTGCTGCCCATGGTCAAGGGCGGAGTCGCCGCCGCCGCCGTGCTGTGCTTCATCTTCTCATGGACGGAATTCCTGCTGTCGCTGTTCCTCACGACGGAAATCCGCACCATCCCCGTCAAGATTTCAACCTTCGTCACTTCCACCGGCAACGAGTGGGGCTTCATCACGGCGCTGGGCACGGCAGCCGCGATCCCGAGCTTCATCTTCATCCTGCTGGTGCAACGCCATCTGGTCCGCGGCCTTACTCTGGGCTCCCTGAAGGAGTGATGCCGCGAACGAGAACCTGAACTCTAAACCATTGGGAGGATATTCATGAGCTTTAGAGAGTACGACAAGAAAACCTACATTGCGGACCTGGCCCGCGATTTCGCCGCGCGCCGCATTTCCAAGCGGTCCTTCCTCAAGAAGGCCGGCCTTGCCGGCGTGGGCTTCTCGGCCTTCAACCTCGCCCTTCTCGGCAACGTGCGCCGTGACCGCGGCTTCACGCTGGGCGAAGAAGCCATGGCGCAGGATGCCGACATCATGAAGTGGCTGAAGGATGTCTCGGGTCCGTTCAAGGGCACGAAGATCCGCTACACCTCGGAAGCGACGCCGCCGACGGTGGTGCTCGACAAGCTGAAGGGTGAATTCACCGAAGCCACGGGCATCGAAGTCGAAATCGAAATCGTGCCGCTTGAGCAGGTTCTCGCCAAGGCCACGCAGGACGTGCAGGGCCAGCTCGGTTCCTACGACATCTACTATCTCGACCAGTCGTGGGTCGCGACCTTCAGCCAGGACACGGTTGACCCCGTGCAGTACTACAAGGACAAGCCGGACCTGGCCATGCCGGGCTTCGACTTCGACGACTTCTCGAAGCCGCTCGTCGAAGGCCTTGCCATGTATGACGGCCACTGGGTCGGCATTCCCTTTGACATTCCGATCATGACCACGATGTACCGCAAGGACATCCTGGAGAAGCACAAGATCGCCCCGCCGAACACGCCGGAAGAATTCCTGGCCGCGGCGCAGATGATCACGGAAGCCGAAAAGGCCAATGGCATCTTCGGTACGGGCCTCCAGGCCAAGTCGGGCCACTACTCGCTCGAATGCGACTGGACGCAGGTTGTCTGGAACGCTGGCGGCTCCATCTTCGGCGCCGACAAGAAGTTCAAGGGCAACGACGAAGCAGGCATCAAGGGCCTGCAGCTGTACCAGGAACTGCTCAAGAACGCTCCGCCCGAATCCACCAACTCCACCTGGGACGGCCAGTTCCAGATGGGTGCTGCCGGACAGGTCGCCCTCATCAACTCGTGGGATGAATTCTTCCCCGGTTGGGATGCGGCCGATTCCAAGGTGCAGGGCCTGTGGGAAGCCAAGCGCCCGATCCGCGGTCCGAAGTATCGCACCCCGGCGGAAGCAGGCTTCGGTGAAATCCCGAACGCCGGCCACCAGGGCGGTTCGATCCTCGGCCTGTCCAAGTACTCCAAGAACGTGGACGCCGCCTGGATCTTCATGCAGTGGGCCTGTTCGAAGGACATCATGACACGTTGCACGCTGGGCGGTGGTTTCGCTCCGATGCGCCTGTCGTCCTTCGCTGATCCGCGCGTGAAGGCCAAGGAAGTCGTCGGCCCCGGCACGACGCGCCACCTGCCGATCGTGAAGGAAATCATCGACAACGACATGGCTTCCGAACCCGATATGCCGCTGTGGGCTGGCTTCTCGAACAACGAGATCCCGGTGAACCTCGGCAAATTGCTGACGGGTCAGGACTTCGGCGGCGACGCCAAGAAGTGCATGGACACGATCGCCTCGGCGATCGACGCCGCAGTGGCCGAAGCGGGCCTCTGAGACAAAAGCTGAAGCCTTTCCCCGCCTTCAGGGCGGGGGAAGGTTTTACCGGCTGGCAGGAGATCCGCGCGCCGGATCTTCCGCCAGTTCCCGCGTTGCCGCCGGAGAGACCGGCGCTCCGCGCAACAGGCGCACCCCTTCCGGACCCACAGGATTCATGACCCCCGATCTCGTCATCGGCATCGACCAGTCAACGACCGCGACGAAGGCCATCGCCTTCGACAGGCGCGGGCGCATTGTCGCGGAAGGCCGGGCTGGCGTTCCCATTTCCAATCCGCGCATGGGCTGGTTCGAGGAAGAGGTTTCGGACTGGACTGGCTCCGCCGCAAAGGCGCTGAAACTTCTCACCAGGAAGATTGCCAGGGACCGCATTGCCGCGGTTTCGATTTCCAACCAGCGCGAGAGTTTCGCGCAGTTCGACAAGACCGGAAAGGCGCTCCGCCCCGGCACGCTGTGGCTTGATGAGCGCGCCCATGTGGAGGTGAAGGAAATCGCCGACGAGGTGGGCTCCGACAGGCTGCACATGCTGTCCGGCATTCCAGACGATGTCACGCCCTGCCGCACGCGCTGCCGCTGGTTCTCCAAGAACGAAGCGAAGATGTGGGGCAAGACCGCCAAGACGGCGGAGGTGCACGGCGTCCTCGCCCATTTCCTCACCGGGGAATGGAAGACATCCATTTCCTCCGCCAGTCCCATGGGCCTGCTCGATGCCAAGACCTATGACTGGTCAGACACCTTGATGGCGGCCGCCAAGGTGCGGCGTGACATGCTGCCGGCCCTCGTACCTTCGGGCGAAGTGATGGGCCTCGTCACGGCTGAGGCCGCCCGGATCACGGGCCTCAAGGCCGGAACGCCTGTGGTTGCGGGCGGTGGCGATGGCCAATGTGCCGGCGCCGGAGCCAACACCTTCCTCAAGGGCCGTGCCTACCTCAATCTCGGCACGGCGGCCGTGTCCGGCAGCTACGGCGAGGCCTATGCGGTGGACCGTTCCTTCCGCAGCCTCGTGGCTGTGGGCGAGACGGGCTTCAGCTACGAAACGGCGATCCGCACCGGCACTTATCTTCTGACGTGGCTCGTCGAGCGCATCTTCCACCAGAACCCGGCCAGGAATCCGAAAATCTTCGCCGAACTGGAAGCCGAGGCAAAGGCGGTGCCCATCGGTTCGCGCGGGCTTGTCATGCTGCCCTATTTCTCCGGCATCATGACGCCCTATTGGGACACGGATGGCCGGGGCATGTTTGCGGGCCTCTCCGGCAGTCACACGCGCGCCGACCTCTATCGCGCCCTGATGGAGGGGATCGCCATGGAACAGGCGATGATGACCAATCGCGTGGCGGAGGTGACGAGCCCCATCGACCATTTTGCCATCGTCGGCGGCGGATCGAAATCCGACTTGTGGTGCCAAATTGTCGCCGACGCCTCGGGCCGCGACGTGAAGCGGCTGGAAACCGTTGAGGCGTCCGCATTGGGTGCGGCCATGGCCGCCGCCAAGGGCGCGGGCTGGTTCAAGACGCTTCCCGCAGCCGCTGCCGCCATGAGCGGCAAGCCCACGAAGACCTTCCGTCCACGGACGAAAGAATCGAAGGCCTATGCAGAACTTCTCTCCATCTACCAGGAACTCTGGCCGCAAATCTCAGGATGGAATGCGAAGCTGCAGGATTTCGCCCGGAGGCAGGGCTGATGAACGCCAATCCCAAATCCATCACCGGCAAGACCGATTGGAACAGCCTCATCCGCGACGTGATCTCGGGAGAATGGCGCGACCCCGCCACGGGTAAACGCTGCGAGGTGCCCTTCGAGACCATCCGCATCGAGGAGACGCTTGATGGCGGTGCCGCCGACCTGGTGGCGCCACTCAAGATCGGCCGCAAGCTGGCGGTTGTTTCCGACACCAATACGCTCGAAGCCATGGGCCGCCGCGTGGCCAAGGAATTGAGGGGCTGGACCGATGTGGAAGAAATCGTCTTCCCCGGCGACACCCATTGCGATGAGCCGACGATTGCACTGATGCAGGAGAAGACGCGCCACTGCGACGGCTGCGTGGTGGTGGGCTCCGGCTCGCTTTCCGACACGGTGAAGTATGCGACCTTCAAGGACGGGCGAAAATATGTGAGCTTCGCCACCGCGGCTTCCATGAACGGCTATGGCGCCGGCACGGCATCGGTCACGCTCGCCAATGGCTACAAGACCAGCGTTTCGGCGCAGGCGCCGCGGGCGGTGTTCGTGGACCTCAAGGTCAACGCGGCAGCCCCGCCGTGGCTTTCGGCGGCGGGCTTCGGTGATTCCATCGTGCGGCCCGTGGCGCAGGTGGAGTGGTGGGCGGCGCACCGCCTGCTCGGCACGTCCTATTCGCAGACCCCCTTCGACCTTTTCCACGTGGAGAAGGACGAGGACCTGATGATCAAGACCTCGCCTGGTTACAAGACGGGATCGATCGAGGCCAATGGCTATCTCTACCGCGTCCTGGTGCTGGCGAGCTTCGGCAACAACATCGTGGGGTCGTCGCATTCGGGCTCCATGGGCGAGCACCAGATTTCGCACTGGATCGACATGTTCGCGGGTGCGGCCCATCCCGGCACGACGCACGGCCAGCAGGTCGGTGTTGCCACGGTGACGCTGGCGCGTCTGCACCGCTTCCTCCTCTCACTCGACAAGGCGCCGCAGATCAAGGCGACCCGCATTTCAGAAACGGATTTTGTCCTGCGCTATGGCGCAAGCATCGGCCGCATGATGTTTGCCGAAGCAAAGAAGAAGTCCTTCGACACGGAAGGTGCGGCGCGCTTCAACCGCCGCCTTGCCGAGGTGTGGCCGCAACTGCGCGCCGAACTGAAGGCCATGATGATCGACCCCGATGAACTCCAGCACATGCTGCAGGAGGCGGGTGGCCCCGTCACCGCAAGCGATCTCGGCCTGCCGCGCGACATCTGGCGCCAGGCCATGAAACATGCCCGCGACATCCGCAACCGCTGGTCCTTCCTGGACCTCGCGGATGACGCCGGGCTTCTCGACGATTTCCTCACACACGATCCGCAATAGGGACCGCATCCATGGCATCCGTCACGCTCCGCAACATCCGCAAGAACTACGGCAACCTCGAAGTCATCCACGGTGTTGACCTCACCATCGACGATGGTTCCTTCGTGGTGCTGCTGGGGCCATCCGGCTGCGGCAAGTCCACGCTGCTGCGCTCGATCGCCGGACTGGAAAGCATCAACTCCGGTGATATTTCCATCGGCGACAGGCGCGTCAACGACGAGCATCCGAAAGACCGCGACATCGCCATGGTGTTCCAGAACTATGCGCTCTACGCGCACATGAACGTCAAGGACAACATGAGCTTCTCGCTCAAGCTGGCCAAGCGCCCGCAGAGCGAGATCGACGAGAAGACGTCCTGGGCCGCAAAGATCCTCAACCTCGAACCCTACATGGCGCGCTTCCCGCGCGAGCTTTCGGGCGGGCAGCGCCAGCGCGTCGCCATGGGCCGCGCCATCGTGCGCAACCCGGCGGTGTTCCTGTTCGACGAGCCGCTCTCCAACCTCGATGCGAAGCTGCGCGTGCAGATGCGCACCGAGATCAAGGAATTGCACGAGCGATTGAAGACGACGACCGTCTACGTGACGCACGACCAGATCGAGGCCATGACCATGGCCGACAAGATCGTCATCCTGCGCGATGGCGTGATCGAGCAGGAAGGTTCGCCGCTGGAGGTCTATGACCACCCGGCAAATCTTTTCGTGGCCTCGTTCATCGGTTCGCCATCGATGAACCTGATCAAGGGCACGGTGACCAAGGGGGCCGTGGTTGCCGCCAACGGCACGCGCCTGCCGCTGCCGCCCAAGGATGCCCGCGCCAGGGAAGGCCAGAAGGTGGTCTATGGCATCCGCCCGGAAGACCTGGAATTGGGCAAGGGTTTCGACATCGCCCTCTCGGTCACGGAACCCACGGGGCCGGAACTGCATGTCTATGGTGATATGGGCGAGGAAGAAATCTGCGCGGTGCTGCGCGAACGCGCCGACCTCAAGCGCGGCTCCACGGTGAGCCTGGCGCCGCGCCTCGACCGCGTCCACCTGTTCGACGCCGATACAGGCAAGGCGCTGTGAGACTGTCACTGTGAGCAAGACCGTCACCATCCTGGGGGCTGGCGTCATGGGATCCGCCATGGTGCTGCCCTTCGCCGACCGGGGCATGCGCGTGCGGCTTGTCGGCACGCATCTCGACCGGGCCATCATCGACAGCGTGAAGGCGAGCGGCCTTCATCCCAAGCTGAACGTCACGCTGCCCAAGCCGGTGCAGGCCTTCCATCACGAAGACCTGGCCAAGGCCGTGGGAGATGACACCGATTTCATCTTGCTGGGCGTGGCCTCGGCGGGGGTGGAGTGGGCCATCGACCAGCTGGCGGGCGTGCTGAAGAAATCGACGCCCGTCATCATGATCACCAAGGGCATGTCGCCGGAGCCGGCGGGGCTCGGGGCGTTCCCCGACGTGGTGCAAGCCGCCTTGCAGACGCGGCTCGGATTCAAGGTGCCCGTCGCTGCCATTGGCGGGCCCTGCATTGCCGGTGAACTGGCGGTGCGGCGGCAGACGGGCACTGTCATCGTCTCGCGCGATGAAGCGCTGGCGCACAGCTTCGCCCGCGATTTCGAGACGGACTATTATCACCCCCGCACCTCCACCGACATGCTGGGCGTGGAGGCCTGCGCGGCGTTCAAGAATTTCTTCGCCATCGCCGTGGGCTGGGCCCATGGCAAGCTGGAAACCTTGCCGGAAGCGGAGAACAAGGGCCGCAACAACAATGCCGCCGCCATCCTTTTCGACCAGGCGGTTCGCGAGATGATGGAGCTTTCGCGGGCCCTGGGCGGCACGGCGGAGAGCGTTTGGGGCATGCCGGGCACCGGCGACCTCTATGTGACATGCCAGGCCGGGCGCAATTCCAGGCTTGGCAACAATCTGGGCCGTGGCCTCACCTACAACCAGGTGAAGGCGGGGCCGATGCGCGATGATACGATCGAAGGGGCGGAACTGGGCCGCGCCGTCGCAGCATCGCTCCGGGCGATGATGGCGGCGGGCACGCTGGTGGCAATACGCCTGCCGCTGACGCAGGCGCTGCTTGACTGCCTCACCAACGACACGCCACTCGATCCGCCCTGGGCGAAATTTCACACGGGCTGAGAACACATGTCCGCAACGCTTCCCGATGATGCCGCTGCCAGCCTCTCCGCTGCGGCAGTTGATGTTGGGAGCATGCTTCCGGAAGCCGACCGCGAGGAGCAGCTGGCGACGCGCGCGGCCTGGCTCTACTTCATCGGCAACAGCACGCAGGAGCAGATTGCCAAGAAGCTGGGATTGACGCGGCTGCGCGTGAACCGGCTTCTGGCGCAGGCGCGGGACCAGGGCCTCGTGCAAATCCAGGTGACTGGCCGGCTTGCGGGTTGCGTGGCGCTGGAACATGAACTGGTGGCGCGCTACGGTCTCAAGGATGCGGTCGTGGTGCCATCGCCGGCCGATGCCATGCAGATCCGTCCGCTGATCGCGGCGGCGGCTGGGCACTACCTGTCGCAGCACCTGCACGACAACATGTCGGTTGGCGTGGGCTGGGGGCGGACGCTGCGGCTGTCGCTGGCCTCGGTGGTGCGCAAGCCCTATCGAAAGCTGTCGGTTGTCTCGCTGATCGGCGGGCTGACGCAATCCTCCGCCGTCAATCCGCATGAAACGGCCTCGCACCTCGCGGATATCATCGGCGGGCAGTGCTATTATTTTGCCGGTCCCGCCTTCACCGATTCGGCTGAAAGCCGCGACATGCTGATGAACCAGCCCATGTTGCGCGATGTCTTCGAGCGTGGCCGCACCGTCGATCTGGCCTTCCTCTCGGTGGGGGACCTTGCCCATGCCAACACCATGACGGCACTCAACCTCATCACCGATGCGGAGGCCAAAAGCCTGCAGGCCGCCGGCGCGGTGGGCGACGTGTGTTCTCACTGGATCAACACGGCAGGCGATGTGATCGACCATCAGCTCAACTTCCGCGCCGTGGGGCTGTCGCCTGTCCATCTCAAGGGGGTGCGGGATTCGATCCTGGCGTCGGGCGGCAAGGCGAAGGTCGGCGTCATCCACGGGGCGCTGGTGGCGCGTTATGCCAACCGCCTGTTGACGGATGAGGCGACGGCGCGCCAACTGCTGGCCCTGAAGTAACCGCGGGGGAGAGCAAGATCATGGCACAGGAAGCCGTTCTGGGCATTGATGTGGGCACATCGGGCGTGCGCATTGCGGCGCGCGGCAAGGACGGCGCGCTCCTCGCCATGTCGCAGGCCACGATGGCGGCACCACTCATCGATTTCGGCCGCGCCCTGCAGGATCCGGCGATCTGGTGGGATGCGCTCACCCAGGCCTTCGCGGGTCTCCGGCTGAACGGCATACAGGTGCTGGCGCTGGCGATTGACGGAACATCGGGAACGATCCTGCCGGTCGATGCCGCGGGCCAGCCGCTGGGCCTTGCCTCCATGTACAACGACGTGGCGGAGGCCGATGCGGTGAAGGCCATTGCCGCCGTTGCCCCGGCGGAGACGGCGGCGCTTGGGGGAACATCGCCGCTGGCGCGCGCCATGATGATGGACAAGGCCGCGCCCCGCATCCTGCATCAGGCGGACTGGCTGCTGGGACGTTTGTGCGGACTCTTCGATGTGTCTGATGAAAACAACGCGCTCAAGTCCGGCTATGACCCGGTGAAACGGGAATGGCCGGCGTGGATCGCAGGGACCGGATTCGATGCGGCACGTTTTCCCAAGGTGGTGCCCGCAGGGACGCGCGTGGGCACGCTCACGCCGGAGATGGCGCAGAACCTGGGCCTGCCCGATGGCGTCGCCGTGGTGGCGGGCACGACGGACGGCTGTGCGGCCTTCCTCGCCAGCGGCGCCCGCGCTGCAGGTGATGGCGTCACATCGCTCGGTACCACGCTGACTTTGAAGCTTCTTTCGGCAACGCCGGTGTTCGCGCCGAACTTCGGCATCTACAGCCACCGCATCGGCGACCAGTGGCTGGCGGGTGGCGCGTCGAATACGGGCGGCGGGGTTCTGGCGTCATTCTTCTCGCGCGAGGAAATCGTGCGGCTCACGGCGCTGATCGATCCCGAGGTGCCGACGGGCCTCGACTACTATCCGCTGTCGCGGCCGGGCGAGCGCTTCCCCGTCAATGATCCGGCCTTTGCGCCGCGCGTCACGCCACGGCCCTCGCAGGACGAGGTGTTCCTGCAAGGCCTGCTGGAGGGAATCGCGGCGGTGGAGGCGCTGGCCTATCGCAAGCTCGCCGAGCTTGGCGCATCACCGCTGGCGTCCATCCGCAGCGTCGGTGGCGGTGCGGCCAACGACAAATGGACACGCATGCGGCTGAAGGCGCTGGGCGTTCCGGCGCTTGAGCCTGAAAGCGAACATGCCGCCATGGGTACGGCCCGGCTGGCCTGGCGCGGGATCGGCCACGATGCGTAGGATCTCGGGCCTCGGGGAGATCGCGCGCGATTTCGATGCCATGCTGATCGACCAGTTCGGCGTCATCCATGATGGGCAGAAACTCTATCCGGGTGCTGCCGCTGTGCTGGCGGAACTGCATGCGGCTGATATTCCCGTCGTCGTCATGACCAATTCCGGAAAGCGCGCCGCGCCCAACACAGCGCGCGTCGTCAAGATGGGAATCCCGCGCGCGCATTTCGTGGACTGCGTGAGTTCTGGCGAGGTTGCGTTCCAGTCGCTTGACGTGAAGACGGCCTTCCTCGTCGGCAAGGATGGCGAGGACTACGCCTTCGATCCCATCCGATTCGTCGATGACCCAAAGGAGGCGGAGGTGATGCTCATCCTCGGCTCCAATGCGCCGCGCCTGTCGCTCGATGATTATCGCGCCCTGTTCCGGGGCATCACGTTGCCGGCGCTGTGCTGCAATCCCGACCGGTGGATGATCACATCCTCCGGCTTGCAGCCCGCGCCCGGCGCCATTGCCGCCGTCTATGAGGAGATGGGTGGCAAGGTGTCGTGGATTGGCAAACCCTACGCGGGCATCTACCGGCATGCGCTGAAACTGTTCGGCAACCCGGCCCGCGTGCTCTGCATCGGCGACAGTGCCGAACACGATGTGGCAGGCGGGCGTGGAGCCGGATTGTCAACACTGCTGGTGCAGCAGGGTGTGAGTGCGGGCGTGGTGGAGGCGGAACTGGAACCGCAGCCGGATTACGTGGCGGCGGAGTTCCGGTGGTGAGCCCCGCCCCGGCCTGCGCCGGGGTGTCGGCACTGGGTTGGATCGTTCAAATCAGAACGCGCTGTCGTGCCATCAAGGCGCGCCTCTGGAATGACGAATGAAAAGAGGAACTGGTGCCGCCCTCACGTCTTCTTCAGCAGCCACTCGTGGTCTTTCTGGTTGTTGAACTTCCAGATCCGTACTGGTCCGGCCATGACGTTGAGATAATACAGGTCGTAGCCGTGGATGGTGGCGCAGGGGTGGTAGCCCTTGGGCACCATGGTGATGTCGCCGTCTTCCACGGCCATGGCCTCGTCCAGCTTGCGGTCGTCGGTGTAGACGCGCTGGAAGGCGAAGCCCTGCGGCGGGTTGAGGCGGTGATAGTAGGTCTCCTCCAGCAGCGACTCCTTGGGCAGGTTGTTCTTGTCGTGCTTGTGCGAGGGGTATGACGAGGTGGACCCGTTGGGCGTGATCACCTCGACGACCAGCAGGCTCTCGGCGCGGGGGTCTTGCTCAGGCAGGATGTTGCAGACGTAGCGCGTGTTGGAGCCGGAGCCGCGTGTTTCGATCGAGAGTGTGGCCGGATCGATGACGAAGGCCTCTGTGGCCTTTTTTGCTGGTGCGGTGCAGATGTTGACGACGCAATCGGTTTCCGCCGTCACCGACCATTTCGCCCCCGGCGGCACATAGACGCTCCACGGCTTGCCCTCGAACACGTTCATGCGTTCACCGACCACGCCGAAGCTCTTGCCGGCAACCTTCACCTCGCCCTTGCCGGAGATGAACACGATGCAGGTTTCGCGCGCGGCTTCAACACCCTTGGCGGTCTTGCCGGGGGTGAGTTTCCACACGTCATGGCCGACGTATTTCCACTTTGCCGATTTCGGCGTGACGGAGATGACCTTGCCGGTCTTCTTCGACGGCTTGACGAGGAGTCTGGAGGGCATGGTTGTCTATCCCAGTATCAATATCCGAGGGTCTGCCTGGCGCGTGCTTCGGCCCATTCCTTGCTGGCGTCAAGGACGGTGGGGCGGACGGAGACTTCGGGCACGCCCACGTCCCACCAGGCGCCACCGGCATCGGTGGAGATCATCGGATCGGTGTCGATGACGATGAGCGTGGTGCGGGTGTTGTCTTTCGCGTCCTTGAGGGCCGTCTCCAGTTCGGCGAGCGACTTGACCTTCAGGGCAATCGCACCCTGTGCGCGCGCATGGGCGGCGAAGTCGATGGCGGGCGAGACTTCCTGCTTCACGTTGTGGTCATAGAGGTTGTTGAAGCGTTCGCCGCCCGTCGCATGCTGCAGGCGGTTGATGCAGCCATAGCCGCGGTTGTCGAGCAGCACGATGGTGAGCTTGTGGCCGAGCATCACGGCGGTCGAGAGTTCGGAGTTCATCATCATGTAGGAACCGTCGCCCACCATGACGACGACGTCCTTGTCGGGCCGCGCCATCTTGATGCCAAGGCCGCCGGCAATCTCGTAGCCCATGCAGGAGAAACCGTATTCCATGTGGTAGGAGCCGGGGAAACTGGCCTGCCAGAGCTTGTGCATCTCGCCGGGCAAGCCGCCTGCGGCACAGATGCCGATCACGTCGCGGCCGAGCGCGCGTTGCACCGAGCCCACCACCTGCGCATCCGATGGCAGTTCGGCATTGCTGGCGGCGGTGTAGGTCTCGGCCACCTTGATCCAGTCGGCGCGGGCGGCCTTTGCCTTTGCCGTCCACGCGGCGGGGGCGGTCCACTTGCCGAGATTGGCGGAGAGTTCCTCAAGGCCGACGCGGGCATCCGCGACCAGCGGCAGGGCCTGATGCTTGCTCGCGTCGAAGACTTGCGTGTTGAGGCCGATCAACGTCTTGGATGCGTTCTGGAACAGCGTCCATGAGGCGGTGGTGAAATCCTGGAGGCGCGTGCCCACGGCGAGCAGCAGGTCGGCGTATTCGCTCACGGTGTTGGAGGCACCCGTGCCGGTGACACCGACGGCACCCATGTTGAGGTCATTGAGGAAGGGCAGTGACGACTTGCCGGCCTGTGTCTCCACCACGGGAATGCCGTGGCGTTCAGCGAAGGCGGCGAGAGCTGCGTTCGCTTCCGAGAAGTTGACGCCACCACCGGCAATGATGACGGGTTTCTGCGCGGCCTTGAGGGCGGCCACGGCGGCGTGGAGTTCGCCTTCGTCCGGGCGCGGGCGGCGGAAGCTCCAGGTGCGTTCGCGGAAGAAGCTCTCGGGATAATCGAAGGCTTCGGCCTGCGTGTCCTGGCAGAGGGCGAGCGTTACGGGTCCGCACTCGGCGGGATCGGTCAGCACGGACATGGTGCGGTTCAGCGCGGGGATCAGCTGTTCGGGACGCATGATGCGGTCGAAGTAGCGGGACACAGGCTTGAAGCTGTCGTTGACGGTCGCGGTGCCGTCGCCGAAGTCCTCGATCTGCTGGAGGACGGGATCGGGCCTGCGTCCTGCAAACACGTCGCCGGGCAGGAGCAGCAGCGGCAGGCGGTCCACATGGGCGACGGCGGCGGCGGTCACCATGTTGAGGGCGCCGGGGCCGATCGAGCTTGTCGCCGCCATCACGCGGCGGCGGTTGGTGGCCTTGGTATAGGCGATGGCGGAGAGCGCCATGCTCTGCTCGTTCTGCCCGCGGTAGGTGGGAAGCCGGTCGCGCACCTGGTAGAGCGCCTCGCCGAGGCCGGCGACGTTGCCGTGACCGAAGATGCCCCAGACGCCGGCAAAGACCGGCGTTTTCCTGCCGTCGATCACGGTCATCTGGGCGCAGAGGAACCTGACGAGGGCCTGTGCGGTGGTGAGGCGGATGGTCTTGCTCATGCTCGTGTCTCCTCAGGCGCGACGCGCATCGTCCCAGATGCGCACGAGGCTGCCGAATTTCTCTGCCATCATGGTGACGGCTGCGGTGTCGTCGATCTGGCCTGCGAGCCAGGCGCGGGCAGCATCGTTGAAGATGGTGCGGCCTACAGCGAAGCCTTTCACATGGCGCTTGGCGGCCACGGCGGCGAAGCCCTTGGCCAGTTCGTCCTCCGGCGCTTCAAGGCCGAGCAGCACCACGCCGCGGCAGAGCGCGTCGTTGTTGTCGATGACCTTGCCGATTTCGTCCCAGGCGGACGCGTCCGCCTGCGGTTCGAGCTTCCACCAATCGGGGCGGATGCCGAGGTCGTAGATCTCCTGCATGGCGCGGGCGATGGTGTAGCGGTCGAGCGGACCGTTCTTGCCGGCAATGATCTCGATCAGCAACTCGCGGCCCACCTTGCGGGCGGCCTCGTAGAGCTGGCGGTATTTGGCAAGCTGCTGCTGCTTCAGTTCGGCAGGATCATCGGGATGATAGAAGGCGAGGCACTTGATGCAGTGATCGACGGGCCAATCGACGAGGCGCGATCCCACATCCTGCGTGTGTTCGAACTGAAGCGGGCGTGAGCCGGGCCTTTCCAGCGGACGGCCGACCCACAGGCCGAGTTTCGCAGCATCGAACATGGCCTCGCGGCCATAGGTGTCGTCGAGAAGCGTGCCGAAGCCGGACTGGCCGTTGGCGACCTTGGCGATGGCCTGCATGGCGAGGCGCTTGAAGGGCGCGATCCGGGCCCGGTCGGCGCCCACGCTGTCGGCCATGTCTTCCAGTTGCTTGCGATGGTCGATGGCGAAGGCGAGGAGTTTCGGCCAGGCCTTGCGGCGCGTGGTCGCGTGATGGATGTGATTGAGGTTGTCGTCGGTGCGCAGCGCCTTCACGGGCGAGCCGTGCTTGAGGAAATACTGCAGTTCTTCCCAGGTGACGTATTCCGGCGAGCAGAGCAGGCGCGAGACGGCGAAGGCACCGCAGGCATTGGCCCAGGTGGCGCAGATCTCGTAGGGCTCGTTCTTCAGCCAGCCCCGCAGGAAGCCCGACATGAAGGCATCGCCTGCGCCCAGCACGTTGTAGACTTCGATGGGGAAGCCCTTGCCGACGATGCCGCCTTCGAGGGAGGCGGGAATTGCGGCGGGATAGACAACGCAGCCCATGGGGCCGCGCTTCAGCACGATGACGCCCTTCGACAGGCCGCGAATGGTGCGGAGCGCCGTCAGCGTGTCCTCGCTGCCGCCGGCGATGTGCACTTCCTCTTCTGTGCCGACGATGAGGTCGCAGTCGGCGAGGATGGATTGCAGGTGGGACGTCACCATGTCCGACTTGATGTAGCGTTCCTCGCCCGCGCCATGACCGGCGAGGCCCCAGAGGTTCGGACGGTAGTCGATGTCAATGACGATGCGGCGGCCATGTTTCTTTGCGAGCGCCATGGCCTTGCGCTGGGCCTTGTCGTTCACCTCGCGGGCGAAATGCGTGCCGGTGACGAGGAGGGCCGCCGCGGAGCGGATGAAGTCCTCGCTCACGTCGGCCTCGGAGAGGGCCGAGTCGGCGCAGTTGTCGCGGTAGAAGATGAGCGGGAAGGACTTGTCGCTTTCGACCGCCAGCAGCACCAGCGAGGTGAGGCGGGCGGGGTCGGTGGCGATGCCTTTGGTGGAGACGCCTTCGCGGGCCATCTGCTCCAGCACGAAGCGCCCCATCTGCTCGTCGCCCACGCGGGTGATGAGGCCGGAGCGGAGACCGAGGCGGGCGGTGCCGATGGCGATGTTGGAGGGAGAACCGCCCACCGACTTGGCAAAGGAGGCCATGTCTTCGAGGCGCGAGCCGATCTGCTGGCCGTAAAGATCGATGGAGCAGCGCCCCATCGTAATGACGTCAAGCGCTGTCGGCGCGCCGGATGGGGCAGCCATGGGAAAACTCCGTGGTAACGTAGGGGTCAAACGTGACCAACACAGAACAATAATTCCCCTAATTTGTCAAGTGGAATGAATATTCTATTTCTTCTTGCTGCGCCGTTCTGCCGTCGCCACGGTGAGCGTCATGGCGAGCGTCAAGGTGGCCGCCATGGAGCGGAAGCCCTCAAAATTGGCTTCCTGCACCTCGAACCAGGCCTGGGCGATGGAGGCGAGCGGCGAGAAGGGTGAATCGGTGATGGCCAGCACCGGCACGCCACGGGCGGCGAGCTTCTGTGTCAGGGTCACGGTCTCGCTGGCGTAGGGCGTGAAGCTCACGGCCAGCACCACGTCCTGCGGTGTGGCGAAGCTGGTGTCTTCCGCCGCAAGTCCGCCGAGGGAATCAACGAGCGCATAGCGGATGCCGAGCTTGCCGAAGGCATAGGCCATGTAGGTGGAGATCGGGAAGGAGCGGCGCAGGCCGATCAGGTAGATGGTCTCGGCCTTGGCCAGCATGTCGGCGGCCACCTGCAACTGCTGCGGGTCCAGCTTCTCGCGCAGTGTCGCCAGCGACTGCTCGGAGGCATTGGCGAAGCCGTCGAAGACAAGCCCCGCCTTGCCCGAATTGCGCGTGTGTTCGCGCAGTTGTTCGAGGCGTTCGTCGTAGTTCAGCACGCGCTCGCGCAGGCGGGACTGGAAGACCTCCTGCAATTCGCTGAAGCCCTGGTAGCCGAGGCTCTGGGCGAAGCGCACCAGCGTCGAGGGCTGCACATCCGCCGCCTGGGCGATGGTCGCGACCGTCCCGAAGGCGATGTCGTCCGGGTTTTCCAGTGCGTAACTCGCAACCTGGGTGAGACGGCGGGGAAAGTCCGGGGCACGCTCGACGATGAGGGCGCGGAGGGCTGTGAAGTCACGCGGGGTATCGGTCACGGTCATGCCCCGCAACAAACCATGGAACAGCCGCAACAGCAATGATTCCGGAACGGTTGTTCCGCATCATTCGTCGATGGCAGAACCTTTCCCCCTGACGTGGCTGCCGCTGTCGGCCGCTGGCGCACCATTGGCCTCCACCAGCGCGCGGCGGAGGCGGCGGACGATGACGGCCTTCGACTTGGCATCGGCAGCGGTCTTCAATTGCTCGCCGATGTCGAGGATGAGGGATTGCAGGTCGTTGTTCCAGTCGAGCTTCGCCACATCGGTGGGATCGATGCGGGGCTTCGTTTCATCGGCCAGCAGGGCGCAGGCGCTGCCGGTGAGGTCGTAGACGTCGTCAAGGCGGGGACGCACGATGCAATCGTCGGGCACCAGCCCGCGAATGTCCTCGGCCAACGCCACCTGCGGCTCCTCTTCGCCATGGGTGAGGAAGATGGATTTGCCGACAGGAAGGCGGTTCTTGATCCACTTCACCAGTTCGGGGCCGTCGGCGTGGCCGGAATAGTCCTCGATGCGGCGGATGGTGGCGGCAACCTTGATCTCGTCTCCCATGATGGTGACGCGCTTGGCGCCATCTTCGAGGAGCGAGCCCAATGAACCCCTGGCCTGAAAGCCCACCAGCAGAACGGTGGTGGAGCGCTGCCACAGGCGGTTGCGCAAATGATGACGGATACGCCCCGCTTCCGCCATGCCGGATGCGGCAATGACGATGTGGAATCCGGTAAAGCGGTTGAGCGCCTTGGAATCCTCCACGCTCTCCGTGGATTTCACCAGCGGCGAGGCGAAGGCATGGGCCAGCGCTGCGCCGCCCGTGCTCTCATGGGCATGCTTGCGGAAAACGGCGGTCGCCTTGTTGGCAAGTGGTGAGTCGATGAAGATGTTGCACTTGGGCGCAAGGCCGCGCTCCATCACGGTGATGAGGTCGGTCACAACTTCCTGGGTGCGTTCCACCGCGAATGACGGGATCAGCATCACGCCGCCGCGGCCTGCAGCATCGCGCAATTCGCTGGCGAGCAGTTCCAGGCGCTTCTCGGGGGAACGTTCAAAACGGTCCCGGCCGCCATAGGTCGATTCACAGATGACGAAGTCAAAATTCTGCGGGGCTTCCGGATCTTCTTCCAGCAGCTTGTTGTCGGGGCCGATGTCGCCCGAGAAGAGAATGCGGGTGGGCTTGGTGCCGGCCTGCTCCACTTCCACTTCGATGGAACATGAGCCGAGGAGGTGGCCCGCGTTCCAGAATCGCATGCGGATTCCCTCGGCAGGCGAGAACCACTGTTCCATCGCTTGCGTCTGGAACAGGTTCAGCGACGCCATGGCATCATCCATGGTGTAGATCGGCTCCACCTCGGGGCGCCCGCGCTTGACGTTGCGCTCGTTCAGCTTCTTCACTTCCGTTTCCTGGATGAAGCCGGAATCGGGGAGCATGATGCCGCAAAGGTCGCGGGTTCCCGCACTGGCGTGAATGGGTCCGGCATAGCCGTGCTTCACCAGCTTGGGCACGAGGCCTGTGTGATCGATGTGGGCGTGGGTCAGCACCAGCGCTGTGATCTTCGTCACGTCATAGGGAAGGGGGCGGTAGTTCAATTCGCTTACGGTGCGTGCGCCCTGGAACATGCCGCAATCGATGAGGACGCGGGCCTTTTCGGTCTCGATCATGTAGTTGGAACCCGTGACCGTGCGGGCGGCGCCGTGGACGTGCAACTTCAGCATGATCAATCCTTGGGAACGGGGAGGCCGGCAGCGAGGAGTTCGCTCCATGCCTGTTCGGGGGTATCGGCAAAGGTGAAGAGGCCGAGGTCGCGCTCATTGATCAGGCCGCCGTCGACAAAGCTCTGGAAATTGATGGTGCGCTTCCAGAACGCGGAATCGAAGAGCACGACCGGGAGCGGCTTCGTCATCTTTCCGGTCTGGCGCAGGGTGAGCAATTCGAACAATTCATCCATGGTGCCGAAGCCGCCGGGGAAAACCACCAGGGCTGCGGCACGCATGGCAAAGTGCATCTTGCGCATGGCGAAATAGTGGAAGCGGAAGGTGAGGTCGGGGGTGGAGAAGGCGTTGGGTTCCTGCTCCATGGGAAGCGTGATGTTGTAGCCGATCGATGGAGCGCCCGCGTCATAGGCACCGCGGTTTGCGGCTTCCATGATGCCGGGACCGCCGCCGGTGGCGATCACATTGTAGAGAGGCTTGACCCGGTGCTTGGAGCCGCCGTTCTCGGAGCAGATGCGGCCGAAGGCGCGGGCGCCATCATACCAGCCATCGGCAGCGCCGGGTTTCACCCGGGCCGAGCCGAAGACAACGACGGTTGTCTCCACACCCCAGCTGCGCAGGTTTTCTTCCGCCTTCTGGTATTCAAGCTGGAAGCGGATGCCGCGCGTCGTGTCGCCCAGCAGGAATTCGATATCCATGGCGGGCAGGCGGTAGGCCGCGCTCTTCATCTGCGGAATGTTGGACGGATGGTCGGACACAAAGTACCCCTTAGGATTGCCAAATCTTGAGGCTTGCAGCAAAGGATGCTTTCAATCAAGGGCAGGTTAATGCCTGCCGTCCTGCGTGAAAGGGGTCAAGCTCATGGCAAAGTCGCTCGCCGAACGTTTCCGGGTGGCACCCGGCAAGGCCTTCAAGCTGGCCTCCGCCGATCCGCGTGATACGGGCACCTTCGACGACAAGGACAAGACCAAGGCGCAGACCGAAAAGGATGCCGAGGCCATCGACGGGTTGCAGGACCGCCTGTTTGCGGAAGGCAAGCGCGCCCTGCTGGTGGTGCTGCAGGGCATCGATTGTTCGGGCAAGGACGGCACGGTGCGGGCGGTGTTCAACACCTGCGGGCCCATCGGCGTCACCATCTCGCCCTTCAAGGCACCGACGGCACCGGAACTGGCCCAGGACTATCTCTGGCGCGTGCACAAGGTTGCCCCGCCCAAGGGCATGATCGGCATCTTCAACCGCTCGCATTATGAAGACGTGCTGGTGGTGAAGGTGAAGGGCTATGCGCCCAAGGAGGCAATCGAACGGCGCTATGACGAGATCAACGCCTTCGAGAAGATGCTGAGTGACAATGGCACGCGCATTCTCAAGTTCATGCTGCACATCTCGAAGGACGAACAGGCTGAACGCCTGAAGGAGCGCGTGGAGGACGAGACCAAGCGCTGGAAATTCAATCCGGGCGACCTCGATGACCGGGCGCTGTGGGACAACTATGCCGAGGCCTATGAGGTCATGCTGAACCGCTGCTCCACGGCACATTCGCCCTGGCATGTGATCCCCGCCGACCGCAACTGGGTTCGCAACGGCATCGTCGCGGGGATCGTGCGCGAGACGCTGGAAGAAATGAATCCGCAATACCCGCAGCCCAAGGACTGGGACCCGAAGACGATCAAGATCGTGTGAGGATCAGCGCACGCCGCGCAGGCGGGCTTTCAGGTACTGGAAGAAGCCGGGGTGATACCAGACCGCGGATGGTCCATTGCGCGAGAGAGTGCGCAGGCTGCCTGCCGCGAGGGAGCGGATGGCGACGGCAAGAAGGGGCAGGGCCGCCGCAATCTGCAGGTAGGGATAGGTGAGGTAGCCGTCGATCGCGGCTGGGGAGATCAGGGCCTGGGCGATGATACCGCCCGTGTCTATCCCTTCATCCACGAGATGGATGGTGACGCCGCAGTTCGCAGGGTCGTTGTTGTAGATTGCCCAGTAGCCGCCGTGGGCACCGCGGTACATGGGCGTGATGCCCTGGTGCGTATTGATGAAGGTCGCCTTGATCGCCGACAGCAGGTTCTTCTTCAGGATGCGCGTGCCGTTGACGATCACGACATCGGGTTTGCGCTCGGCGATGAGGGCAATCGACTCGGGAGCGTTGATGTTCGAGACGTTGTGGATGGCGGGCGTGAACGGCTGCTGGCGTTCCAGGTCATGGTCGCGGCAGATGGCGCGGATGCGGCGTTCCGACTGGTAGGCAAGGATCGGCCGGATGAGCGCCACGAAGGCCATTTGCGAAAGCACGGACGGCCAGCCCAGCTTGCGGGCGCGGTTCTTCACCAGCACGGACTTCGCCACCGGCTGCTCGATGATGGCATCGAACAGGCCGAACTCCCGCACCAACCTGTTGTAGACGATCCAGGTCGTGGGATGATCGCTGCCGATCAGCAGGAGGCGCGGAAGTGAGGCGTTCGGAACCATGACGGCGAGGTTTTAGCGGCCACCCCGCAACGAAGCGTTAACGTGCACAGCTCCTGCTGATGCCCGCAAGGCGTGTGACGGTCAGGCCGGTTTCGCGTTGTTGACGCCGCAGAGGAGGATGTCGATGACGGCGCGGCGGACCCTTTCGCGGTCGGGCGGGCCGTCAGTGATGGCCTCCACCTGGGCCGCGAAGTCGGCGTAGTGCTGGGTCACCGCCCAGATCGCGAAGATGAAATGCACTGGATCAAGCGGGCGCAGCCGCCCTTCCGCCACCCAGCGGCGCAGCACCAGCGCCTTCGCCTCGACCAGATCCTTCAGCGGACCTTTCAGGAATTTCCCGACGTGCGGTGCGCCATGCAGGATCTCGTTGGCAAAGAGGCGGGAGGCGGCCGGGCGCTCGAAGGTCATGTCGAGCTTGGCCGAAATGTAGCGTGTCAGCTCACTCACCGGGTCGGCGGCCGCATCGAGCGTGCGCAGCGGCTCCAACCAGTCGGCAAGGGTGCGTTCGAGCACCGCTTCGTAGATGTCGTCCTTGCGGCGGAAGTAATAAAGAAGGTTGGGCTTGGACAAACCGCAGCGGGCGGCGATCTGGTCGATAGTGCCGCCGCGATAGCCATAGGCGGAGAATACCTCCAGGGCCGCGTCCAGAATGATCTGCTCGTTCTGCGACTGGATGCGCGTTTTCCGTTCAGGCTTTGCCTGGGCCTTGGGCATGGCCCCAGCCTGATAAATCTTGATCAAATGGTCAAGTGCGGTTAGCTTTCCGGCCAACAAGAAAAAACCTTCGGGGAGAATGCCGTGGCGGCAGCCGTGATCGAGGCCAAGGACCTCAGCTTGACGTTCCAGACGGCTGACAGCCCGGTCTATGCGCTCTCGAAGGTCAACCTGACGGTGGCGGATGGCGACTTCGTGTCCTTCATCGGTCCCTCCGGCTGCGGCAAGACCACGCTTTTGCGCGTCATCGCCGATCTTGAGCAGGCGACCTCCGGCACCATCACCGTCAACGGCCTGACACCCCATGCGGCGCGCCTCGCCCGGGCCTATGGCTATGTGTTCCAGGCGCCAGGCCTTTTCCCGTGGCGGACGGTGGAAAAGAACGTGGCCCTGCCGTTGGAGATCATGGGCATCGAAGGCGCTGCCGAACGGGTGAAGCGCAATCTCGATCTCGTCAACCTCGGCGGCTTCGAAAAGAAATTTCCCTGGCAGCTTTCCGGCGGCATGCAGCAGCGCGTGTCCATCGCCCGCGCGCTGGCCTTTGATCCCAAGCTGCTGCTGATGGACGAACCCTTCGGTGCCCTCGACGAGATCGTGCGCGACAAGCTGAACCAGCAGTTGCTCGACCTGTGGGCGCGGACGCAGAAGACGGTGGTGTTCGTCACGCACTCGATTCCTGAGGCGGTGTTCCTCTCCACCAAGATCGTGGTGATGAGCCCGCGGCCCGGCCGCATCATCGACGTCATCGAAACAAACCTGCCGCGCGACCGCACGCTGGATTTCCGCGAGTCGCCGGAGTTCCTCAAGCTGGCGCATCGCGTGCGCGAGGGCCTGAAGGCGGGGCACAGTTATGAAGACTGAGCGCGGCCAGGCGATCCCCGTGCTCGTGATCTGCCTCATATTGGTGGTGGTGTGGTATCTCGCCTGCATCCCCATGAATTCCGTTGTGGCGGAGGCGAAAATCGCGGCGGCTGGCGGCGGGCTTGCCGCCACGCTCACGGAAAGCTGGAACCACACGCGGCCGGTGATCCCGGCACCGCACCAGATTGCCGCCGATCTGTGGGCGACGGTGTTCACCATCGCGCCCTGGGCGAAGAAGTCACTGCTCTACCATTGCTGGGTCACGCTCTCCTCGACGCTGGTGGGGTTCATCCTCGGCACGCTGCTAGGCATCGGCCTTGCCATCCTGATCGTGCATTCAAGGCTGCTCTCGAAGGCGCTGATGCCGCTGATCATCGCCTCGCAGACCATTCCCATTCTCGCCATCGCGCCGATGATCATCGTGGTGCTGGGGGCGATGGGTTTCACCGGGCTCCTGCCCAAGGCGCTGATTTCCACCTATCTCTGCTTCTTCCCCGTCACCATCGGCATGGTGAAGGGCCTGATGTCGCCTGATGTCATCCACCGCGATCTCATGCACACTTACAACGCCGGTGCGGCGGAGACGCTATGGAAGCTCCGCCTTCCCGCCTCGGTGCCCTATCTCTTCACTTCGCTCAAGATCGCCATCGCGATTGCGCTCACCGGGGCCATCGTCGGTGAGCTGCCCACGGGTGCCGTGGCCGGCATCGGCGCGCGGCTGCTCATCGGCTCGTACAACGGCCTCACCATGATGATCTGGTCGGCGTTGGTCGCTGGCTCGGTGATGGCGGCAACACTCGTGTGGCTCGTGGGCCATGCCGAGCGCAGGATGCTGACCCGCATGGGGGTGCGCGCATGAGGGCCTTGCGCAACCTTCTCGCCCCGGCGCTGCTAGGTGTGGCGATCCTCGCCGTCTGGGAGGTGGCCTGCCGCGCCATTCCGATCCCGCAGGTGCTGCTGCCCGCGCCCTCGGTGATCGGGGCGCGCATCACGAACGAGATTCCGCTGCTGGCCTACGATTTCCTCAAGACCGTTATCCAGGCGGTGATTCCCGGCTGGATCATCGGTTGTGCTGCGGGGCTCATCGTGGCGCTTCTGTGCGACCGTTTCGATTTCCTCCGGCGCGGCCTCCTGCCGCTCGGAAACTTCTTCTCGGTGCTGCCGCTCGTCGGCGTGGCCCCCATCATGGTGATGTGGTTCGGCACGGGCGTTGCGCCCAACATCGCGGTTGTTGTGATCATGACCTTCTTCCCCATGCTGGTGAACGCGCTTGCGGGCCTGCAGGCATCCTCGCATCTGGAGCGTGACCTCATGCGCTCCTACAATGCCTCGTGGATGCAGGCTCTCACGTCCTTGCGGCTGCCCGCCGCCATGCCCTTCCTCTTCAACGCCCTGAAGATCAATTCGACACTGGCGATGATTGGTGCCATCGTGGCCGAGTTTTTCGGCACGCGCATCGCGGGCATGGGCTTTCGCATGCAGACGGGCTTCGGCAGCATGAGCCTCGATCTGGTCTGGGCCGAAATCGCCGTGGCGGCGGTGGCGGGCTCGCTTTTTTATGCACTGCTCGTTCTGGCAGAACGGGGAGTGACATTCTGGCATCCGTCTTACCGCACGTAAGGCGTGACTTTGGACATAAAACAGGGAGACTAAAGATGAAGAAATATCTGACGGCGGCAGCCGCTGCTGCGGCCATGCTCGCCACTGCCAGTGCGGCCAGTGCCGAAAAGGTCACACTGCAGCTGAAGTGGGTGACGCAGGCGCAGTTTGCCGGCTACTACGTCGCACAAGCCAAGGGCTTCTACAAGGACGCCGGTCTTGATGTTGAGATCAAGCTGGGCGGGCCGGACGTGAACCCGCAGCAGGTGCTGGCAGGCGGCGGCGCTGACGTCGCCGTGGACTGGATGCCCTCGGCGCTGGCCTCGCGTGAAAAGGGCTTGCCCACGGTGAATATCGCCCAGCCCTTCAAGCGTTCCGGCATGATGCTCACCTGCCGCGCTGAAACCGGCATCAAGGCACCGACAGACCTGAAGGACAGAACATTGGGCGTGTGGTTCTTCGGAAACGAATATCCCTTCATGGCCTGGATGTCGCGCCTTGGCTACAAGACCGATGGTTCGGCCGGTGGCGTCAAGGTCATCAAGCAGGGCTTCAACGTTGATCCTTTGATCCAGAAGCAGGCGGATTGCGTCTCCACCATGACCTACAATGAATACTGGCAGGTGATCGACGCCGGCATTCCCGCCGACCAGCTCGTCACCTTCAAGTATGAGGACCAGGGTGTGGCCACGCTGGAAGACGGCCTCTATGTTCTTGAGGACAAGCTGAAGGATCCGGCTTTCGTCGAGACCATGGCGAAGTTCGTCAAGGCGTCCATGAAGGGCTGGGACTATGCCCGAGCCAATAACGATGAATCTGCCCAGATCGTTGTCGATGCCGACGCGACGGGTGCCGCTGCCATCGACCATCAGAAGCGCATGATGGGCGAAATCTCCAAGCTGACGGAAGGCTCGGATGGCACCCTCGACATCGCTGCTGCCGACCGCACGGTGGAAACGCTGCTCTCGTCTGGCGGCGAGGCCCCGGTCATCACCAAGAAGCCGGAAGGCGCCTGGTCCGCCGCCGTGACGGACAAGGCCAAGGGCATGTAAGCGACACGCCCCTGCGCTCTTTCCGGAAACGGGTAGCGCAGGGGCTCCACTCCCCATGCATCCGCATGCGGAGCTGCCGCGTGGATTGTCAGGCCGGCCACGCCTTGAGTTGACGGACATGAAACCGCTTCTCACACTCGCCTTGACAGTGGCCGCAATCCTGGCTTTTGCGGGCAACTCCGTACTGACGCGGCTTGCCCTTTCCAGCCACGACATTTCCCCGGCCATGTTCATGGGTGTGCGGTTGATTTCCGGCGCAGCCATGCTTGCTGCAATTGGCCTCGCCAGGGGCCTGACCTTTGCCCCGGGCCCCAAGGATCTTGCCGGCATTGCAGCGTTGTTCATTTACGCACTCGCATTCACCTATGCGTATGTCGCCATGGGTGCGGCAACGGGTGCCTTGATCCTGTTCGGGGTGGTACAGCTCACCGTTTCCGCCATTGCCATGGTCATGGGACACGCGCCGCGGACACGGGATGTGCTCGGCATTGCCATCGCCCTTGCCGGACTTGGCTGGCTTCTGTTGCCGCGCGCGTCGGCTCCGCCGATCCTTGCCGCGTTGTTGATGATCGTGGCTGGCGTGGCCTGGGGATTCTACACCGTTGAAGGCCGCAAGGGCGGCCACGCGGTGGCGCGCACGGCGCGGAATTTTCTCGGCGCGGCTGTCCTCGCAGGCATCTGGCTGGTGGCCGCCCAGCCGGAATGGCCAGGCCTCCATGGCCTGCTGCTGGCGCTCGCCTCCGGTATCTTCACATCGGCCCTGGGCTATGTGATGTGGTATGCTGTCGTTCCGCACATGAACGTGTTCACGGCAGGTGCCTTGCAGCTGCTGGTGCCGGCTGTCGCCGCAGCGGGAGGTTTCCTGTTGCTGGGGGAGCATTTGCCAGGCGAATTCCTGCTGGCATCCGCGCTCATCCTTGGCGGTATCGCGCTGACGCTCAAACGCGTGCGGGCTTGACAGGTTCTCGCGCGCGGCGGCATCTTCTGACCAAACAGTCAAAAATCACCGGAGGACTACCATGGCCACCACTTTGATCCGCGGCGGAACTGTCGTGAATGCCGATGTTTCCGAACGCGCCGACGTGCTCATCAAGGACGGGCAGATTGTTGCCGTCGGCGAGGGCCTCTCGGGCGATACGGTGATTGATGCGGGCGGCTGCTATGTCATGCCCGGCGGCATTGATCCGCACACGCACATGGACATGCCCTTCATGGGCACGTCGACCGCCGACGACTATGAATCCGGCACCATGGCGGGCCTGGCGGGCGGCACGACGATGACAGTGGACTTCTGCCTTCCGGCGCCCGGCGAGAGCCTGCTCAAGGCCTATCAGGCCTGGCGCCACAAGGGCGAGAAGGCGGCCGCCGACTATTCCTTCCACATGGCAATCACACAATGGTCGCCGATGATCCACGATGAAATGGAAACCGTGGTGAAGACCTACGGCATCAACACCTTCAAGCACTTCATGGCCTACAAGGGCGCGCTGATGGTGAACGATGACGAACTCTACAACTCGTTCAAGCGCTGCGCCCAGCTTGGCGCGCTTCCGCTGGTGCATGCCGAGAACGGCGATGTTGTGGCGCGCATGCAGGCCGACCTTCTGGCGCGTGGCGTCACGGGCCCTGAAGGCCACAGCTATTCGCGTCCGCCGGAAGTGGAAGGCGAGGCCGCCAACCGCGCCATCATGATCGCCGACATGGCGGGTGTGCCGCTCTACATCGTGCATGTGAGTTGCGAGCAGACGCATGACGCCATCCGCCGCGCCAAGCAGGCGGGGCAGCGCGTTTATGGCGAACCGCTGGTGCAGTATCTCGTGCTTGACGACAGCGAATACCAGAACAAGGACTGGGACCATGCGGCGGGCCGCGTGATGAGCCCGCCCTTCCGCAACAAGAAGCACCAGGATTCGCTGTGGGCGGGCCTGCAATCGGGCACGCTCTCGGTCGTGGCCACCGATCACGCCACCTTCACGCGCGCGCAGAAGCGCATGGGGACGAAAAACTTCACGCAGATTCCCAACGGCACGGGCGGGCTTGAAGACCGCATGCCGGTGCTGTGGACCGCAGGCGTGAACACGGGGCGCCTGACCAAGGAGGAATTCGTGGCGGCGACCTCCACCAACATCGCCAAGATCCTCAACATGTATCCGCGCAAGGGAGTGGTGCGCGCGGGCGCGGACGCCGACATCGTGATCTGGGACCCCAAGGGCACCAAGACGATCACGGCGAAGAAGCAGATCAGCCGCATCGAATACAATGTCTTCGAAGGCTTCAAGTGCACGGGCGTGCCGCGCACCGTGATCTCGCGTGGCAAGATCGCCTGGGATCAGGGCGACATGCGCGCCAAGGCCGGCGACGGAGACTTCGTCGCCCGCAAACCCAACGCCCCCGTGAACCAGGCGTTCTCGATCTGGAAAGGCATCACGCAGCCGAAGGGAGTTGAGCGGATCGAGGTGACGCCGTGATCCGTCACGCGGCCATTTTCAAGCTGAAGCATGCCAAGGGTTCGACGCAAGAGCGGTCGTTCCTTGATGCCCTCAATGGCTTGCAGAAGATTCCCGGTGTGCGGGATTTTGCGATTTCGCGGGAGACGAGTCCGAAGAATGATTTCGACTATGCCGTCTCCATGACCTTCGACGACCAGGATGCCTATCACGGCTACAACATCCATCCCGACCACGTGGCCTTTGTGGAGTCGCGCTGGGTGCCCGAGGTCGTGTCGTTCATGGAGCATGACACCGAGGTGATGACGTTCTAGGTCAGGTGGAGAAGACGTACATTGCCTCAGCGCTCCAGCCAGTCGTGTTCGAGGGTGCGCATCTTGCTCATCATGGAAATGAGGAAGGCGGTGGACCAGCCGAAGAGGATGAGGCCGTTGGCGCCTTCGATGGCGCTCATGATGCGCCAGTCCGGCCCCAGTACGATGTCGCCGTAGCCCAGGGTGGTGAAACTGACGGTGGAGAAATAGAGCGCCGGCTCGAACTCGGTGATGGCGCCCAGCGTGAGGTAGACCAGCGCATAGGACCAGATTTCCGCCGTATGCAGGGCGACGATGCCGAGTACGGCGAAAATCAGCAACGAGATCTGCCGCATCACCTCGGACATGTGGGCGACGCGGTGGCTGTGGCGAGTGAGGAGCCGCAGCAAAAAGACGATGCCGAAGAAATGGATGCCAACCGTCCAGGTCATCATGACCGTGGCGAGGACGAGATTGAGGATGAGGGCGTGCATGGGCGGAGGTTACAGGACGTGCCGCGTCACGCAAACCGCTCAGGCGGCGGTGCGCGAATTCGCCTCGCTGCCGTCGCGGGCGATCACCACATTGACGCCACGGCCGCGCATCATGTCGAGCATGGCGGGGGGCGCGTCCTCGTCGGTGATGAGGGTATGGACCTGGGAGAGCTGGCACAACACCATGGAGCCCCGTGTCTCGAACTTGGTGGAATCGGCCAGCACCACCAGCTGCTCGGCGCGGGTGAGGAGCTTCGCCTCGGCGCGGGCAATGAGAGGATCTCCCTCGATCACGCCCATCTGGCTGATGGCATGGCAGCTCATGAACATGCGCGACGCGGTGAAATGCTGGATCGCATCTTCATCAAACGGCGAGAGGATGATGCCCTGCTCGCGATAGACCTCGCCGCCGGGCAACACGATGCGGTTGCCGCTGGTTCCGATCAGTTCCTGAGCGATGGGAAAGGAGTTGGTGAGAATCTGCAGTCGGCGCTCACGCAGGTATTCGGCCATGTACCAGGTGGTGGAACCGGCATTGATGATGATCGATTCGCCGTCGCGGCACATGTTGGCGGCTTCGCGCGCCAGCGCCCGCTTCTTGGCGGAGTTCATGCCCTGGGCAATGCCGAAGGGCCTGGCGCTGAGGTGCGACTGCTGGAACGACTCCACGACTTCGATGCCACCATGAATACGCCTGATCTGGCCCAGCTCCTCCAGCTTGGTGACATCGCGGCGCAGGGTGGCGGGCGAGGCCCCCGTCATGGCACCCAATTCGCGCAGCCGCATGACGCCACGGCTGCGGATGTGGGTGAGGATCAACTGCCAGCGCTCGCGTTCATGCATGAGCGGACGCTAATCAAAATCGCTCACAAAGGTCAATGTCGTTTCACTCATATTGCATCGCAAAACGTCATTGCAGTGCAATATCGCACATGCAGTGATGATTTCTGATTGACCTTGAGCGAATGCCTTGCCTATGGTTTGCGCCATGAGCAACATCCTCCTGACGTCCCTGTGGGACGATAAACACGCCGCCAGTCTCGATGAGCCGGGCAAACTCCTCTATCGCTCCAACCTGCTGGGGGCCGATCTCCGGATCACCAACTTCGGTGGCGGCAACACCTCCGCCAAGGTGACGCACAAGGATCCGCTGACGGGCAAGGATGTGACCGTGCTGTGGGTGAAAGGCTCCGGCGGCGACCTCGGCTCCATGAAGCTCGACGGGTTTGCCACACTCTACATGGACAAGCTGGAATCGCTGAAGTCCCTCTACAAGAGCCTCGACCAGGAAGACGCGATGGTGCACGCGCTGAACCATTGCATCTTCAACCTCAATCCCCGCGCACCGTCGATCGATACCTGCCTCCATGGCTATGTGCCGTGGGCCCATGTGGATCATGTGCATTCGGACGCGGTGATCGCCATTGCCGCCTCGGCCGATTCCGAGAAGCTGACCAAGGAGATCTTCGGCGACGAGATGGGCTACCTGCCGTGGCAGCGCCCGGGCATCGACCTTGGCATCAAGCTCGGCGCCATGGCGGCGGCCAATCCGAAACTCGTGGGCGTTGTGCTGGGTGCCCATGGCCTGTTCACCTGGGGCAAGACCGCCAAGGAAAGCTACGAGACGACGCTCCGCATCATCAACAAGGCTGCGGTGTGGCTCGACAAGAATGTGAAGCGCCCCGTGTTTGGCGGCGAGGCCGTGGCATCGCTCCCGGCGGAGGAACGCAAGGCGGTGGCGCGCCGCCTCATGCCGGATATTCGCGGACGCATCAGCAAGGGCGAGCACAAGGCGGGCCACTTCACCGACGTTCCCGAGGTGCTGGACTTCGTCAATTCAAAGCAGCTCGGCGCGCTGGCTCCGCTCGGCACCTCATGCCCGGACCACTTCCTGCGCACCAAGATCAAGCCGCTGATCGTGCCGCATGATGCCGACGGTCCCGCCCTCGATGCGCTTCTGGACGGCTACCGCAAGGACTACGCGGCCTATTACGCGCGCTGCAAGCATGCGGATTCGCCCGCGCTGCGCGACGCCAATGCCGTGATCTATCTCGTGCCGCGCGTGGGGCTCATCTCCTTTGCCAAGGACAAGGCCACGGCGCGCATCGCCTCGGAATTCTATGTGAACGCCATCAACGTGATGCGCGGCGCCAACGGCGTGTCGCAGTATCGCGGCCTTCCCGAGCAGGAGGCCTTCAACATCGAATATTGGCTGCTGGAAGAAGCGAAGCTGCAGCGCATGCCGAAGCCCAAGGCCTTGCAGGGGCGTGTGGCGCTCGTCACGGGTGGTGCCAGCGGCATCGGGCTTGCGATCGTCGAAAAGCTGCTCTCGGAAGGCGCCTGTGTCACCATCGCCGACATCAATGACGACGGCATGAAAGAGGTGAGCGCGGCACTGGGCAAGCGCTTCGGCAAGGACAATGTCTTCACCGTCAACATGGACGTGACGAAGGAAGAGGCCGTGGTGAAGGGCTTCGACGAGACCGCGCTGCGCTTCGGCGGCCTCGACATCGTCGTCAACAATGCGGGCATTGCCATTCCCATGCCGGCGGATGAGACGACGCTCGATGTGTGGAACAAGCAGATGGCCATCCTTGGCACGGGTTATTTCCTCGTGGGCCGCGAAGGCTTCCGCCTGCTGAAGCGTCAGAACAACGCAGGCTCAATGATCTACATCGCCTCGAAGAATGGCATGGTGGCCTCGCCCGGCACCTCGGCCTATGGCGCGATGAAGGCGGCGGAAATCCATCTGGCGCGCGTGCTGGCGGCGGAAGGTGCGCCGCTCGGCATCCGCGTCAACACGGTGAACCCGGATGCGGTGCTGCGCGGTTCGAAGATCATGTCGGAAGGTTTCCGCATGAGCCGCGCCCAGAGCCTCGGCATCAAGCCCGATGAACTGGACGATCACTATCGCAAGCGCTCGCTGCTGCAACGTTCCGTCTATCCCGAGGACATTGCCGAGGCGGTCTACTGGTTTGCTTCCGATGCCTCCAACAAGTCCACGGGCAACATCCTCAACGTGGATGCGGGTCATCTCGCTTCCTTCACACGGTAGGGGCACATGAGCTTCGCGATTTCAGGTGATTTCATTGCAGGTGAGAACGCGAAGTCTCTCATCGCCCACACGGATGATTATGCCCATCTCGGGCAGCAGTTGCAGCGGCGCGGGATTTCGATCGAAGACCTGACACGGCGGACCATGGACTATCAGGTGGCCGTGCCCACCTGGGGCGTGGGCACGGGGGGCACGCGCTTCGCCCGCTTTCCAGGGCCTGGTGAACCACGCCACGTCCACGACAAGCTGGAAGACTGTGGCGTCATCAACCAGTTGACGCGCGCCACGGGAACCGTGTCCCCGCATTTCCCGTGGGACAAGGTCTCAGACTACAATGCGCTCCGCCAGGAGGCGGCGCAATATTCGCTTGGCTTCGATGCAGTCAATTCCAACACCTTCCAGGACCAGAAGGGCCAGCCGCTCTCCTACAAGCATGGCTCCCTGTCGCATGCCGACAAGGGAACGCGGCAGCAGGCGGTGGAGCATAATCTGGAATGCATCGAGATCGGCCAGAAGCTGGGGTCGACGGCGCTGACGGTGTGGATCGCCGACGGCACCAACTTTCCCGGACAGCAGAACCTGACTCGGATGTTCGACAACTATCTGGCGGCCTGCGAACAGATCTACGCCGGCCTGCCAAAGAACTGGCTGCTCTTCCTCGAACACAAGATGTATGAGCCCGCCTTCTATTCCACGGTGATCTCCGACTGGGGTTCCAGCCTCATGGCGGCGCAGCACCTGGGGCCGCAGGCGAAGTGCCTCGTCGATCTTGGCCACCATGCGCCCAATACCAATATCGAGCAGATCGTGGCGCGGCTCATTCATGTTGGGCGGCTTGCAGGCTTCCACTTCAATGACTCAAAGTATGGCGACGATGATCTTGATGCGGGCGCCATCGAGCCGTTCCGCCTCTTCCTCGTGTTCAACGAACTGGTGGATGCCGAATTGCGCAAGGCCAAGGACTTCGCCCCGGCCTACATGATTGACCAGTCGCACAACGTCACGGACCCGATCGAAAGCCTGATGTCGTCGGCCACGGAAATCCTTCGGAGCTTCGTGCAGGCCTCACTGGTCAACCGCAAGGGGCTCGCTGCCGCGCAGGAGTCCAACGATGTGATGGCGGCGCACCGCATGCTGAAGGTCGCCTATACCACCGACGTGTCCCCGATCCTGGCGGAGGCGCGGCTGCGCAAGGGAGGCGCTCTGGCACCGATCGAGACCTACCGTGCCTCGGGCTATCGTGCCCGCAAGACGGCCGAACGTCCCGCCGTTGCAGGCTCGTCGTCGGGCATCGTCTGACGCACGCCACGGCGGCTTGGCAAGCTGCGGCGGCCATGGCAAACCTTGCGCCACGCAACGACGTTTCAAGGATATTCCCCATGCCTGTGCGCATTGATCTTTCTGCGGTCCAGTTTGGCGAGAAGGAAAAGCCGCTGGCGGAAGCCGCAGGCTTCACGCTCTCGACCTTCCGCTACGACAGCGGCATCGCCGCGATGCGGGTGCGCAACAGGCGGGGCGAGATAATCGTGCTACCTTTCAAGGGGCATCAGATCTGGCGCTGCATCTTCGATGGCCGCGACCTCACGATGAAGTCGATGTTCGACGAACCGGTGCCGGATGTGCCCTATCTCGAAACCTACGGCGCGTTCTTCATACACTGCGGCGCCACGGCGATTGGCGCGCCAGGTCCCACGGACCGCCATCCCCTGCATGGCGAACTTCCCAATGCGCCTTACCAGAAGGGCTGGGTCGTCCTCGATGAGCAGAAGGGCACATGCGCCATTGTTGGCACCTATGAATACACGGTGGCCTTCTCGTATCACTACCTCGCAACGTCGACCCATGTGATGGGCGCGGATTCGACCCTGCTTGATATTTCACTTTCGGTGGAGAATCTGAAGAAGACGCCCATGGACCTGATGTACCTCGCCCATGCCAACTTCCGTCCCGTGGACAATGGCGAACTCTTCTATTCCGCACCGGCAACTTCCAAGGCCGTCCGCGTGCGCAAATCCATTCCGGCCCACATCACGCCGACTGCCGCGTACAAGGATTTCCTGGAGAAACTTGCCGCTGATCCCAAGCTGCATCACGTTCTGAGGCCCGGCCTCGCCTTTGATCCCGAAGTGGCCATGACCATCGACATGACGGCAGGTCCCGACGGGTTCGCACACGCCCTGTTGCGGCGCCCGGATGGATCATCGGACTACATGCGCTACCGTCCCGAGCAGTGCGGACAATGCATCCGCTGGATCTGCCGCACGCCCGACCAGGATGCCATTGGCGTTGCGTTCCCTTCGACGTCGGAGGTGGAAGGCCACACGGCCGAAAAGAAGAAGGGCCTCTATGTGAACCTGGGTGGCGGCGAGACCTGGCGCGTGGACATGCGGGTGGGAACGCTGGACGCGGAAGACACGGCCCGCGTCGCCAGGGAGATCGCAGCGATCAACGGGTGATATATGGCAGGGCTTCGGCTTTCTCCCGCACATGTGGCGCTCTGCCACCGCGAGGTGGCGGACGCCGGACCCTTGCCGTCGGTCGAGTTGCTGGGGGAAGAGGATTTCCTGCCGCTCGCGACATTGATCCTGTCCGGCCGTGGTGACGGGCCGCTCTGGCTTTTCGCCTATGGGTCTCTGATCTGGAAACCTGAAGTGCCCCATGAGGAGATGCGGCGGGCCGTGGCGCAGGGGTGGCACCGCGCCTTTTCCATGCAGATCCGGCGCCACCGTGGCACCATCGAGCAACCCGGCTACATGATGTGCCTGGATCCCGGCGGCCATTGCGAGGGCGTTGTGTTGCGCTTGCCGGAGAGCGACCTGCTCAGTACCGTGGAAAAGCTGATCCGGCGCGAATTGACCCGCCGTGGCGCCGTCGAGGCGGTACGCTGGATTGATGTGGAGACGCCACAAGGGCCGCTCAAGGCGTTGGCCTTCTATGCGGGGCCGTCACGTCTCGACAACTATATGGCAGGCCGCCCGCTGGCGGACGTGGCTCACGGCCTGGCGCGGGCCTGCGGGCACTGGGGGTCGGGCGCGGAATATCTCTACAATACCGTCTCGCACCTGGAGGGGCTGGGCATCCACGACGAAGGGTTGTGGCATTTGCAGGAGAAGGTGGCGGCGGAGATCGAGGCCCTCTACGGGAAGCCCATGCCACTCTGAGGGACAGCCTCGAGATCGCTCTTCTTCGCGCCCGCGAATGACAAGCTCATGATGTAGGCCGCGAGCGCCTCGGCCTGTTCGGGCGACATCTGCCAGTCCGGCATGGCAGGATGATCGGTGGCCACGCCTTCGTTGAAGGCATCCTCGAGTTCTGCGAAGTCATAGCTTACGGCCATGTCGCGGAACTTCGGTGCGATGACGAGGGGGCTTTCACCGGTCGCATAGATCGCATGGCAGATGGCGCAGTTGGATTCGGCCAGACGCTTCCCATGATCAATCTTGGTCTGGTCATCCTGGGCCGCGGCTACTGCCGCAAAGGCCAGTGCTGCAAAACATGTAGCGGCAATGCCGATGGCGGTACGCTTCATCATGGCTTGGCTTCCAATGTATGGAGGTAGGCAACGATGGCACCCACCTGTTCGGGAGGAAAGACAAACTCGGGCATGTCGGGATGGCCGGTGATGAGGCCTTCGCCCAAGGCCTCCTCCAGGGAATCCGCGCCATAGATCTTCATGACCGTACGGAAGGGCGGTGCAATGGGAAGCGGGCTTTCGCCTTCCGCACCGACGGCATGACACCGGCTGCAATTGTCCTGTAGCAGTTTCTGGCCCTCGGTTACCGGATCACCGGCAAAGGCCGGGGAAACCCCGAAGAGGACGCCCAACACCACTGCATATGCACGGATGCTCATAGTCCTTGGCTAGCACGAGCAATGACAATTGACCTTGATGCAGGTCAACGGCGGGTTTCAGCTGCCGAGATGGGTTTTCCAGAAGGCCAGCATGCGCTTCCACGCCAATTCCGCGGCCGCACGGTCATGCACGCCGCGCTGTTCATTCATGAAGGCGTGGTCGGCGTCGTAGCTGAAGATTTCCGCCGCCGGACGCACGGATGCGAGGGACTGGGAAAGGTTCGCAACCAGTTCTGGCGTGCACCAGTCGTCACGGCTGGCAAAATGGCCCTGGAAAGGGATGCGGATGTCTTCGGGATGCGCCGCGGCGCGCGGTGGAATGCCATAGAAGCAACAGGCGGCGGCAATTTCCCGGAGGCGAACGGCTCCGAGGATGGTGACAGCCCCGCCCAGGCAGAATCCGGTGAGGCCGACCTTGGCGCCACTGCGTGACAAGTACTGGGCAGCCCCGCGCACGATGTTGTCGGTGGCATCGAGAAAGTCCAGCGAGGCCATCTCGTGGTTGGCGCGCTCCGTGTCGTGGTAGGGCACGGTGGTTCCGGCGTAGAGATCGGGTGCAAGTGCTTCGTATCCGGCGCGGGCCAGCCGGTCGCAAATGCCCTTGATCTGATCCTGCAATCCCCACCATTCCTGTATCACGATGATGCCGGGGGCATGGTCGCGCCCCGGCTTGGCGAGATAGCCCGCCGTTTCCTTGCCGTCATGGCGTTTGAACGTGATTGATGTGCCCATGGTCTGCATCCCCTTTTCGGCGCAAGTGTTGCAAAGAGGTTGGCGCGTGACAAGGGATCAGCCACCGCCCTTGCGCGGCGGCGTCCATCATGAAACAAGGTGCGCCATGTCATTCGGATCAACCGACCATCCATTCTACCGTCCCCTGTGGCGGCGCCTTGCCATCATCGCCGTGACGGCGGTGTGGGCTGCCCTTGAAATCTTCCGCGGCGGCGAGCCGATGTGGATGGTGATTGCGGGCGGGGCCTTTGCCTATTCGCTGTGGACGTTCCTGATCACCTGGAAAGAACCGGTCCAAGCCGAACCGGTCAAGCCCGCGCCACCTTCTCCGCCAGATCAGAATTGAGCAGCGTCAGAAGCGCGGTCTTCAACTCACCATCCTTGTCGCAGGCACGGCGCAATTCGGCATGGGCCCACGACACCAGCACGGCCCGCGGCTTTACCGTGACGGTTGCTGTTGCCGGCTTGTCCCGCAGATAGGCCAGTTCACCGATGAAGACAGCGGGATCGACATCAATTGCACGGCCCGACTTGTTGACCTCCACGCCGCCGTCCAGAACATAGTAGAGGCGATCAAGGAGTTGGCCTTCCTTTGTGATCGCGCGGCCTTCTTCCAGTTGTTCCCACCGGCCCAGTTTCATCAGCCGGCGGAACTGGCCCGGTGTCAGGCCACGCAAATTCTGAAACAGTGTCATTTCGTGGTCACTCAGCGACGTCATCCGGCGGTCGCGCAGGATGAGCGCAATCATCACAATATTGATGCCCATGTTGGGGATGATCCAGAAGATTGCTTCCCACAGGGGACTGGAAGATGCGCTGTAGTAATAGGCCATGTAGGCAAAGTCGCCGGCAATGGCGAAGGTGCGGAGCGCTATCTGGTCACGGAACAGAAAGCAGATCAGATAGAGCACGGCACCGACATGAATCAGGTGCTGTGCCATCGCCTCGAAGCCCGGCATTGATATTCACTCCCATTGTCCCGCCATGAGGCTGGACGGCGCGTGGCCTTCTTGTCCAGAGGGAAAAATTCCGGCTTTGTGGTCCGGGCCTAGGCGGCGGCCACCTTGTCGGCCATGTCGGCGGAAAGAAGGGCCTGCATGGCGTTCTTCATGTCGTCGTTCTTTTTCAGAAGTGCGCGCAACTCCGCCTGGTCCCACGAGACATAAAGCGATTTCTCCGCCGTGGTCACCGTGGCGCTGGCGGCCTTGTCGCGCAGGAAGGCAATTTCGCCGATGAACAGGCGAGGGTCGCGCTCCATCAGGCGGCCCTGCTTGCCGATCGTCACCTTGCCATCCAGCACGTAGTACAATTTGTCGAGCATCGCGCCTTCTTCGGTGAGCCGCGCTGGTTCTTCCCCCTCGTGCCATGTCGCGAGCTTGAGGAGTTTGCGGAACTGACCGGGATTGAGTGTTTCGAGGCAGCGGAACAACGTCATCTCGTTGTCGGTGAGCAGTGACATGCGGTGTTCGCGCAGCAGGATGGCGATCATGGTCACATTGATGGCGACGTTGGCGATGCTCCAGACCAGAGGGTTCCAGAGCGGATCGGCAAAGGCAAAATAGTAGTAGGCCGACAGCAGGCTGTCGCCGATGGCGGCGAAGATGCGGAGCTTGATCTGGTCGCGGAACATGTAGCAGACCAGTGTGGCGATGGCCGCAAGATGGACCAGATAGTCAGGCGAAAAGGCTGGCATAAATATTCACACGTTTGGCGCCGCGCATTCTGCATCTGCACGAAACGCAGTTGATTATCGCCCCCGTCCATGGCGTGATAGCGCAAAACGCGGGAGGATCAACTGATGGAATACCGTTCTCTGGGCCGCTCCGGCCTCAAGATTTCGCTGCACACGCTGGGAACCATGAATTTCTCGGGCGAGGGCTTTTTCGACAAGATTGGCGGGATCACCCCGCAGGAATGCAAGCGTCTGGTGGACGTGGCGGTCGACCACGGCGTCAACCTCATCGATACGGCCAATGTCTACACCACGGGCAAGTCGGAAGAGGCGCTGGGGGCCGCCATCAAGGGACGCTCCAACCAGCTGATGGTGGGCACCAAGGTGCGTTTCCCCATGGGCCAGGGGCCCAATGAACAAGGCAATTCCCGTTGGCACATCATCAATGAATGCGAAGCCAGCCTGAAGCGGCTGGGCCGCGATCACATCGATATCTACTACCTGCATGAATGGGACGGGATGACGCCGGTGGAGGAATCCATGGCGGCGCTGGACCTGCTCGTGAAGCAGGGCAAGGTGCGCTACATCGGCTGCTCGAATTTCTCAGGCTGGCACATCATGAAATGCATGATGGCGGCCGACCGCCACAACTTCGAGAAATTCGTGGTTCAGCAAATCCATTACACGCTGGAATCGCGCGATGCCGAGTTCGAGCTCATCCCGCTGGCTATCGACCAGGGCATAGGCGTGCAGGTGTGGAGCCCTATTGCGGGCGGGCTGCTCTCGGGCAAGTTCCGAAAGGGCGTGACGCCCGATGTGACGCGGCACAACAACAACTGGGGTGAGCCTCCCATCCGCGATGAAGAGCGCCTCTACGAAATCATGGATGTGCTGGCCAAGGTCGCGGACGGCCGCGGCGTGTCCGGTGCCCAGGTGGCGCTGGCTTGGCTGGCGGGCCGCGCAGGCGTCTGCTCGCTCGTTCTCGGCGCGCGCAATGAGGCCCAGCTGAAGGACAATCTTGCTTCCGCCTCGCTCGTCCTCACCGCGGAAGAACGCGCCATGCTGGATGATGTGAGCCTGCTGCAACTTCTCTATCCCTACTGGCACCAGCTCAACGCGGCGTCGCGCCTCGGCCCTGCCGATCTTTCGCTGATGGCACCACATGTGGCCCGGATGAAGCCGCGCCTGTGATCATCCGGCACGGGGAGCCGGCTTACGCTGTCTCCCTGTTTGCTCATGCGGCATCGCCACGCTTCTGCGGGGCTTGACGCCGGGGCCGGTCCCGCGCCTAATCTTGACCAAACGTTCAAAGATTGGGAACCGAACACATGGCCACGCCGAAGACCAACCTCACCATCAATCCGCAGCGGCTGTGGGACACACTGATGGAAACAGCGGCCTTCGGCGGCACGCCCAAGGGCGGAATCAAGCGGCTCACCGTATCGGATGAAGACAAGAAGGTGCGCGACTGGTTCAAGGCCCAGTGCGAGGCGCTGGGTTGCACCGTCGAGGTGGATGAAGTCGGCAACATGTTTGCGACGCGCCCCGGCAAGCGCAAGGACCTCGCCCCCATTGCCATGGGCTCTCACCTCGATACACAGCCGACGGGTGGGAAGTTCGACGGGGTTCTGGGCGTGCTCGGTCCACTGGAGGCGCTTCGGACAATGGTGGACATGGGCTACGAGAGCAACGCGCCCATCATGATCGTGAACTGGACGAATGAGGAAGGTTCGCGCTTTGCACCAGCGATGTTGTGCTCCGGCGTCTATGCGGGCGTGTTCACGCCTGAATTTGCCTACAGCCGCGAAGACCGTCAGGGCATCAAGCTCGGCGACGAACTGGAACGCATCGGCTACAAGGGAAAGCACAAGGCGGGCGCCATCACATTCAGCGCGATGTTCGAATTGCACATCGAGCAAGGCCCGATCCTTGAAGCCGAGGGGAAGATGATCGGTGTCGTCACCGGTGTGCAGGGCATGCGCTGGTATGAAGTGACGGTGCGGGGTCAGGAAAGCCATACGGGTGCAACACCCATGGGCCTGCGCAAGAACGCGCTGCTCGGGGCCTCGCGCATGATCGAAGCCATCCATCAGGTCGGCATGGCGCATTTGCCCGGCGTGGCTTCCGTGGGGCTGATCGAGAACCGTCCCAACAGCCGCAACGTGGTTCCGGGCGAGGTGTTCTTCACCGTCGACCTGCGCCATCCGGACGAACGCGTGCTCGACGCCATGGAGGCAGGATACCAGGCGGCGCTGCCGAAAATCGCAGCAGACCTGAATCTCGACCTGGAAGAAAAATGCATCTGGAAATCACCGGCGGTGAAGTTTGCCCCGGAGCTGATCCGCTGCGTGCAGCAGGGCGCCGACCAAGCTGGTTTTGCATCCCGCGAAATGGCGTCCGGCGCGGGCCATGACGCCGCGTATATCGCGCGCGTGGCGCCCACCACGATGATCTTCGTACCCTGCCTCGGCGGCATCTCCCACAACGAGTCGGAATCGACGACGCTGGAAGAATGCGGTGCGGGCGCGCAAGTGCTGCTGAACGCCGTTCTCGCCCACGATGCGGGCCTGGCATGACGAGCGAACTTGCGGCGCGGGCCAAGGCGCTGTCGCTTCTCCTGACGGGCTGGCCCTCGGTCACGGGGACAGCAGACGAAGCGGCCCTGCCGCACCGGCTGGCTGGCGAACTTCAGCATTTTGATACGGCCTGGGTGGCGGCCATTCCCGGTGACCCGTTCGGGCGCAGCAACGTCTTCGCGTTGAAGCGGGGACGGTCGCGGCGGACGGTCGTGCTGACCGGGCACTTCGATACCGTGACAATCGAGGACTATGGCGCACTGACGGATGTGGCGCTGAAGCCGGCGGCACTGGCGCGGGCCATGATCGCAAGGCTCCAGAACAGCGGCGAAAGTGCGCTGGCACTGGCCGACCTCGAAAGCGGCACGTTCCTGCCGGGGCGCGGCCTTCTCGACATGAAGGCAGGACTGGCCGCAGGGCTTGCCGCCATGGAGGCCTATGGCGGGGATGCCACACTGCTGTTCCTTGGGGTCTCGGATGAGGAAGAACGGTCTGCCGGTGCGCGGGCCGCCATTGCGCAGTTGCGCGATGCCGCGGAGCAGCACGGCCTTGATATTGCACTGGTCATCAATCTCGATTCGATCTCCGACCAGGATGATGGGCGCGCGGGGCGGATCGTCACCTATGGTTCGATCGGCAAGCAGCTTCTGTGCGCGCATGTGGAGGGCGTGCCCGTCCATGCGGGATATGCGCAACTGGGCGTGAATGCCGCTTATGTGATGGCGGAACTGGTGCGGGCGATCGAATTGTCGCCGCGCCTGTCGGACCGCACCGGTGACGAAGTCGCGGCGCCGCCGACCGTGCTTTTCGCCAAGGATGGCAAGCAGGGTTACAACGTGACGACTCCTGCCTCCGCCTTCGCCTACTGGAATACGTTGCAACACCGCCAATCCGGGGCGGAGGTGCTTGATATCGCCATGGACCTCGCCGCTGAAGCCGTGGCCGCGGCGGAGGCGCGCACCGGGCAGAAGATTGCTCTGCACCGCGCGTCTGATTTTCCCATGCCGGCCTTCACGCCCGATCCTGCCTTGTCTCTTCCGGAGCAGACGCGCCTTGCCTTTGCAGCCCTGGTGAAGGCCAATGACGTGCGGGGGCCGGCGGTGATCGTCGGCTTCGGGTCCATTCCCTATCCTGCGGTGTTGTTGAAGGACGGGCCGCTGCGCCGGGCCATCTCGTCCGCGGTGACTCCCTTCGGCCTCGGCGAGGTCAATTTCTTCGCCGGGATTTCCGACATGAGCTTCTACGGCGAAGCGGCGGGTGACCTTTCCGTGGTGGCCGCCAACACGCCGATCTGGGGGAGCGGCTTCACCATGCCCGCGCCCGGCGGGTGGCCTTGCATCAACATCGGACCCTGGGGCCGCGACTATCACACCTGGCTCGAACGGCTGCATGCGCCTTACGCCTTCGAGACATTGCCGCGCGTGTTGCTGTCGGTCATTGAAGCGGTGGCGAAACTTGGCTAGAGCGCCAGTGGCAATTCCAAGGAGAGCAACACAATGGCATTGAAGCGCATCGAACCCGGCAAGCGCATGAGCGCGGCCGTCATCCACAACGGCATGGTCTATCTCGCGGGCTACACGCCCGAGAAGGCGCAGGGCAAGTCCGTGGCCGAGCAGACCAAGGACATTCTCGACCAGATCGACGAGACGCTGAAGGAAGCGGGCACCAACAAGACCAATATCGTCAAGGCCAACATCTGGCTCACCGACATCAAGACCTGGGCCGAGATGAACTCGGTGTGGGACCAGTGGGTGGTGCCGGGCCAGACGCCCGCCCGCGCCACGGTGGAATCGAAACTTGCCGCCCCCGGCATCGACGTGGAAATCATGGTGGAAGCAGCCATCGTGAGCAAGGCTCGCAAGGCCGCCAAGGCCACCCGCCCCGTCAAGAAATCCGCCAAGAAATCCGCCAAGCCGGCGAAGAAGGCGAAGAAGGCCAAGAAGGCGAAGCGCAAGTAAGCGACATTTTTGTCTGATCGAGAAACTCCCCCATTCCATGGGGGAGTTTTTTTGTCTGATGGCGTGAGGGCGCGCCCGCGGAATCTCCAAAAAGCCCCGTCCCGGCCTTCGCCGGGGTGACGGGCAATCTGGTGCGAGGGTTCACGGTGGCATGGGGTGTCGAGGGAAAAATGGAGGGACTGTTCCCGTACGGGCCTGTCGCCTGCATGCAGTGGTGAAAAGGAGGTATTGGATTCGGCGATAAGCCCAACCTTGAAACGCAGCGGTTTTGGCCCGCAAGGCCCGCACTCGCCAATCCACACAACCAGGGCACTTACGGACTGAGCCCGGCCCCGTTGCGCATTCCTCCAAAGAGGAACGCGGGGTGTGGGTGAACTGCGGTAAACCGCGCTTGGACCCTAGTGTCCAAGGGGCGGACCTCCGGCTCCCGGGAGAGATGGATGCTTTGTCCATCCCGCGCGGGCGCTGCTCACGGGTGAGGCAGTGCAGATAAGCTCGCGACACTGATCCCTCCTTGCCAGACCCATCGCAAGTTATAAATCATATAACAGGAATAAAGTCAATAGACGCGATGGCGCCACGTATCCGGTTCGCCTGAACCGCGCCACCTCAGCGGCTGTCCTGCCAGCCGAACCAGAGATAGGCGCCCTTCAGGTAGAGCGGGCGGAACATGGGGAGGGGATATTTTGCGAGTCGGCGGGTGATGACGGCGGGCATAGCGCGCGCCGCCTGCCCGTCCAGCATCATGCGGGCAACGGCGCGGCCCGACCACGACCCCATGGCGACGCCGTTGCCGTGATAGGCGAGCGCGGTCCACACCGTCTTTCCTTCATCCAGTGCGCCGACATAGGGCACGAGGTCGTGCGCGAGGCAGACAAAGCCCCGCCAGAAGTGAGTGATCTCCGCGTCCTTCCAGGCCGGGAACATGCGCTGGAATGTCTCGGTCATGTAGGCCCGGTAGCCCGCTGCCGCGGCCGCCGATGAATCGGTGCCGCCACGGCCGCCGAAGAGAAAACGCTTGCCGGGCAGGAGGCGGAAATAGTGCAGCAGGTTGCGGCTGTCGTAGGC
The DNA here is from genome assembly GCA_016710435.1 of Hyphomicrobiales bacterium. Taxonomy (NCBI): domain Bacteria; kingdom Pseudomonadati; phylum Pseudomonadota; class Alphaproteobacteria; order Hyphomicrobiales; species Hyphomicrobiales bacterium. The sequence goes on along the minus strand of JADJVV010000001.1, from coordinate 1,038,291 downwards.
GAGGATCTCGCTGGTCCAGTTCTGCGCCTTCAGTTCCGCATCGGTGAGCGGGCGCGTGACGATGATATTTGAAAGGGCCGGCATGATGCGGCCGGCGTGACGCGGCGAAACATCCTCGGGCGTGTAGCCATTGGTGGCGACGATCACACGTTTTGCGGTGAGCGTTCCGGTGGCCGTCGTGAGGCGGTGCGCGCCGTTGCTTTCCTCCCAGCGGATGAGGCGGCTGTGGGGATGCAGCCTGGCGCCGGCCTTGTGGGCCGCGCGGGCGAGGCCGCGTGCATAGTTGAGGGGATGGACGCCAAAGCCGGTCGGCCCGAGCAGGCCGCCATGGAATCCCGGTCCGGCCATTCCGCGCTCCACGAGTTGGTCGCGCGTGAGCACCTCATTGTCTTCGCCGAATGTCTCGCGATGAAACCGCTGGTCCTCGCGCAGTTCGTCGAGACGGTTGGGGAGATGCGCCAGGGTGATCTCGCCGTTGCCGGTCTTCCAGATGTCGATGCCGTGGCGCGCCGCATTGTCTGCCACGAGGGCCACGCTCTCCTGCATGGTCTTGAAGAACTGCTTGGTGGCATCGCGGCCATAGCGGCTGATCATCTTGCCGTAGGACATCTTGTGGGAGCCGATGCAGGCAAAGCCGCCGTTGCGGCCTGACGCGCCCCAGCCGATGGCGCCAGCCTCCAGAAGGCGCACGTCAACGCCCCGTTCCGCCAGTTCCAGTGCTGCTGAAAGGCCGGTGAAGCCACCGCCGATCACGGCCACATCGCAACTTTCCGGCCCGGCGAGAGTTGAAAGGCTGAGGTTCAGGGGATCCGCAGAAGATTCCCAATAGCTATCAACGGGTTGATCAAAGTGAAGGGCGTCTGGATGCACGAGATTCATAAGTTCACCTTGCCATATTCTCGCCCCATCTCAAACTATGGTGCGCTGCACACTACAGGGGGCATTATGAAGAATATTGTGGCAGCCGCAGTTGCGGCGATGGTTATTGTTGCGCAGCCAGTGACGGCCAAAAACGTTGGCATGGCGTCCTATTACAAATCCGGAAAGCGCACCGCCAATGGCGAACGCTTCAATCCCAACGGCCTCACCGCCGCACACCGTTCACTGCCGTTCGGCACCAAACTGAAAGTGACAAATCCGCGCACCGGACGTTCGGTCGTCGTGCGCGTCAATGACCGTGGACCCTTCATTCGCGGCCGCGTCATTGATCTTTCGTTGGGTGCGGCGCGCGTGATCGGCCTCACCGCCTCGGGCGTCGGGCGGATTTCCTACACTATCATTCGCTGAGGATTGAACGGTGGCGCTGCACTGGCCCCAAACCGGGGCCGGGGCGGGGCCAGTGCAGGCGTTGATCAGGCGAGCAAGTTTTGCCAGTCTCACCGGACAAGAGGTGGGCACATGCAAATCGTTTTCTCGGAAGATCACCGCAAGCATTTCGCGCAAGGCGAAGTCTATGGCGGCGAACTGGTGACGCCGTTCGAGCGTCCGTCGCGCATGGAGTACATCCTGCGCGAATTGAAGCGGCGCGGCATGACTGACATCATCGCGCCGGGGAAGCTCGACATGAAGGCGGTGAAGCGCGTGCATGACGCGGGTTTTCTCGACTTCCTGCGCACCGCCTGGGACGAATGGCAGAAGGCCGGCTACCGGGGTGAAATCCTGCCGACGGCCATTCCCAACCGATCCTTGCAGCAACGCATTCCGCGCTGGATCGATGGCAAGGTGGGTTACTACATCCACTCCGTCGAGACGGCGATCACGGCGGGCACATGGGAAGCGGCCTGCGCTTCGGCATCCGTGGCGCTGACGGCGCAGAAAATCGTGGGCAGCGGTACGAGCGCGGCCTTCGCCCTGTGCCGCCCGCCGGGGCACCATGCGCACGACGATCTCTATGGCGGCTATTGCTTTCTCAACAATGCGGCAATCGCCGCGCAGGCGTTTCGCGACCAGGGAGCGGCGCGCGTCGCCATCCTCGACATCGACTTTCACCACGGCAACGGCACGCAGGACATTTTCTATGACCGGGGCGATGTTCTGTTCTGTTCGCTCCATGGCAACCCGGAGGACTGCTATCCGCACTTCCTCGGCTACAAGGACGAGACGGGTACGGGCAAGGGCGAGGGTTTCAATTTCAACTATCCCATGGGCCCCGGCACAGGGTTCGAGAAATGGGGCAAGGCACTGAAGTCCGCACTGGCGAAGATCAAGACCCATGGGCCTGATGTGCTGGTGGTGTCACTCGGTGTCGATGCCTTCAAGGATGATCCCATCAGCTTCTTCAAGCTGACGAGTGAAGACTTCACGCGGACAGGTGCCGCGATCGCCAAGCTCAAGCTGCCGACGCTGTTCGTGATGGAGGGCGGCTATGCCATCGAGGCAATCGGCGTCAATACCGTGAACGTTCTTGCAGGTTTCGAGGATGCGTGATCCGCGCCACGACATCCTCTTCGAGCCGGTGAAGATCGGGCCGCTCACCGCCAAGAACCGCTTCTACCAGGTGCCGCATTGCAATGGCGGCGGCTACCGCGACCCGTCCGCCGTTGCGGAGATGCGGCGGGTGAAATCGGAAGGCGGATGGGGTGTCATCTTCACCGAGCAGGTGGAGATCCACCACACGTCGGAAATCACACCCTTCATCGAGTTGCGGCTGTGGGAGGAGAAGGACATGCCGTCCTTCGTGAAGATGGCGGATGCCATTCATTCCCATGGCGCGCTGGCGGGGATCGAGCTTGCCTATCCCGGTGTCAACGGACCCAATCTCTACAGCCGCGAGGTGCCCATGGCGCCCGTGAACATGCCGATCCTGACCTTCACGAGCGACCCTGTGCAGGCGCGCGCCATGGACAAGCAGGATATCCGCAACCTGCGCCAGTGGCATCGCGAAGCCTATCGCCGGTCAAGGCGGGCGGGGTTCGACATTCTTTGTCTCTATGGGGCGCATGGCTTCGGTGTCATCCAGCACTTCCTCAGCCCGCGCATCAATCAGCGTACGGATGAATATGGCGGGTCGCTGAGGAACCGGGCGCGGCTTCTGGCCGAGCTTGTGCAGGATGCGCGCGAGGAGGTGGGTGATACCTGCGCCATTGCGGTGCGCCTGTCGCTGGACGAGATGGTGGGGGCCGATGGTTTCAGCAATGCGGAACTGCGCGAGCTTGTGGCGATGCACGCGGAGCTTCCCGATGTGTGGGATTTTGCCCACGGCACGTGGGAGGCCTGTTCCGGCACCTCGCGCTTCACGGAAGAGGCCGCGCAGGAAGAGCTGATCCGCGGCCTGAAGCAACTGACACCGCGGCCCGTTGTGGGCGTGGGCCGCTTCACCTCGCCGGACCAGATGGTGCGGCAGGTGAGGCAGGGGTTGGTTGATTTCATCGGCGCGGCGCGGCCCTCCATCGCCGATCCCTTCCTGCCAAAGAAAATCGACGAGGGCCGCAGCGACGACATTCGCGAGTGCATCGGCTGCAACATCTGCGTCACCGGCGACATGACCATGGGCCTGTCGCGTTGCACGCAGAATTCCTCCTTCATGGAGGAATGGCGAAAGGGTTGGCATCCGGAGCGCATGCGCAAGTCCGCCCCGCAGAAGAAGGTTCTGGTTGTGGGCGCAGGCCCTGCGGGACTTTCCGCGGCGCACCGCCTTGGCCTGCGGGGTTACGAAGTGGCGCTGGCGGAAGCGCGAAAGGAGGTGGGCGGGCGTGTGACGCTGGAGTCGCGCCTGCCGGGGCTTTCCGCCTGGGCGCGGGTGCGGGATTACCGCATGGGCCAGATCGGCAAGATGAACAACGTCGAAGTCTATCGCGACTCCCAGCTGTCGGCGGAGGATGTGCTGGCCTTCGGGGCGCAGCATGTGTGTCTCGCCACCGGCGCCACATGGCGGCGCGACGGCGTTGCGCGCTATCACTTGCGTCCCATTCCCCTTGCCGGGGGCGTGACGGTGCTGACGCCGGACGACATCATGGCGGGCGCACAAGCGTCCGGCCACGTGCTGATCTATGACGATGATCACTACTACATGGGGGGCGTGATGGCGGAGGCCTTGCTCAAGATGGGTTGCACCGTGACGCTGGTCACGCCATCGGTGAAGGTGTCGGAGTGGACGGCGAACACGCTGGAACAGGGCTTCATCCAGCGCCGCCTGCTGACGGCGGGCGTCGATGTGCGCACCAGCCGGGCGCTCATGGCGGTGGCGCGCGGAATGGCGCGGATAGCCTGCACCTATACCGGCCGCGAAGACGATGTGGCCTGTAATGCCGTGCTCCTGGTGACGTCGCGTCGGCCCGTGGATGGGTTGCGAGATTCGCTGCTGGCGGTGAAGGACCGATGGACGGGCCACGGCATTGAGAGCGTGACGGCCATTGGTGATGCGGAAGCGCCGTCGTCGGCCATTGCGTGGGCCACCTATGCGGGGCATCGCTATGCCGAAAACCTGGATGAGCCGGAGGCGGGCGGCCGTCTGCCCTTCCGGCGCGAAATTGCGGAGTTGTCACCATGAGAAACGTCACCGTTGCCATCACCCAGATGGCGTCGCGGCAGGATTGGGCCAGAAACTGCGACGCGGCGGAGGCGCTGGTGCGTGCGGCGGCCAAACAAGGGGCGCACCTTATCCTGCTGCAGGAGCTTTTTGACGGTGACTATTTCTGCATCGAGCAGCATGCGCGGTTCATTGCACAGGCCGAGGAACTGGACCGCCACCGCACCGTGGCGCGATTTGCCGCGCTCGCCAGGGAACTGGGCGTGGTGCTGCCAGTGAGCGTGTTCGAGCGCGCCAACGCGGTGCATTACAACACGACCGTCATTGTCGATGCGGACGGGAAGCGGCTCGGCCATTATCGCAAGAGCCATATTCCCGATGGCCGGGGCTATCAGGAGAAATTCTATTTCTCGCCGGGCGACACGGGCTTCAAGGTGTGGGACACGGCGGCAGGCAAGCTCGGCCTCGGCATCTGCTGGGACCAGTGGTTTCCCGAAACGGCGCGCGCCATGGCCCTGATGGGCGCGGAACTGCTGCTCTATCCCACGGCTATCGGATCGGAGCCGCCCAATCCCGGATATGATTCCTCTACCCACTGGCAGAACGTCATGCGCGGGCATGCGGCAGCGAACATCATGCCGCTCATGGCCTCCAACCGCATCGGCCGGGAGACGGCTCCCGATGGACGGAGCGACGTTTTCTATGGCCGGTCTTTCATCGCCGATCATCAGGGCGAGAAGGTGCAGGAAATGGATCGCACGGAAGAAGGGGTGCGGCTGCAGGTTTTCGATCTCGATCTCATTCGTGACTTGCGCCAGAGCTGGGGCCTGTTCCGCGACCGCCGCCCGGAAATGTACGGGGCGCTGATGACGCTGGATGGGCGCATCCGCAGTGCGGCCGTGTGATGGCATGGACAGGCTTGCACCGGATTGGCTAGAGACGCTGTGAGACCTTGAAAGGAACGAAAGACATGACCGGACGGCTGGCTGGAAAAACGGCAGTGGTGACATCTGCGGCGCAGGGAATCGGCCGGGCCACGGTGCTGGCCATGGTGGCAGAAGGGGCCAAGGTCATTGCAACGGATATCAACGTGCCAGCCCTCGAAGCCCTGGCCAAGGAGTCGCCCACGGTCGCCATCCATCGCCTGGACGTGACACAGCAGGCCGATGTGGACGCGCTGGCCGCAAAGGTCAATGCACCCGATGTGCTGTTCAATTGCTCGGGCTATGTGCATGCCGGGACGATCATGGACGTGGTCGACAAGGATTGGGATTTTGCCTTCGAACTGAACGTGCGTGCGCACTACCGCATGATGCGGGCCTTCACGCCGGGCTGGCTGGCGAAGGGCAAGGCCTCGGTCATCAACATGGCGTCGCTGGCCTCGTCGGTGAAGGGCGTTCCCAACCGCTTCCTCTACGGAACCAGCAAAGCCGCAGTGATCGGCATGACCAAGGCCATGGCAGCTGATTATCTGGCCAAGGGAATCCGCGTGAATGCCATCTGCCCCGGCACAGTGGACACGCCCTCGTTGCACGACCGCATGCGCGCAACGGGGGATTATGAAGCGGCGCACAAGGCCTTCGTGGCACGCCAGCCCATGGGCCGCCTCGGCACGGCCGCGGAAATTGCCGCGCTGGTCGTATATCTTGCGAGCGACGAGAGCGCCTTCATCACCGGGCAGGCCATCAATATCGACGGCGGCTGGTCCGTCTGAGCGGACAAACTGAACCCATTGGCAAGGCTGCCTCTTGCGGCCTAGTATCGTATTTCGAGGTGCCCGCGAGAGGCACCCAGGGGAGACATTGATCTTGGCTTCAACTGCAAGCGCCATTGATGCGCGTGGTGTCAGCAAGGTGTTCAAGGGAGCGGGACAGGACGAAGTCCGGGCTCTCGACAATGTTTCCGTCAGCATTCGCGAGAACGAGTTCTTCACGCTGCTTGGCCCGTCCGGCTGCGGCAAGACGACGTTGCTGCGCCTGATTGCCGGATTCGACTTCCCCACCGATGGCGAAATCCTGCTCCATGGCGAGAACATCGCCCTGCTTCCGCCCTACAAGCGGCCCGTGAACACGGTGTTCCAGAACTATGCGCTATTCCCGCACATGACGGTGGGACAGAACATTGCCTTCGGTTTGGAAATGCTCGGAAAGCCGAAGGCTGAGACATCCCAGCGCGTCACCGAGATGCTCAAGCTGGTTCGCATGGAAGACCTGCGCGACCGCCGCACCTCGCAGATCTCCGGTGGCCAGCAGCAGCGCGTGGCATTGGCCCGCGCCCTGGCACCGCGGCCGCGCGTGCTGCTCCTCGACGAACCGCTCTCGGCGCTCGACTACAAGCTGCGCAAGGACATGCAGATCGAGCTGAAGCGCCTGCAACACGATACAGGCATCACCTTCATCTTCGTGACGCACGACCAGGAAGAAGCGCTCACCATGTCGGACCGCATCGCGGTGATGAGCAAGGGCAATATCCTGCAGATCGGAAGTCCGCATGACATCTACGTGCGCCCGATCGATCATTTCGTGGCAAACTTCATCGGCGAAACGAATTTCCTCAAGGGCAGGGTGAAGACCAAAAAGGCCGGCAAGGTGACGCTCGAGATGTCGGCGGGTGGTACGCTGGTGGCCGAAATTCCGGAGAGTGGCGTTTCCGGCGGAGACGTGAGTGTGGTGGTACGGCCCGAAAACGCCGTGCTGGTGGCGCCCTCCAAGGGCGACTTCCGGGGGACGGTCGAAAACATCGTCTATTTCGGCACCGACACCCATGTGCACCTTCGCCTCGACGATGGTGCGCCCTTCATCGTGCGCCAACAGAACGCGGCGGGAGACAGTGTCGAGGTGAAGCGGGGCGACAAGCCCGGCATTTCCGTTGCCGCGGGTACGCCCCGCATCCTCAAGGACTGAACCATGACGGATGCTGCCGGAATTGCCGAGTCCGCCCGCCGCACCGATGTGCGCAACAGGTGGTGGCTGACCTCGCCTGCCCTCATCATCATCTTCTTTGCCGCCATCGGGCCGCTGTTTGTGGTGGTGCTCTATTCCCTGATGGCGAAAGGTGACTACGGCGACGTGAAGTTCGGCCAATTCTCCTCCGAGGCCTGGCTCAACGTGCTGTTCGACCGCGACATCTTCGATGACACGCTGTCGCTGGCGAGCGCCCATCTGGAAATCTTCTGGCGCTCGGTCCGGCTTTCGCTGATCACCACGCTCGCAACATTGTTCCTGGGTTTTCCCACGGCCTATTTCATCTCGACGCGGCCCGAGAACCGCCGCGACATCTGGCTGTTCCTCATCACCATTCCGTTCTGGACCAACATTCTCATCCGCACCTTCGCCATGCAGGAGGTGGTGCGAAACGAGGGCATCATCAATTCGCTGCTGATTGCGCTCCACATCATTGACCAGCCGGTGCAGATCATGTTCACCGACTGGGCGGTGCTGTTCGGCATGATCTATGTCTATCTGCCGCTGATGGTGCTGCCCATCTACGCCAGCATGGAGAAGCTGGACTTCCGGTTGGTTGAGGCGGGCTATGACCTTTATGCCACGCGTTTTGGCGTGCTCCGCCGGATCATCATTCCCATGGTGAAGCCTGGCATCGTGGCGGGTTCCATCCTCGTGTTCATTCCGGCGCTCGGTGCTTACGTCATTCCCCGTGTTCTGGGTGGCGGCAAGAGCATGATGCTCGGCAACCTGATCGAATTGCAGTTCGGGCAGGGGCGCAACTGGCCGCTCGGATCGGCACTCTCCATCACGCTCATGTTCATCGTGACCATCGCGCTGCTGTTCTATGTGCGCAACGCCAACGCCTCGGGGTCCGGCCATGGCCACTAAGGTGCGCAAGACGTTTTCCATCCGCTCGCAGCCGGGCTTCGTCACCATCGCCATGCTGTGCTTCGCGATGCTCTACCTGCCCATCGCCACGCTCGTGTTCTACGCTTTCAACGCCGGCGTTTCCGTTGCCGTGTGGGAGGGCTTCTCGCTGCGATGGTTCCAGTCGGCCTGGCAGAACGAGGCGGTGCAGGAGGCAGCGTTGCGCTCGTTTTACGTGGCGCTGGCCGCGGCCATCATCGCCACGACGGCGGCCACCATGGCCGCGATTGCCACCACACGCACGCCGCCCTATCCCGGACTCACCTTCCAGTATGCCTTCATCAACCAGCCCCTGATGGTTCCGGAAATCGTGACGGCTGTTGCGTTGCTGATCGTCTTCTCGCGCATCAAGGTGTGGACCGGTTACAGCGGCATGGGATACCTGATTGCGGCGCACACGGCGTTCTGCATTCCCTTTGCCTATCTTCCCATCCGGGCGCGGCTTGAAAACATGGACCTGACGCTGGAGCGGGCGGCGGCCGATCTTTACGCCACGCCGTGGAATGCCTTCCGGCGGGTGACGCTGCCGCTGCTCTCGCCGGGCATGCTGGCGGGATTCATGCTGGCCTTCGTCATCTCGCTCGACGACGTCGTCATTACCGAATTCGTCAAATCCGCGGGGCAGGACACGCTGCCCACCTACATGCTGGGGCAATTGCGCCGCTCCGTGACGCCCGAAATCAACGCCATCTCGACGGCCTTCCTCGGCCTGTCGCTGGTGCTGGTGACAATCTTCTTCTTCCTCAACCGGAAGAAGTCGTGACACGACCAAACACAAGGGAGACTTTCGATGAAACTGCTCAAATCTCTGCTTCTTGCCGCCGCTGCGGCAGTAGCGCTTTCGGGTGCCGCCAAGGCCGATGGCGAACTCAACATCTACAACTGGGGCAACTACACGAGCCCCGAGGTGGTGAAGAAGTTCGAAGACAAGTACAAGGTCAAGGTCAACATCACGGACTATGACTCCAACGACACGGCACTGGCCAAGGTGCGCGCCGGCGGCCACGGCTTCGACATGGTGGTGCCGTCGGGCAACTACATGCCGATCTGGATCAGCGAAGGCCTGCTGCTCGAAACGCGCCCCGACCAGATGGAAAACTTCAAGAACGTGGCGCCGGAATGGGTGCACGTGCCTTACGATGATGGCCGCCACTACTCGGTGCCGTGGCAGTGGGGCACTGTCGGTATCTCGGTGCGCACCGACAAGTACAAGGGCGACATCAACACCTGGGGCATCATCTTCAACACGCCGGACGAACTGAAGGGCAAGGTCAACGTTGTTCCGGAAATGAACGACGTGATCGATGCGGCCATCAAGTACAATGGTGGCAAGCACTGCTCCATGGACAAGGAAGTGCTGAAGAAGGCCCGTGACACGCTGGTCAACGCCAAGCCGAACTGGATCGCCATGGAATACTCCACCATCGAGAAGATGGTGAAGGGTGACTACCTCGCCACCAGCGACTGGAACGGTTCGGCCATGCGCCAGCGCCTGCAGAACCCTGACATCAAGTATGGCTATCCCACGGAAGGCTTCACCACCTGGATGGACAACCTCTCGGTGCTGAAGGACGCCAAGAATGTGGAGAACGCCAAGCTCTTCCAGAACTTCGTGATGGACCCGGAAAATGCCGCGGGCCTCTCGGCCTTCGCGCGCTACGGCAATGGTATTGCGGGTTCCGACAAGTTCATGCCGGCCGACATGCGGGATGCACCGGAACTGGTGATCCCCAAGGAAATGGAAGGCCATTATGAGTTCTCCACGGCCTGCCCGCCGGAAGCAGTCGAGATCTACACCAAGATCTGGACGGAACTGATGAAGTAACGTCAATCGACAAGAGGAGCCCCCGCCCGCGACGGCGGGGGCTTTTTCACATGGCCAGCTACAAGAATTCAGAGGCGCGGCCCGCCATCATGCAGGGATCGCCGCCGGCGCTCATTCCGCCGCGCATCGATTGGGACCGGCCGCCGTGGAACCGCTGGGCCTTCCAGCATATCCGCGAAATCCTTCCCACCGCCGAGGTGTGGCGAGGGCGTGGGGCTCCACGCATGTTCGAACGCCGCGAGCGCGACCTGGATGGGCTCGCGGTGACGGGCGTAAGTGGCGAGCCCACGACACTCGCCACGCTCCTCGATGATACGTACACGGACGGATTTCTCGTGCTCAAGGATGGAGCCATCGTCCACGAGCGCTATTTCAACGGCATGGATGAGCGCACGCTGCATCTCTCGCAATCGGTGGCGAAATCGTTCACAGGGGCGATTGCGGGCGTTCTCGTGGGCAAGGGGCTGCTCGATGTCGCGGCGCCTGTCACGCACTACATTCCCGAACTCGCGGGAACGGGCTGGAAGGGCGCGACGTTGCAGCAGGTACTCGACATGACGACCGGTGTGCGCTTCTCGGAGGACTACACCGACCCCTATTCGGAAATCGGTTGGGTTGACGTGGCGTCGGGTTGGAAGCCGCCGCCGCCGGGCACGGACCCCGGATATGACTGGCCCGCCCATGTCTTCGACGTCATCCTGCGATTGAAGGAGACCGAGCGTCCCCATGGCGCGCGCTTCGTCTACCGTTCGATCGAAACGGACTTGCTGGCCTTCTGCATGGAACGCGTGACGGGCAAGCGCCTGCCGCAGATTTTCTCGGATGAACTCTGGCAGAAGATGGGCGCCGAGGAGAATGCGGCCTTCACGGTCGATCCCGCCGGCTATGCGCTGGCCGATGGCGGCCTGAACGCCTCGCTCCGCGACTATGGCCGCTTCGGGCAATTGTTGCTCGAGAATGGCGGCGGCATCATTCCTGCCACCTGGGTAGAGACCACGCGCAACGGCAATCATGCCATCTTCGGTGCGCCGTACTCCGAGACCCTGCCGGGGGGCGCCTACCACAACATGTGCTGGATCGAGGATTCACGCGCGCGCAACCTCATGGCGCGCGGTGTATTCGGGCAATGGATCTACGTGAACTACGACCACGCCATGGTGGTGGTGAAGCTGTCGTCGTGGCCGGACTTCCTCTCGCCTGCCTTCAGCATCGCCACGCACAAGGCAGCTCTGACCATCGCAGAGCACCTCAAGAGAAGCTGACAATTCAGCCTTGCCCGGACCTCCGCCCGGTGACGGCGTTGTGTCCCTAGAGGCGGCCTGATGACTTGAGATAGCGGACGATTTCCGTCGCGGCGTCAGGGGCACTGGTCCTGCCGGTATCAATGCGCACCTCCGCATTTTCGGGCGCTTCGTAAGGCGAGGTGATGCCGGTGAAGTTCTTGAGTTCGCCACGGCGGGCCTTGGCGTAGAGACCCTTCACGTCACGTTTTTCGGCTTCGGCAAGGCTGGTGTCGACGAAGACCTCCACGAATTCCTCCGTGCCGATGCGTTCGCGCGCCATCAGGCGTTCGGCCCGGAAGGGCGAGATGAACGAGACGAGCACGATCAACCCCGCGTCGGCCATCAGTCGGGCGACTTCCGCCACGCGGCGGATGTTCTCCACGCGGTCCGCGTCGGTGAAGCCGAGGTCGCGGTTCAGGCCATGGCGCACGTTGTCGCCATCAAGCAGATAGGTGAGGTGGCCATCGGCGTGGAGTTTCTTCTCCACCAGGTTGGCGATCGTCGATTTTCCGGCCCCCGACAAGCCGGTGAACCACAGCACGGCCGGCTTCTGCTTGAGCAGCCTGGCGCGCGACAGCTTGTTCACGTCGGTGGCCTGCCAATGAATGTTGGCGGCGCGGCGCAGCGCAAAGTGAATGAGCCCCATGCCCACGGTGGCATTGGTGAAGCGGTCGATGATCACGAAGGAACCGAGGGCACGGTTGTCCTCATAGGGCGCGAAGGCGAGCGGGCCATCGAGTTCCAGCGCACACACGGCAATTTCGTTCAGCGACAGCTTCGTTGCCGCCACGTGTTCCATGGTGTTGACGTTGACCTTGTACTTCAGCTTGTCGAGCGTTCCCGTCACCGTCCTGGTGCCGGACTTGATGAGGTAGGGACGGCCGGGCAGCATTTCCTGGTCGCCCATCCACAGGACCTGCACCTCGAACTGGTCTGAGACTTCCACGGGATCACCCGCGGCGCAAAGCACGTCGCCGCGGCTCACGTCGATTTCGTCGGCAAGGGTCAGCGTCACGGCCTGATCGGGTATGCCGGTGTCGAGATCACCGTCGGCGGTCACGATGCGCGTGACGGTCGATTGCCGGCCTGACGGCAGCACCTTCAATGTATCGCCCGGCTTCACGGTACCGGCGGCAATCGTTCCGGCAAATCCACGGAAGTTCTGGTTGGGGCGCGAGACCCACTGTACCGGCATGCGGAAGGAACGGCCACGCAGGTCCTCTCCCACGGGCACGGTTTCCAGGTGTGCCATGAGTGTCGGCCCCTGGTACCATGGCATCCTGGCCGAGCGCTCGATGATGTTGTCGCCTGCCAGAGCCGAGGCAGGGATCACGGTGATATCGCCCGCGCCGACGGATTTCGCAAAAGCGCGATAGTCGGCCTCAATCGTCTCGAAGGTCTCGCGGCTGTAGTTCACGAGGTCCATCTTGTTGACGCAGACCACAAGCTTGCGGATGCCGAGCAGGGTGCAGATGTAGGTGTGGCGGCGCGTCTGGGTCAGCACGCCCTTGCGGGCATCGATGAGGATGATGGCGAGTTCGGCGGTGGAGGCGCCGGTTGCCATGTTGCGGGTGTATTGCTCGTGTCCCGGCGTATCGGCAACGATGAACTTGCGGCGGGCTGTCGTGAAGGCGCGATAGGCCACGTCGATGGTGATGCCTTGTTCGCGTTCGGCGGCAAGGCCATCGACCAGCAGCGCGAAGTCAAGATTGCCGCCCTGCGTGCCGAGTTTCTTCGAGTCCGCTTCAAGGGCGGAGAGCTGATCCTCGAAGAGCATCTTCGATTCATAGAGCAGGCGTCCGATGAGTGTGGACTTGCCATCATCCACGGAGCCACAGGTGATGAAACGCAACATATCCTTGCGCTCCTGGGCCTGCAGATAGGCCTCGACGTCGCCGCCGGTGTATTCGATGAAGCGGGTCTTTTCGGTCTGGGCAGTCATCAGAAGTAACCTTCCTGCTTCTTCTTTTCCATGGAGGCGGAGGCGTCTTTGTCGATGACGCGGCCCTGGCGTTCCGAGGATGTGGTGACGAGCATCTCCTCGATGATGTCGAGGAGTGTCGTGGCATCGCTGTCGATGCCGCCGGTCAGAGGATAGCAGCCGAGGGTGCGGAAGCGGACCTTGCGCATCTCCGGTGTTTCGCCGGGTTGCAGGCGCATGCGGTCATCATCAACCATGATGATCTGGCCGTCGCGCCATACGATGGGACGTTCCTTGGCGAAATAAAGCGGCACGATCTCGATCGACTCGCGGTGGATGTATTGCCAGATGTCCAGCTCGGTCCAGTTGGAGAGCGGGAAGACGCGGATCGATTCGCCCTTGTTCTTGCGGGCGTTGTAGATGTTCCACAGTTCCGGGCGCTGGTTCTTCGGGTCCCAGCGGTGGCGCGAATCGCGGAACGAGAAGATGCGTTCCTTGGCGCGCGACTTTTCCTCGTCGCGGCGCGCGCCTCCGAAGGCGGCGTCGAAGCCATACTTGTCGAGTGCCTGCTTCAGGCCTTCCGTCTTCATGATGTGCGTGTGCAGGGCCGAGCCGTGGTCGAAGGGGTTGATGTCCTTTTCAATCCCTTCCGGGTTCACGTGGACGATCAGGTCCATGCCCAGCCTGGCCGCGGTCTTGTCGCGGAGGTCGTACATGTCGCGGAACTTCCAGCGCGTATCCACGTGCATGAGCGGGAAGGGCGGCTTGGCAGGATAGAAGGCCTTCATGGCGAGATGCAGCATGACGGCGGAGTCCTTGCCGATCGAATAGAGCATCACCGGCTTTTCGCACTCGGCGGCCACTTCGCGGATGATGTGGATCGATTCCGCTTCCAACCGCTCAAGGTGGCTGAGGCGCTCGGGCGAGGCAATGAGCGCGGACGCAGCCGGTGTGGCAGACAAACCGGCAGAATCCGCGGGTGCCGCCATGAAGGCGCGCACCTTGTCCATGGTGCGGGTGGAGGGCGAGCGGCCCTTCTTCAGGTCAAAAACGAAATTGGGGTCACCCAGGGCCTGCTTGCCGAAGGCCGAGGCTTCGATGTTGCGGGAGGCGAGATAGCGTTCGATGTCCGCCAGGAAGGTCTGTGCAATCGTGTCCATGGCCGTGTTTCAGGCCAGATGGGCGAAACTGTCAAGGATAAATCCTATTCTGCTGGCTACTTAATGCGTCAGTATAGGCTATTTCCTTCATCCGCTGATTCCGGGAGGATGATGGCCTTCTTTTTTGCGGGCTTCGCCGGTTTGACTGGCTTTACCGGAGCTGTGACCGCCGGGGACTCCTCAGCGACCGTTTCAACAGGTGCGGTCTGCATTTTGACCGGCGCGCTGGCCTGGCTACCATCGTCCAGCATGCTGGCCGGGATGTGTCCCTTGTGGGTGCTCTTGAGGATCTGGGCGATCACTTCCTGGCTGGGGTAGGAATCGGCGGGCAAGCTGAGCTTGATCTGCTGGTCCTTCACGGCATAGCGCGTGCCCTTGCCGATCTTGCCGTCGATCTTGCCCACGTCATAGCCGAGCTTGGCGAGCTTGGTCTGCAGCTGCACGATCTGCTCGTAGGAGGGATGGTTGACCGTGGCCCGGCCCGGGTGCACCGGTTCGGCGCCCGCAATGCGCGTGGCGAGGTAGGCGGCCGTGGTGGAGTAGACGAGGCTTTCGTTCCACTTCAGATAAGCGCGGGTGAAGTTGGAATAGGCCAGGAAAGCCGGACCGTTGCGGCCCATGGGCAATAGCAGGGAGGCCTTCATGCCATCCGCCTTGATGGGATTACCGCTCACCGCCGTCACACCCCATTCCGACCACTGGCTGCGCGGATGCTGGATCGCGATATCCGCCTCCTTCCAGGGCAGGTCGGCGGGCACTTTCACTTCCTGCAGCCAGGGCTGGTTCGGCTGCCATCCATGCTTGCGCAACAGGTTGGCCGTGGAGGCCAGCACGTCCGGCACGGAGTTGCGCAGGTCGCGCTTGCCGTCGCCGTCATAATCAACGGCACTCTCGTTGTAGTCATAGGCCATGAACTGCGTCTGGCCGATCTCGCCGGCCCAGGCGCCCTTGAATTCCGCAAGCGTCAGGTCACCCCGGTCGAGAAGCTGCAACGAGGCGATGAGCTGGGGCCGGAATTTCTCCGGGCGGCGGCAGTCCCAGGCCAGCGTCGCCAGAGACTGGATGGTGGGGTAGTCTCCCGTCACGGCACCGAAATCCGTCTCCAGAGCCCAGAAGGCAGCGATGACCGCAGGTGGCACGCCGTATTGCTTCTGCACCTTGTCGAAGAGAGCCTTGTTCTGGACGATCTTGTCCTTGGCGCGCTGCAGGCGGCCTGCGGAAATCATCTTCTTCTGGAAAGCGAGGAAGCTGTCGGAGAAAATGTTCTGGGCCCGGTCGCGCTTGATGATCGCCATGTCGTAGGACACCGTATCGAGGACCGCGATAGAGCGCTTGCTGACGCCCGCTGCGGCGGCTTCCTTCTTCACGCCGGCGACGAAGGGTTCGAAGCCGCTGGCAGTATCGCCGCAGGTTGCCGCAAGGGCGGCAGAGGACGAAAATGCGATGGCGAGGCTGGCAATGAGAGCGCGCATGATGACCGCCGAATCCTTTTCACTTGCCCCCGTCAAGACACCCGTACCGGGGCAGCGTGGCAAGATCAAGATTGACGGCGCGGCGCCAGCCAGTTGAGCAGCAGCGAGAGGATGATGCCGGCGGCAATGCCTTCAATCAGGTCGCGGAAAATGGTGACGAGGAATGTGACAGCAAGCACCAGCAGCGGGCCCCAGTGGACGAGCTTCAGGATCTCCTTCTTCTCCACCATGTTCCACGCCACCAGTGCGAGAATGCCCGCCAGCGCCGCGAGGGGAATGAGGCTCATGAGCGGGGCCGCGAGCAGCATGAAGAGCAGCACGTAGAGCGCATGCATCATGCCGGAGATGGGGCCGTGGGCGCCTGCCTTCACGTTGGTGGCGGTGCGCGCGATGGTGCCGGTGACGGTAATGCCGCCGAACAATGGGGTCAGGATGTTGGCCACCCCTTGCGCCACAAGCTCGGCATTGGAGCGGTGAAGGCGTCCCGTCATGCCGTCGGCGACGACGGCGGAGAGCAGGCTTTCGATGCTTCCCAGCACGGCGAGCGAGATGGCGCTGGGCAACAGCGCCAGCAGGCTCTGGCCCTCAAAAGAGGGCAGCGACGGGAAGGGCAGCATGGAGGGAATGCCGCCGAAGCGCGTTCCAATCGTCTCCACGGGAAGTTGCAGTGCCCAGGCTGCCGTTGACGCCAAAACGACGGCGATCAGCAGTGACGGCCAGAGGGGACGCCAGGTGCGGATGGCGACGATGATGGCAATGGTGCAGGCCGCGAGGGCGATGGCCCAGGGGTTGGCCGTGGGGCTGGCTTGCCACAGCGCCTTGAGCTTGTGAACGAGGTCGCCGGGTTCGGGTGCGGCCAATGTCAATCCGAAGAGATCGTGAATCTGGCTGGCGAAGATGATGACAGCGATGCCCGCCGTGAAGCCGACGGTGACGGCGTGGGGGACGTGGCGTACCAGCGAGCCAAGGCGCAGGAGTGCCCCCACCACCATGATGGCACCCGCCATCATGGTCGCGAGCATCAGGCCGGCCATGCCGTGCGCATCGATGATGGAGGCGACCAGCACGATGAACGCGCCGGCGGGACCGCCAATCTGGAAGCGGCTTCCGCCCAGGGCAGACACGAGAAAGCCGCCGATGATGGCCGTGAACAATCCCGCCTGTGGCGGGGCGTGGGAGGCAATGGCGATGGCCATGGAAAGGGGCAGCGCCACGATCGCCACCGTGAGACCCGCGAGGGCATCCTTGCGGAAGTACGCGGCCGAATAGCCCTCGCGAATTTGCGTCACGAGTTTCGGCGTAAAGGGGAATTGCATGATCTTGAAAGGCCGCAGGTCAAGGGAGAGTGAGTCCTTCTCCCTTACCACAACCGTGGCTGAATAAAAAACGGGAGCAGTGCTTTCACACTGCTCCCGTCCCAGGCCATTCATGCCAGAATCCACGCTTCAAGCCATTCATCGAACCGGGGGCGATGCCGATGAATCGGAAAGCACAGACTCCCGGCATGCCCGGTCCTAGCCCGACATCCCGCAGATCCACGCCCCCGTGAAAACGAAGTGCCCTTATAGCGCGTTCAAAAAGAACTGCAATTTTTCCGCGTAACTTTATTTTTTCACCCGCTCAAAGGGCTTTGACCAGCGCCTTGAGCATCACCTGAACGCGAGGGTCTGGTAAAAGTTCCCTTTTCAAGGCCAGGACGGCACAAGATTCCAAAATCACCCCGTCATCGAGGATGCGAAGGTGGTTGGCGGCGAGGGTGGACCCCGTTGTGGTGATGTCGACAATGATGTCGGCCATCCCGGCGGCGGGAGCGCCTTCCGTGGCGCCGGAACTGTCCACGATGCGGTATCCTGTCACGCCATGGGCAGCAAACCACCTGCGGGTCAGGTGAACGTATTTGGTGGCGACGCGGATGCGCCGGCCATGGGCGCGATAGAACTGCTCCGCCACCTCGTCGAGGTCGGCCATGGCGGCCACATCGAGCCAGCATTCCGGAACGGCGACGACGACATTCGCCGGGCCGAAGCCGAGCCGCACGGCGACGTCAACCGATTCATCCGTGGGCGGAATTTTTTCGCGGAGCAGGTCCTCGCCGGTGACACCGAGCTGGATCTTGCCGTCGCGCAATTGTCCGGCGATCTCGGAGGCGGAAAGGAAGGCCACGTCGATGCCATCAACACCGGTGAGACGGCCGCGATAGCCGCGGTCGTTGCCGATGCGCTCGATCGGAAGGCCAGCCTTGGCGAAGAGTTCCGCAGTTGCCTCCATCAGGCGGCCCTTGGAGGGAATGCCCAGCGTGAGTGGTGTGACCGTCATGACAGCACCGCCTTCACCCGCTCGGTGTGGATGGCGCAGCCCACGGCGGAGACACGCGTTGATGCGCCAAGGTCGTGCAGGAGGTCATTGTAACGGCCTCCGCCCGCCACCACGAGGGGCGCGTTGCGGGCTTCCACTTCGATCTGGAAGACGAGGCCGGTGTAGTATTCGAGTTCGCGCCCGAAGTTGGCGCTGAAGTGGAAGCGGCGGGGATTGAGGCCTTGGTCTTCGAGCGCGGCGATGCGGGCTTCAAACCAGCGGCGCGCGCCATCCAGCGCGGGCGAGGAGGGAAGTTTCGCCAGCTCCGCCACCACATCGGTGACGCTGCCTTCGATGGCGAGATAGGCCTCGATCAGTTTGACCATGGCGGGATCGAGGGGTGCCTCCGAACGGTCGGCCAGCTTCTCGGACAGGCGCACGGCGATTTCGGCGACGCCGCGGTCGGTGACGTGGGGGAGGTCCAGGGCCGCAAGGCGCGCGGCCACGGCGGCCTCGGCATCCTGTCCGGCGATGGCATCGACATGGGACGAGATGGCGGTGCGCTTCTGGGTGGCGGGCCTGGCAAAGCGGTCAAGCAGGCTGCGGAAAGCCTGCGGACGCCAGAACTGGTGCTTGAGGCGGCGGCGCCAGCGCTCCGGCATCGCCATCGCATCAATGAGGGCGTTGAACAGGCCAAGGTCGCCCATGGTGATCTTGAGGCCCGACAATCCCGCCGCTTCAAGGGCGGCAATGGCGAGCTTCATCACGCGGGCTTCGGCCTGCACGGGATTGCGGTCGCCGAACCATTCGATGCCCGCCTGGTTGAATTCCTGGGGGCTCAGCAGTTCATCGGGAAAGCGGAAGGCGGTGCCGAGATAGCAGTAGCGCGACTCCGCCGTGGCGTCGGCCGCGTGGCTGAGGTGATAGCGGCAGGCCGGCACGGTGAGGTCGGGCCGCAGGCAGAGTTCGTTACCGTCCGGATCGCTGAAGACAAACGTCCGTGCACGGATGTCTTCTCCCGAGCGTTCAAGGAAGATGTCGGCGGGCTGGATGATGTCAGGCGCGATGTGGTCGAAACCGGCACGTTCGAACACCGCCATGATGGCGGCGTTCTGGCGGGCCAGCGCCTCGCGTTCGGCGGATGAGCGCCCGGCCATGGTCAGGCGAGCGCCTTCTTCACGGCGGACACAAGCTCGGTCTCGGGCACGGTGAACTGGGCGAGGCGCTGGCTGGCGTATTCCTCGCGCGACGTGATCGCGCTCGCCAGTTCGCTGCCGAGGCGGAGGTCCTTGATCTGCACTTCGCCCTTTGGCCTTTTCATCGCCGCCCTGGATGATGACAAGGGGGCTGCCGCGCTTGTCGGCGTACTTCATCTGCGCCTTCATGCCGGCGGTGCCCATGTACATTTCGGCGCGGATGTTCGCCTTGCGCAAGTCGGTCACCATGCGCCAGTAATCGGCCTGGCGGTCCTTGTCCATGACGAGGACCACCACGGGCGCGAGCACGGTCGATTCCTGCGCCTTGCCGACAAGTTTCAGCGCGGAATAGAGGCGCGACACGCCGATGGAGAAGCCGGTGGCGGGCACTTTCGCGCCGGTGAAGCGGGCGACAAGATCGTCATAGCGGCCACCGCCGCCGACCGAGCCGAAGCGCACGGGCTTGCCGTCCTCATCCTTCGTTTCCATCAGGAGTTCGCACTCGAAGACGGGGCCGGTGTAATATTCGAGGCCACGTACGACAGAGGGATCGACCTTGATGCGATCTGCTCCGTAACCTGCGGCGGTGAAAAGGTCCTGCATGGCGGAGAGTTCGCCAATTCCCTCATGGAATTGTGATGTTGTCCAGAAGAACTTGTCGCCATTGCTAAGTGCTTCGAATGGGCTTTCCAGAAGGAGCAAGACCTTTTCGATCTGTTCAGGGTTGAGGTCCGCACCTTTGGTGAAGTCGCCGCTCTCGTCTTTCCTGCCTTTGCCCAAAAGAAGTGCCACACCTGCTGTGCCGAGCTTGTCCAGTTTATCCATAGCTCGAAGAACGGTTAAACGGCGCCCCGTGTTTTCATCACCGTCGAGGCCTATTGATTGGAGGACTCCGTCGAGCACTTTTCTATTGTTGACCTTCATCACATATTGCCCGCGCGGGATGCCCAGCGCTTCCATCGTGTCGGCGGCCATCATGCAGACTTCGGCGTCCGCGGCGGGTGAGGCGGTGCCCACGGTGTCGGCATCGAACTGCATGAACTGGCGGAAGCGGCCCGGTCCCGGCTTCTCGTTGCGGAAGACCCAGCCCTGGCGATAGCTGCGATAGGGCGTCGGCAACTGGCCCTGGTTGTTCTCGGCCACATAGCGGGCAAGCGGTGCGGTCAGGTCGTAGCGCAGCGACAGCCACTGCTCGTCCTCGTCCTGGAAGGAGAAGACGCCGGCGTTGGGGCGGTCCTGGTCGGGCAGGAACTTGCCCAGCGCTTCGGTGTATTCGATGAAGGGCTGTTCCACGGGTTCGAAACCGTAGGATTCATAGACCCGCTGGATGGTCGCCAGCATGCTGCGCACGCCGCGGATCTCCTCCGGCCCGATGTCGCGGAAGCCCTTGGCCACGCGGGCCTTCGGGCGGAAGTCTTTTGCCATGTCTCACTCGTCTCTTTGCGGGCGCTTCTAGAGAAGGTGAGGTGTTTTGACCAGAGTGGTGTGAAAGTGCCGGGGCCCCTCGATCCATCGGACAGCTCCTCCAGCGGGCCGGGGAAGCGCGGGCTGCGTGGGGTGACCGGGGCGGAAGAGGTTCTTCCGGCGGTGGTTTACAGCCGCCCCGCCAGCCGCGAAATCCGGCGGGCGGCTTCTGCCATGGTGGCTTCGTCGACGGTGAGGGCGACGCGGAGGTGGCCTGCGCCGCGCGCGCCAAAACTCTCGCCCGGCATCGTCACCACGTCTTCCTCGTCGAGCAGGCGGCGGGCGAAGGCCTCGCCGGACAATCCGGTGCCGCGCACATCAAGCATGAGGAACATGCCGCCTTCGGGCAGGTGGGTCGTGACGCCCTTGGCCTGCTTCACGCCTTCCATCAGCACGCGGGCGCGGGCGAGGTAGGCTTTCTTCATGGCATCGGTTTCATCGAAATGCGTGTCGAGCGCAAAGGCCGTGGCATCCTCGAGGAAGGGCTGCGACCCGAAGAGTTGCGTTTCCGTGACGGGCAGGAGGTGATTGCAGAACTCCGCCGAGCCCGCCACCCAGCCGCAGCGGAAGCCGGGCAGGGCATGGGATTTCGAGATCGAGGATACGACGATGGTGCGTTCCTCCAGGTCCTTGTCGAAGAAGGGCGAGTGGAAGACATGATT
The DNA here is from genome assembly GCA_016710435.1 of Hyphomicrobiales bacterium. Taxonomy (NCBI): domain Bacteria; kingdom Pseudomonadati; phylum Pseudomonadota; class Alphaproteobacteria; order Hyphomicrobiales; species Hyphomicrobiales bacterium. The sequence goes on along the minus strand of JADJVV010000001.1, from coordinate 1,016,673 downwards.
GCCGTGGATCATCGAGGCATAGACTTCGTCGGAGACCAGCCACAGGTCATGCTTGCGCGCGATTTCGCCGATGGCGCGGTTCTCCGCCGCCGTGAACACGGCCCCCGTCGGGTTCGACGGCGAGTTGAGCAGGATTGCCTTGGTCCTTGATGTTATGGCTTTTTCGATGGCGGCGATGTCGGGATGGAAGCCGCGGTCGGGGTCCAGCGGCACGGGCACGGGCACGCCGCCCGGGGCCGTCACCACCGCTTCATAGGTGGCGTAGTAGGGATCGAGCAGCAGCACCTCATCGCCTGGTTCAATGATGGCGGTGAAGGTGCAGGCGAGTGCCGCCTGGGTGCCCGGCAAGAAAAGGAACTGGTCGGCGTTGATGGGACGGCCCGTCTGCCGGGTGTAGTAGCGGGCGAGAGCCTCGCGCACGGAAAGGTCGCCGCGCCCTGCCGAGTAGCGCAGGCGCCCTGCGCGCATCTGGCGGTCGGCCACGTCGATGATTGCGGTGGGTGGCGGCAGGTCGGGTTCGCCGATGGACAGGAAGATGAGTTTGTCACCCTTGGCGGCGCGCATGCGCCCGGCAATGTGAATGGCCCATTTGGCCGAGCCCAGGTGTTCCAGGCGGGAGACAGTCGAGGAATAACGCATGATGAGAGGCGGGATACACGTTCCGCCAGAGGCACTCAACATCGGCGTGGCGCACCAGCGTTGCGCAAAATTCACGCGTCAAGGCGAAGGGCCAAGGTGGGTCGCCTGAAGCGGGCCATGACGGATCAACATTTGCCCCGGCAGAAGCGGCGCTATTCCGGCACGCGTTCCTTCGCCATGCGGTTCATGGTGACGTAGTCGGTCTTGCCGGAGCCCAGGATGGGCAAGGCGTCAACCGGAAAGATGTTCTTGGGAATCATCAGGTCCGACAGGCCGAGGCGCTTCAGGCCGGTGGCCATCTCCTTGCGGTCGGGTGCTTTCAGGGTTGTGAACATGACCAACTGCTCGCCCTTCTTCTTGTCCGGCACGGCGACAACGGCGTGGGCGTCGTCGGGATAGAGTTCCATGAGCTTGGTTTCGATGGCGTTGAGCGACACCATTTCGCCCGCGATCTTGCAGAAGCGCTTGGCGCGGCCAAGGATGGTGATGAAGCGGCGTTCATCCACGGCAACGATGTCGCCGGTGTCATACCAGCCATCGGGCGGCGGCTCCAGCACGCCGGGATTGTCAGCGCGCAGATAGCCCAGCATGATGTTGGGGCCCTTCACGTGCAGACGGCCGCCACCTTCGATGCCGGGCACTTCTTCAAGGCGGTAGTCCATGCCATCCAGAAGGCGGCCCACGGAACCGGCGCGGTAGTGCATGGGCGTGTTCACGGAAACAACGGGCGCACATTCTGTCGCGCCGTAGCCTTCGAGAATGCGGAGGCCAAAGCGGTTCATCCAGATTTCGCGTGTCTCGGGCTTCAGGCGTTCGGCGCCCGCCACGACGAGGCGCATCCTGTAGAAGTCGTAAGGATGGGCGTTCTTGGCGTAGCCGGAGAGGAATGTATCGGTGCCGAAGATCACCGTGGCGCCGGTGTCGTAGCACATTTCCGGAATGATCTTGTAGTGCAGTGGCGAGGGATAGAGGAAGCTGAAGATGCCGGAGAGCAGCGGCAGCATCAGCCCACCCGTCAACCCGAAGGCATGGAACACGGGGAGTGCGTTGAACACCAGGTCTTCCGGCGTGAAGGCAATGCGCGCTGCGGCCTGCAGGCGGTTCGCATTGATGTTGCGGTGGGAGAGGACCACGCCCTTGGGCACGCCCTCCGAGCCAGAGGTGAAGAGCACCACCGCCGGGCTTCCCGGATCGAAGGAAGCGCCCATGCGCTTCAAGGCGCGGGGTGCAAAGGATTTCTGCAGGAGGCCGCGCAGCTTGTCGAGGCTGCCCACCTGTTCGCGGATGTCCTCGAGGTAGACGATCTTGCAGCGTTCGGAGAGCACCTTGAGGTCGCTCTCCATCTCGCCCGCCTCGATGAACTTGCGCGAGGTGATGATGGTGCGCACTTCCGCCGCCATGCAGGCTGCGGCCATGTTCACGGCGCCGGTGGAAAAGTTCAACATGGCGGGCACGCGGCCGGAGGCCTGCAGGCCAAACAGGGTGACGGCGGTGGCGGTGGCGTTGGGCAGGAGTACGCCCACCATCTTTTCGCCAGGCGTTGCCGCGGCGATCTTGCGACCGAGGATGAAGCTGCCGAGGATCAGTCTGTCGTAGGTGACGGGCTTGCGCTGGATGTCCTCGAGGATCTTCGTGTGTCCGCCAAAGAGATTGCGGGCATCGAGCAGCGATTGCCACAGCGTCTCGTTGATGGGCGCGGTCTTGAACTGCGAGTCCGTCATGACATCGTAAAGATGCTCGGCCTGGTATTCGCGCAAGGCGGCGCCACGCAAGCCTTCCGGCGCCTTCCACGTGATCGGCGGCATGAAGGTGATGGTGATCTTGGGGAACCACACGGTCGGCAGCTTGCCGGCGAGACGCGAGAAGGGCGTGAGATGGGCGCCGTCGATCCGGACGGGGACAAGGTGCCCGCGGGCCATCTGGGCAACGGCGGCGGGTCCTTCGTAGACCTTCATCAATCCGCCCGTGACGGTGATGCGGCCCTCCGGGAAGATCACCACGCGGCGGCCCTTCTTCAGCATGTCGACGAGGCCGCGGAGCGCCAGCGGATTGGCGGGATCGATGGGGCAGAGATCGAACAGGCCGAAGGCGGGCTTCACCCACCAGCGCTTGGCCATCTGGGTGTTGATGGCAAAACCGGCGCGTTCCGGCAGGAAGGCGGAGAGCAGCGGACCGTCGAGGAACGATGTGTGGTTGGCGACGATGAGTGAGCGGCGTCCACGCGCCGTGACGTTCTCGATGCCGCGCACTTCCACGCGGTAGAGCACGCGGAAGATGCTGCGCACCAGTCCGGCCAGCGCTTCATGGGGCAGGATGCGGATGACGTAGATCGCCGCGACGAGGTTGGCGAGGCCGAGGGTGAGGAAAAGGCCGCGCGCCGTCAGCCCATAAGCCAGCAGCGCGCCCGAGAGCACGGTGGCGATGATCATGAAGATCGCGTTCACGATGTTGTTGGCGCCGATGATGCGGGCGCGGAGATAGTAGGGTGTGCGGGCCTGCATGGTGGCGAAGAGGGGCACCACATAGAGACCCGAGAGGAAGGCGATGGCCGCGAGATCGAAGAGGACGCGCCAGGACTGCCAATGGGTGAGCATGGCGGCGAGACCCATCACCTTGTCACCGGAGGCAGTTGTTTCCGTCGCCACAGAGCCATCGGCGATGGCCGCCGAAAGCACGCCTTGTGCGCTGCCTGCGGCGAAATAGAGTTCGATCATGAAGACGCTCATCAGCACGGCGGCCAGCGGCACGAAGCGGCCGCTGATCTTGCCGCCCAGGAGGCGGTTGCAGAACACAGAGCCCGCGGCAATGCCGATCGAGAACAATGCGAAGATGAGCGAGGCGGCGGTTTCGCTGCCCTTCAGGCTGTCGAAGGTGAAGAGCGGAATCTGCGTGACGAAAACAACGCCCAGGAACCAGAACCAGGAAACGCCCAGGATGGCATTGAACACGTCGGGTTTGCGCATCGACATGCGGACGACGTTCCACGTCTCGCCGAAGATGTTCCAGTTCAGCTTCAAGTCTGCCTGGGCGGCAGGTGCCCTGGGAATCTGCAGGCAGGTGAAATAGGAGACGATGCCGATCCCCACCATGACGGCGGCGACCCACATGTGGCCGCCTTCCGTGTTGATGACGATGGAGCCGAAAATCGTGCCGAGGAGAATGGCGATGAAGGTTGCCATCTCCACCATGCCGTTGCCGCCAAGGAGTTCGTCCTTGGTCAGGTGCTGGGGAAGAATGCCGTATTTGATGGGACCGAAGAAGGCCGCCTGGCAGCCCGCGAGAAAGACGCAGAACTGCTGCAGGTGGACGATGCCCGAAAACAGCGAGTAGGCCGAGAGCGCCACGATGAAGATCTCGGCAAAGCGGATGCGGCGGGCGACGCGGGACTTGTCGAACTTGTCGGCCAGTTGCCCGGCAAAGGCGGAGAAGAGAAAGAACGGAACAATGAACAGTGCGGCAGAAATGGTGTTGAGCACCCCGCCCTGGTCCTTGCCCAGCGTGGTGAGGAAGAGGATCGACAACGCATAGCGGAAGACGTTGTCGTTGAAGGCGCTCATCGCCTGGGTGACGAAGAGCGGCAGAAAGCGCCTGGTCTTCAAGAGTGCAAACTGGCTGTGGGCCGCCATCAAATCCTCCGGTCGTGTCGCGTCTGGCCTCTTCCGGGCCTTGGCCTGCCGGAATCCCATGGGGTCATGGCGCGGTCAAGCGTTCAAACTGTGAAGGATGAAGCGCAGGCTTTCAACATGGTTTCCGGTGACGTGGCGGGCACCTGCGGCGGCTAGCTGGTTGCGGCGCGCCGCGTCACGTGAAAAGCCGATGAAGTGGACGCCGTTCCGAAGGCCTGCCTCCACATCATTGAGATTGTCACCGATGTAGACAATGCGGCTTGGAGGAAGACCCGAGGCGCGAATGGCGCGGGCGAGGATGTCGTGCTTGTGGCCGCCGCCATCGGCGCCGTGGGCCAGCGTTGCCACGGCGTCCCAGAGGCCCGAAGCCACGAGGCGGAGGCGCGCGGCCTCCCGGAAGTTGGCGGTGGCAATGCCCAGCACCGCCCTGCCGGAGATCTCCGCGAGCAGCTCTTTCGCGCCCGGAATGACTTCGCTCTTCAGGCGGCCATCGCCGAGGCGCGCCGCAAGGGCTTCATGGTAGGCCGCGACAAGACCGGACTTCTCCGCAGGCGGGATGGACCAGCGTTCCATGATCTCGTCCACGATGTCGTCGTCGTTGCGGATGCGGTAGCTGTTCCAGCTCCGCGACAAGGTGGAGGGATCACCCCAGGGCGCGAAGGCGGCAAAGAAGATGTCTTCCTCGTTGGGCGTGAGTTCAAGAAGGACGCCATCCACATCGAAGATGACGGCGCAACGCTCTGGCATCATGGATTGACCATGCGCGGCGTCATCTCGATGAGCGTGGGGCCATCGGCGGTGAGTGCGGCTGCAATGGCGCGTGACAGTGCCGCCAGCGACTCCGGGCGTTCGGCGCGGGCGCCATAGGCCTTTGCCAGTGCCACGAAATCCGGATTGTGGAGCGTGACGGCGTTGGGCTGGATGCCGGCCGCGGCCATGCCGTCCCTGATCTGGGCCAAGGCTTCATTGTTCCAGAGCAGGATGGGCAAGGGCTGTCCCAGTTCGACGGCGGTGCCCAGTTCATTGCCGGTGTACTGGAAACCGTAGTCGCCCATCAACGCGGCGACGGGCTTGCTGCCGACGGCGACTTTCGCGCCGATGGCGGCGGGGAGTGCAAAGCCCAGCGTGCCGAAGCTCACGGGATGAAGCCAGGTTCGCGGCTGCGAGACGGGGAAGACTTCGTTCGCCGCATAGGCGATCTGGGTCATGTCGGTGGCGATGACCGTCTCGGCAGGCAGGCTGTCGCGAATGACGGAGAGCACGCGGGTGAGCATGGCGCGGAGCGGCGTGACATCATCCGTGGACGGAGCATTCAACCGGGGCGCTGCCGTGCTGCCTGCGAGGCCTGCCGCAATGGCCGCAAGGGCGGGCGCTGCATCCGCAAGGATCGCGAGGCGCGCACTGTGCGGGCGGGCGAGCGAGGCGGGATCAATGTCGATGCGGATGAGGTTGTCGAGAAGGCAATTGCTGTTCCAGAAATCTGTTTCCGAGAGTTCCGTGCCAGCGGCCAGCACACAGTCAGAGGCTTGCAGCAGGGCCTGCACCCGGGGATCGCCCATGCAGTACCCCCAGCACAGGGGATGCTCTGCCGGCACGGCACCCTTGCCAGCCGTCGTCGTGACGATGGGTGCACCCAGCGCCTCGGCGATGGCGCGTGCTGAAGCGCCTCCCTCCAGGGCCCCGCCGCCCAGCACGATCATCGGCGACTTCGCCGCTTTCAGGAGGCTGATGGCGAAGGCCACGTCAGCGGCGCTGTGCCGGGGTCTCGCCGGTGCAACGCGGGCCTTCCAGCCCGGCCCTGCCGGCATGGAGAGGAGATCAAGCGGGATTTCGAGATAGGCTGGCCGCGGCCTTGCAGAAGCGAAGGTGGCAAAGGCGCGGGCCACGCCATCCTGCATGTCCTTTGGTGTGTAGGCGCGCACCGCTGTTGCCGTCACGGCGGCGGCCGCGTTGAACTGGCTGATCATCTCGTGCAGGCGGCCGCGCCCTTGCGCTGAATCGGCGATGTCGAGAGCCGACGAGATGACAAGCACGTTGGAGCTGTCGGACCAGGCCTGCCCCAGGGGGGTGAGGATGTTGGTCAACCCCGGTCCCGTGATGGTGAAGCAGACGCCGGGCTTTCCGCTGGCGCGGGCATAGCCATCGGCCATGAAGCCGGCGCCCTGCTCGTGCCGGGTGAGGATATGGCGGATCTTCGAGCGCGGCAGGGCGCGGTACATCTCGATGTTGTGGACGCCGGGAATGCCGAAGATCGTGTCCACGCCATAGTTTTCCAGCAGCGTGACGAGGGCCTCGCCAGCAGAAAGTTCAGGTCTTGTGCTCATGCGTGTAACCGTTCGGGTGAGATGTGAGAGAGTTCGAGACCATGTCCGATCACGGACACGGGCAGAGGCGTTTCGAGGATGAGGGCCGCTGCCGTTTCCGCCAACGCCGGCGAGGATTGAATGCCGTAGCCCCCCTGGCCCACGAGCCAGAAGAAGCCTTCGCTGCCGGGGGCGAAGCCCACGACCGGGTTGCCGTCGCGCACGAAGCTGCGCAACCCGCCCCAGCGGTGTTCCAGCCTTTCCACGGTCAATGTCGTTGCCTCCATCATGCGCTCCACGCCAAGGGCGATTGCCATGTCGTCGGCATAGGCATCATGCGGGTCAACGGGCGTCGCATCGGCGGAGGAGACAATCAGCTTGCCGCTCTGCGGCTTGCAGTACCAGGTCTCGCCCACATCCGTGACCAGCGGCCAGTCGGCGGCACCGGGATGATCGTCCACGGGAACGACGCCAATCGAACGCCGCTTGGGCTGGAGGCCCACCGGCCTGACGCCGCCCAGCTTGGCGATGGTATCGCCCCAGGCGCCCGCGGCATTGACCACGACCGGGGCTGCAAAAATGCCATGGGCCGTCGCCACCTGCCATTGCCAGTCACGGCGCAGCAGTCCCTTCACTTCGTGCGATGTGAAGACGTCGCCGCCGCGCTCACGGAACTGGCGCAGGAAACCCCGATGGATGAGGTCCACGTCGAGATCTCCCGTGTTGGGATCAAGGAAGACCCGCCGCGCATAGCCTTCGCGCAAGACCGGAAAGACCTCGCGGGCGGCGCGTTCGGAAATCTCGCCCAATTCGCTCGCCTTGGCGAGCAGGTTGTCGGCAGCGTCCTCCTGCCCCTCGGCCACGAGAAACAGCGACTCGCGCGGCGTCAGCAACGGGGCATCGGTGAAACCCTGCGGCGGCGCGTTGAAGAACGACTCGCTGGCGCGGGTGAAGGCCAGCATGGGCGGTGGGCCGTAGTTGGGCTCGAAGCTCGCAGCAGACCGCCCGGTGCTGTGGAAGCCCGCGCGCTCCTCCATCTCGAGGATGCAGACACGTTTGGTGCGGGCGAGATGCGCCGCCACCGATGCGCCTGCGATGCCCGCACCGATCACGATGATGTCGTAGGATTTCATGAGCCGAACCTATCGCATGGTTTGCTTCCTTGTCACGCACTGGCAGTTGCCAAGATGCACAGGCCTGATAGCGTGGCGGGAACAGGAGATTTCGCATGCCCAGCCATGATTTCAACCAGCCCGTCTCGGGGCTCGTCACGCCGCGCTTCGGCGGCATCGCCACCTTCTTCCGCCTGCCGCACGTCGCGCCTGCGGATGCGGCGAACATTGACATTGGCATCGTGGGCATTCCCTGGGATGGCGGCACCACCAACCGGCCCGGCCCGCGACACGCGCCCCGCCAGATGCGCGACCAGTCGTCCATGGTGCGGCGCATGCACCAGACCAGCCGGGTCGTTCCCTACGATCTCGCCAATGTCGCCGACCTCGGGGATTGCTCGGTCAATCCGGCCAGTGTTGACGACACACTGAAGCGGGTCGAGGGCCATTTCGCGGCGCTGGTGGCGAAAGGCATCCGTCCCTTGTCGGCGGGCGGCGATCACCTGTGCTCGCTGCCGGTGCTGCGTGCGCTCGGCAAGAAAAAGCCGCTGGGGATGATCCATTTCGATGCGCACACCGATCTCTATGACGGCTATTTCGGTGGCTTCAAATATACCCACGGCACACCCTTCCGCCGTGCCATCGAGGAAGGCCTGCTCGATCCCAAGCGCGTGATCCAGATCGGCCTGCGCGGCTCCATGTATGACAATGACGACTTCGAGTGGGGCGAAAAGATGGGCGTGCGGCTGATGCGCATCGAGGAAGCGATGGATCTGGGGCCCGCGACGGTGATGGAGATCGCGCGCAAGGTGGCCGGGGACGGCGAGACCTATGTGAGTTTCGACATCGACATGCTCGATCCCGTCTACGCGCCCGGCACGGGAACGCCGGAGATCGGCGGCTTCACCACGTTCCAGGCCCAGCAAATGCTGCGCGGGCTGAAGGGCGTCAACATCGTGGGTGCGGATGTGGTGGAAGTTTCGCCGCCCTTCGATCCGTCGGGCCTCACGGCCTATGCGGGCACGGTCATGATGTTCGAGATTCTCTGCCACATGGCGGAGTGCGTGGCGGCATCGCGCGTCAGGTGACGTTGGCTGCGGATTTCGCCTGCTGCTCCGCCACCTTCTTGCGCGGCACGCCAGCCTTGTCGGCGATGTCATAGATCAGCTGCTCTTCCTTGGCATGGAGTTCGTAGTCGCACAGCGCCACGTCCCACAGCATGCCGATCAGGGCGCAGCGGTCTTCGATGCCGAGGAGGTCAGCAAGACGCGACGCGGCGAGGCCGATTGCGGCATTCTCACCCAGTCCCGATTGCGCCAGCAGCACCACGCTGTCGAGCGTCTTGCCATGGGTTTGCACGCGAGCCTTGAGCAGCGCTTGCAGCTTTTCCAGTTCGCAGGGCTTGATCTTGCCATCGACGGGCACCACCGAGGCGATGACCACCGCGAGGATGAACTTGCGCTGTTCCGGCACGAGGCGGGAAAAGCCGGACGGTTCCTTGAGGAGCGCGACAATATCTTGCAGACGCGCGGCTGCAGTCGACAGGCCGTCGTGGCCCTCGAGGCGGTCAGTCATGATCGGTTCCAGAATCCCGGTTGAGGCCCGCGCCTACACGAACACGGTGAATTTTCAAGGGCAACTGGCACCATGATTTTCCAAATTTGGTTGGTTTCGCGAGCGGGCTGCACCGAACGGCTTGCGGGCGCGGGCGAAGCGCTTCATGGAGCAGCCCATGAGCAGTGTTTCTCAAAGCCCCGATGCCGGCATGAGCGGAGCGGCCATGTGGCCGCGGCCGGGCCTCATCCTGCTCCTTGTGGCGGGGGCAGCCTCGGGGCTGGCGCTGCCACCCACGGGCTTGTGGTGGCTGCTGTTTGCCACGGTCCCCCTCCTGTTGCTGCGGTTGGAGAGCCTGCCGCACGGCGCACTTCGCTCCGCCTTCATCAGTGGGCTGAGTTTCGGCTTCGGTTACTTCATCGTGGCTTTCCACTGGATCGGCTATGCCTTCTTCGTCAATGCGGCCGACCTCTGGATGATGCCTTTTGCGGTGGGTGGCCTCGCGCTGTTCATGGCGTGTTACTGGGGAATCGCCGCCGCCTGCGCCGCCCTCGTGCCGCAACATCTCGTGCCGCGCTGGCTGTCCGCGATCTTGCTCCTCTCTGTTGCGGAATGGTTGCGTGGACATCTGCTCACGGGATTCCCCTGGTCGGTGCCGGGGCTTGCCTCGGACGGCATGGGTGCTGTCGATCAACTCGCCAGCATCGTTGGCATGAACGGCCTGACGCTGCTGGTGCTCGTGTGGTCCGCCGCGCCCGCACTTCTTTTCGTCACGTGGCAGCGCCACCGCCGCATCGCATGGCCAGCGGTCGCCTTGGTTCTCACGCTGCCGCTGGCGCAAGCGTGGGGGATGTGGAGGCTGGCGGCCCATCCTCCGGCCTTCGAGGGTCAAGCGGTGGTGCGCCTCGTGCAGCCCAACATCGCGCAGGATGACAAATGGCGCAGCGACAACAGCGAGGCCATCTTCTCCACGCTGGTGACACTGTCGCAGGAGGGCGCACAGGCGGCTGGAGTCAGCCACGTGGTCTGGCCGGAGTCGTCGGTTCCGTTCCTGCTGGATGAAGACGAGGAGGCGCTGCACCGGATCGGCGCCATGCTGAAGCCCGGGCGCACGCTGGTGGCCGGTGCCATCCGCCGCGGTCCGGCGGGCGAGGGGGAGCCTCCCTATTTCACCAGCATCCTCGCCATCAACGAGGCAGGCGAGGTGACAGGCACATACGACAAGTGGCGGCTCGTGCCAGGCGGCGAGTTCCTGCCCTTCGAAGGTCTTCTCTCGCGCATCGGCTTTCGCAAGGTGGTGTCGCTGCCAGAGAGTTTCACCGCCGGCAAAGGCCCGTCAAATGTGCAATTGCCCGGGATCGGTCCGGCCGGCGCTCTCATCTGCTACGAAGTGATTTTTCCAGATGCACTTGTTGCACAGGTGCGACCGCGCCTTTTGGTTAACGTCACCAATGATGGCTGGTTTGGATTGTCGACTGGTCCCCATCAGCATCTTGCACAAGCCCGCCTGCGCAGCATCGAGCAGGGGCTGCCGCTGTTTCGTGCGGCAAATACGGGCATTTCCGCCGTCATTGATCCCCTCGGACGAATCCTCGCCCAGACACAACTCAACACGCGCACCACGATTGACAGTCGTGTGCCGCAGTCGCTGGATGCAACCTTTTATGCGCGCAACGGTGGCCTGATGCTTGCTCTGCTCATAGCTGCCGCAGGATTTTTACTCCGTGGTATGATGATCACTCGCGCCGCGTGAAAAATCCGCATCGTTGCGGAACCTCACATGGTGTTATTTCGTTCAGGTTGAACATTTCTGATTGTTCGGGGTTATGAGATGGCTTATGTGAATACCTATAGTTGACCAAATCACTTGCCTTTGCTGGGAATTGCACAGTGCTTGGTTGCAGACGTCATTCAGACTGGGGGCAAGGGTCTGAGAGAAATGGCAAGACGCGATCCAAATTACATTGACGTGCATGTGGGCTCACGAATCCGCATGCGTCGGCAACTGATCAACATGAGCCAGGAACGGCTCGGTGAATTGCTGGGCATCACGTTCCAGCAGATCCAGAAGTATGAGAAGGGGGCTAACCGCATCAGCGCCAGCCGTCTTTTCTATGCCGCCAAGACCCTTGGGGTGCCGATCAACTTCTTCTTTGAAGGACTGCCCGGCCTTGAAGCCGACGGCGGCATGAAGGAAGGCGGTCAGCCGGATGAATTCATGACCTCGCTGATGACCGCCGAAGGCATCCAGCTTGCGAAAGCCTTCCGTGATGCCAACAGCCCGCAGAAGCGCAAGCTGATCGCGGCCCTGGCGCGCCAGGTGGCGGACTCGAAGGAGCCGGCCGTCTAGTCAGGCGGGCGAACACTTCAGCCGATCCATTGACGAGAATATGCGAAAGGCGGCTGTACCCACAGGGTGCGGCCGCCTTCGCACTTGACCCCATCCTGCAGGGCTGTCATTAACGGCGCCGGAACACATAAAGATATCTTTATGTTGCGTTGGGAAGGGGTCTTTGATGGCGCGCAAGAACTTCGTTTTCACCAGTGAGGCAGTCTCGGAAGGTCATCCCGACAAGGTGTGTGACCGCATTTCCGACGAGGTCGTGGATCTTTTTTTCCGCGAGGCGCTGGCACAGGGCATGGATCCGTGGTCGGTACGCGTGGCCTGCGAAACACTTGCCACCACCAACCGCGTGGTGATCGCCGGCGAATACCGCGGGCCCTCGTCAGTGACCAAGGAAAAGATCGCGGAAACGGCGCGGCAGGCGATCAAGGACATCGGCTACGAGCAGGACGGTTTCCACTGGGACACTGCCAAGATTGAAATCCTGCTGCATGGCCAGTCGGCTGACATCGCCGTTGGCGTCGATGCCGCCGCCCACAAGGATGAAGGCGCCGGCGACCAGGGCATCATGTTCGGCTATGCCTGCGATGAAACGCCGGACCTCTTGCCCGCACCCCTTTATTATTCCCAGCGCATCCTTCAGCTTCTGGCGGACGCGCGCCACAAGGGCGAGAAGCGCCTTGGCCCCGACTCCAAGAGCCAGGTTTCCGTCCAGTACAAGAACGGCAAGCCCGTGGCGGCGACACAGATCGTCGTCTCGCACCAGCACCTCGATGAGTCCATGACGTCGAAGGACGTTCTCGCGCTCGTGAAGCCCTATGTGAAGAAGGCGCTTCCCAAGGGCTGGATCACCAAGGACACGGTGTGGCACGTCAATCCCACCGGCAAGTTCTACATCGGCGGACCCGATGGTGACTGCGGTCTCACGGGCCGCAAGATCATCGTTGACACCTATGGCGGTGCCGCTCCCCATGGCGGCGGTGCTTTCTCGGGCAAGGACCCGACGAAGGTGGACCGTTCGGCGGCCTATGCGGCACGCTACCTCGCCAAGAACATCGTGGCGGCCAAGCTCGCCTCGCGCTGCACGATCCAGCTCTCCTATGCGATCGGCGTATCGCAGCCCCTGTCGGTCTATGTGGACACCCACGGCACGGGCAAGGTGAAGGAAGAGAAGCTGGAGAAGGCCATCCGCAAGGTGATGGATCTTTCACCGCGCGGCATCCGCACCCACCTCGATCTCAACCGCCCCATCTACGCGCGCACCTCGGCCTATGGCCACTTCGGACGCAAGCCGGAAAAGGACGGCGGCTTCTCCTGGGAGCGTACCGACCTCGTGAAGGCGCTCAAAGCGGCGGTGAAGTGACGACTGGACTGCCCCGCTTTCAATTCTACGGCCGGCGCAAGGGGAAACCTTTGCGCCGTCGCCATTCCGACCTCATGGAAAGTCTTCTTCCGCAGGTGGCGCTGGACATCGCCGATCCGCTTGCAAATTCGGCCGCGCCGCGCTGGCTGGAGATCGGTTTCGGTGGCGGCGAACATCTGGCGCACCAGGCCCAACTCCATCCCGGCGTGGCGCTGACCGGGGCGGAAGCCTTCCTCAACGGTGTCGCAAAGCTGCTGGCCGAAATCGAGGAGCGCGGACTGCGCAATGTCCGTGTTCACTATGGTGATGCGCGCGCCCTGCTTGAAGCGCTGCCGGACCAATCCATGGAGCGGATCTATCTGCTCTATCCCGATCCATGGCCCAAGGAGCGGCAGAAGAAGCGCCGCTTCGTCTCGCCCGCGGCACTCGGCCATTTCCACCGGGTGCTCACGGATGACGGGCTGTTCCTGTTTGCCAGCGACATTCCCGATTATGTGAACTGGACACGCGACCATGTGGCCGCGCATGGCGGGTTTGCGGAGGAGGGCGATCCGTCGCAGCCCTTCGCGGACTGGACCCGCACCCGCTATGAAACCAAGGCCATCCGGGAGGGGCGAGCGCCCGCCTACCTCACTTTCCGAAAACGGTGAATCGCGGCAAAAACGCACTATCGCAAGCGGGGCCGTGCTGTCATATGGCTGTCATTCAACCGTCACAACAGCGGAGCGCGGCGATGGTTCAATTCATCAAATCCCTGATGCCCAAGGAAGAGAAGTTCTTCGACCTCTTCGAAGCGCAGGCCGCCAAGGCGCAGGAAGCGGCGCAGACGCTGCGGGCCATCCTCGATGGCGGCGCATCGCTTGCGGACAATTGCGCCAAGCTCTCGCGGCAGGAAGAAGAGGCCGACCACATTTCCTACGAGGTGATGCAGGCGATCCGCCGGGCCTTCATCACGCCCTTCGACCGCAGCGACATCAAGGCCCTCTCCTCCACGCTGGACGACGCCATCGACCAGATGAACAAGACCGGCAAGGTTGTGATGCTGTATGATGTCACCACCTTCGAGCCCAACATGCGGGCCATGGCCGACCGGGTGATCATGCTCGCGAAGCTCACGGCCGAAGCGCTGCCGCTGTTGCGCAATGTCGGCAGCAACTCCTCCAAGCTGCACACGCTGACGGGCGAGATCACCAAGATCGAGGAACAGTCCGACCAGCTGAACGACGAAGGTCTCCGCACCCTCTACAAGGGCCGTGCCAAGAAGGATCCGCTGGCTTTCATCATCGGCTCGGAACTCTATGACCACCTCGAGAAGATCTGCGACCGCTTCGAGGATGTGGCTCACGTGGTGAGCGACATCGTCATCGAGCACGCCTGAGGACGGAGGCCGCCATGGACCCCGTCGGCTTCAACGTCACGCTCTTCGCGCTCATTTTCGTGGCGCTGTTCTTCGACTTCATCAACGGCATGCATGACTCCGCCAATGCCATTGCGACAGTCGTGTCGACGCGTGTCCTGAAGCCCTTCCATGCGGTGCTGTGGGCGGGCTTCTTCAACTTCGCTGCCTTCTTCATCTTTGAGGCGCACGTCGCGACCACGGTCGGCAAGGGCATCATCGCGCCCGAGCTGATCGACAATGCCGTTGTCTTCGGGGCACTCGCGGGCGCCATCGCCTGGAACCTCATCACCTGGTGGGGCGGCATTCCCTCGTCCTCGTCGCATGCGCTGGTGGGTGGCATCGTGGGCGCGGGCGTCACCAAGGCAGGCTTCGGTGCCATTGTCTGGGGCGGCTTGTCCAAGACCATCTATGCCATCGTCCTGTCACCGTTCACGGGTTTTGTGCTGGCGATCATCCTGATGATCCTGCTGAGTTGGCTCTTCGTGCGCGCCCATCCGGCTTGGGCGGAAGGGGTGATGCGCAAGCTGCAGCTTGTGGCTTCGGCGCTCTACTCGCTGGGCCATGGCAGCAACGACGCGCAGAAGACGGCCGGCATCATCGCGGTGCTGCTTTATTCCAACGGCGTCTACAAGGAATTCCATGTGCCCGACTGGGCGATCTTTTCCTGCTATGTGGTGATGGGCCTCGGAACCATGCTCGGGGGATGGCGCATCGTGCACACCATGGGATCGAAGATCACCAAGCTGTCGCCGATGCAGGGCGCCTGTGCCAACACGGCGGGCGCACTCACGCTGTTTGCGGCGACCTACCTCGGCATTCCCGTGTCGACCACCCACACCATCACCGGCGCCATCGTGGGTGCGGGCACGGCACGGCGCGCCAACTCGGTGCGCTGGGGCATCGCCTCCAACATCGTCTGGGCCTGGGTGATCACCATTCCTGCCTCCGCCTTCCTTGCGGCGGTGTTCTACTGGCTGGCAACCCACGTGCTGTGAGCGGGCGCGAACCATTGCAGCAGGTGGCGGCCCTGTGCTGGCGCAAGCGCAAGCAGAGCCATGAGGTGCTGCTGGTGACATCGCGCGAGACGCGGCGCTGGGTCATTCCCAAAGGCTGGCCCATGGAGGGCCTCACCGACTACAACGCGGCTCGCCGCGAAGCCTTCGAGGAAGCCGGCGTCGAGGGCCGCATGCGGCGGGAACCGCTCGGCACATTCTTCTATGAAAAGCGCGGCAAGAAAGAGATCCTGCCCATCACGGTCACGGTCTATGCGCTGGAAGTTGAAAAGAAGCGCAAGGCCTGGCCGGAGATGGAGGAACGGGCGCGCAGCTGGTTTTCGACCCATGACGCCGTTCTGCGCGTGGCGGAGCCTGGGCTCAAGACGCTGCTCCGGAACTTCAAGGGCTGAAGCTGCCCTTGACGCTGTGCATTCTCACACTATCAGTCCCACGATGATTTCGGATTTCGCGGGTGTCTCTCTTTCCCTCTTCGCCCTGCTTGCGGTGACGGCATTTATTGCCGGCCTGGCGCGCGGCTTCTCGGGCTTTGGCGCGGCCTTGATCTTTGTGCCGCTGGCGGCGCGATTCCTGGGTCCGCAGGCGGCAGCACCGTTGCTGCTGCTGACCGATGGCATCGTGGCCCTGCCGCTGATGTGGACGTCCTGGGAGAAGGCCCGGAAACCCGAAGTCGCACTGATGGCGGTGGGCGGTTTTGTCGGCGTGCCGCTTGGCACGGTGGCGCTGGCGCTGGGTGATCCCCATCTGCTGCGCTGGTTCATCACGCTCCTGGTAGCCGCCATGCTGGTGCTTCTGGTTTCCGGCTGGCGCTATGGCGGCAAGCCGCATGCGGGCATGACGGTGGCGGTGGGCGTGACCTCCGGCGTGTTCAGTGGGCTGGCGCAACTCGCGGGCCCGCCGGTTGTTGCCTATTGGCTCGGTGGCAACCATGACCATCGCGAGATGCGGGCCTCGACGATCCTGTATTTCGCCTTTTCAACGATGATGGCCTTCGCCAGCTATCTGGTGGGAAAGCTGCTGACCATTGCCATCTTCAAGCTGGCGCTGCTGCTGGTGCCGTTCTTCGCTGCCGGGCTTTATGCGGGCAGCAAGGTGTTCCATCTGGCAAGTGCGGATACATTCCGGCGCATCTGCCTGGCACTGATCGGGCTGTCGCTGGCGATCAGTCTGCCGGTGTGGGGATAGAGAAGCAGAGCAGGGCGACGGGCGCCCCGCCTTTTTTGTTTCAGATCAATGAAGGGCTATTCCAGCCACTGCCAGACCTTGGGATCGTTCAGTTCGATTTCTTCCACCAGATGGCGGTCGAACACGTCACTGTCGCGGCAGAGAAGCCACTGGTGAACCTTCCCGGAATTGCCGTGGGAATGCACGCTGTAGGTGTGGCCTTTGTTCGGTTCGGCCATCTTGCGGTATTTCTTGTAAAGCATCTTCTTTCTCCGTTCGGACTGAGCTCATCCTCAAGCTGCTGTCCTAAAACGAAAGTCTATATATTTCGCATATGCGAGACGATCAATCTCGCAGTTGCGAGATGGCCCACGGCAAAGTGTCGCTGCCCGATGGGGGACCATTTGCGAGCCGTCGGCAGCTCCGTCCCCAGCCTCTTGCCCCGGGGACGGAAAAAGACTATGTGAGCCTCACGAAATTCACTCATCAGAACCGGGAAACCGGAATTGGAGAGTGGGTCCCGCGAGGGGCCCGCTTTTTTTATTGCCTGAAGCCAAGGACAAGATGACCGAGACATTGCCATCCCAGCGACTGGCCCGCGAGACGGGCCCGGCGGCGCGCATCGCGGCGCTGGCGGAGCCTGTGCTTGAAGGCCTGGGTTTCCGGCTGGTGCGTGTGAAGCTGATCGGTGGCACGGTGCAGATCATGGCGGAACGGCCGGACGGCACCTTCACCATCGACGACTGCGAACAGTTCAGCCGCGCCTTCTCGCCAGCGCTCGATGTCGCAGACATCATGAGCGGACGCTACAATCTGGAAATCTCGTCTCCCGGCATCGACCGTCCGCTGGTACGGGCGCAAGACTTCGAGGACTGGGCCGGACATGAGGTGAAGCTGGAAATGGCCGTGCCGCAAGCCGGCCGCAAACGCTTCAAGGGCGAACTGGAAGGCTACCACGATGGCGAGGTCCGCCTCTTCATCGAAAATCCGGAAGGCGGCAACAAGGAGCCGCTGCTGATCGGCGTGCCCTTTGCCGACATCGGCGAGGCCAAGCTGTCACTCACCGACGAGCTGATCGAGGCGGCCAAGGCACGCCTCAAGAACAATCCCAACGCCGTATCGGATGCCTCCGATTTTGACGGCGAGATCAACCCCCCCGAAGATGACGACGGGGCCGAAGTTACCGAAGAAGGAAACGACAATGGCTAACACTGCTGTCAGCGCCAACAGGCTTGAGCTTCTGCAGATCGCGGACGCCGTGGCGCGCGAAAAGTCGATCGACAAGAGCATCGTGCTGGAAGCCATGGAAGACGCCATGACGCGCGCCGCCAAGCAGCGCTACGGGCTGGAGAACGACATTCGCGCCGAGATCGATCCGCGGACCGGCGAGACGCGCCTCAACCGCCTGCTGCAGGTGGCAGAGGTGGTGGACAATGACGCCACGCAGATTTCGCTCGTGGATGCAGCCAAGCGCAATCCGGCCGCACAGGTCGGCGACTTCATCGCCGAAGCCCTTCCGCCCATCGAGTTCGGCCGCATCGCCGCCCAGTCGGCCAAGCAGGTGATCGTGCAGAAGGTGCGCGATGCCGAACGCGACCGCGTCTATGACGAGTTCAAGGACCGCATCGGCGACATCATCAACGGCGTGGTGAAGCGTGCCGAATACGGCAACGTGATCGTGGACCTGGGCCGTGGCGAAGGCATCGTGCGCCGCGATGAAACGCTGCCGCGCGAAACCTTCCGCCCCGGCGACCGCATCCGCGCCTATATCTATGACGTGCGCCGCGAACAGCGCGGTCCGCAGATTTTCCTGTCGCGCACGCACCCGCAGTTCATGGCCAAGCTGTTCGGCCAGGAAGTGCCGGAAATTTATGATGGCGTCGTTGATGTCGTCTCGGTCGCCCGTGATCCGGGCAGCCGCGCCAAGATCGGCGTGCGTTCGAAGGATGGCTCGATCGATCCGGTGGGTGCATGCGTCGGCATGCGCGGCAGCCGCGTGCAGGCTGTCGTCAACGAATTGCAGGGTGAAAAGATCGACATCATCCAGTGGTCGCCGGATGTGGCCACCTTCGTGGTGAATGCGCTGGCGCCTGCGGAAGTCTCCAAGGTGGTGCTCGACGAGGAAGCCGAGCGCATCGAGGTCGTTGTGCCGGACGAGCAATTGTCGCTCGCCATCGGCCGCCGCGGCCAGAACGTGCGTCTGGCGTCGCAGCTCACGGGCTGGGACATCGACATCATGACGGAAGCCGAGGAATCGGAGCGCCGCCAGAAGGAATTCGCCGCCCGCACCAAGCTCTTCGTGGATGCCCTCGACGTGGATGAAATGCTGGCCCAGCTGCTCGCCTCCGAAGGCTTTGCCGAGGTCGAGGAACTGGCGCTGGTGGAACCGCGCGAAATCGCCTCCATCGAAGGCCTCGATGAATCGACGGCAGAAGAGTTGCAGAACCGCGCCAAGGTGTTCCTGGAGCGGGAAGCCACTGAAATGGAAGAAAAGCGCAAGGAACTCGGTGTCGCCGACGATCTCGCCGGCTTCGAAGGCCTGAGCCCCCGCATGGTGGTATCGCTGGGCGAGGCGGGCGTGAAGTCCCTCGAGGACTTCGCCGATCTCGCCACGGACGAACTCACCGGCTGGAACGAGCGCAAGAACGGCGAGACCGTCAAGCACAAGGGCTATCTCACGGATCATGGTGTTTCGGCGGCGGAAGCCGAAGCCCTCATCCTGCAGGCACGCGTGGCGCTGGGCTGGATCGAAGCCCCGGCCGTGGAAGCCGACGCTGAAGCCGAAGGGGAGGCCGACGCCTGAGCGCAGACCCCCTGCCAGCCGAGGACGACATGCCCGAGCGCATGTGCATCGTGACCCGAGCGGTCAGGGATGAGGCGGAGCTCGTGCGTTTCGTGCGGTCGCCCGACGGCGATGTCGTGCCCGACCTCGCCCGCAAGCTGCCGGGACGGGGCGTGTGGGTGACGCTGGCACGGGATACCGTGATGGAGGCAATCGCCAAGGGGCTGTTTTCCCGTGGTTTCAAGGCCCAGAGCAAGGCGGCGCCCGACCTTGCCGACCGCCTTGGCGTCTTGCTCCGGGGGCAGGTCGTCTCCCATCTGTCGCTGGCGCGGAAGGCAGGCGCTGCCCTTGCGGGAACCTTCAAGGTCGATGAAGCCATGCGCCGGGGACCGGTACGTCTTCTGCTTCACGCCAAGGGCGCAGGCAGCGACGGCATTGCCAAACTGGACAGGCTTGCGGGGCCGCGAACGGCAATCTGCGGTTTCGTGACGCCCGATGATTTGGATTTGGCTTTTGGCCGCACAAATGTGGTACACGCTGCCGTGGCAGATGGCGGGTTGGCCGAGCGGCTCTTATATCATGTGACGCGATTGGCGCGTTACGAGAATTACGAATTCAAGGCGATTGGGTCAGAAGACGAGAGATGAACGATACAACGGATAACAAGGACAAGACGGGTGGGTCCAAGCCCGGTGGCACGCTGACGCTCAAGCGCCCGGCGGTGGAACAGTCGCGCGTCAAGCAGAGCTTCTCTCATGGCCGCACCAAGACTGTTGTCGTCGAGACCAAGCGCAAGCGCTTCGGCGATGACAAGCCGGCGGCAACGGCACCGGCCGATGCCAAGCCCGCCTTCCAGCAGCAGCCGCGCGTGGTGCAGACGCAACAGACGACACAGCGCCCTGCGGCGCCGCAGCCGTCGCGTCCCGGCGTGGTTCTGCGCACCCTCACCAGCGACGAACGTGAAGCCCGCGAGCGCGCCCTTGTCGATGCCCGCGTACGCGAGGCCGACGAGCGCAAGCGCCAGGAAGAAGAACTCGTCCGCCGCAAGGACCAGGACGAGCGCGACCGCGTGGAGCGCGAGGCTGCCGCCAAGCGCAAGGCCGAAGACGACGCCCGCCACCAGGTGGAAGAGCAGGGCCGCCGCAAGGCCGAGGAAGCCGCCAAGAAGCTGTCGCCCAAGGCGCCCGCCGCCCGTGACGAGGAAGAAGACAGCAGCGCCCGCCGCCGCCCCATTTCCGGCGGTCCGCGTCCCTCATCCATGCGCCCCATCAGTGCCGCCGCCAAGGTGGTGAAGCCGGCCGCCGTGCCGACGCGCACCAAGGCCGACATTGCCAAGAAGGAAATGCGCGGACGCCTGACGGTGTCCAACGCGATGGACGAGGACGAGACGAGCCGCGGCCGTTCCGTCGCCGCCTTCCGCCGCCGCACCGAGCGCCTGAAGAACAAGTCGCACGGCTTCCAGATGCCGACGGAAAAGATGACGCGCGAAATCATCATTCCGGAAGCGATCACCATCCAGGAATTGTCGAACCGCATGGCCGAACGGGCCGTGGACATCATCAAGCTGCTGATGAAGCAGGGCCAGATGCACACCATCAACGACGTGATCGATGCCGACACGGCCCAGATCATCGCTGAAGAAATGGGGCACAAGGTAAAGCGTGTGTCCGCTTCCGACGTGGTGGAAGGCCTCGACGCCGAGAACGATGCACCGGAATCGCTGCAGCCGCGTCCGCCGGTCGTCACCATCATGGGTCACGTCGACCACGGCAAGACCTCGCTGCTCGACGCGATCCGCAAGACCAACGTGGTCTCGGGCGAAGCCGGTGGCATCACCCAGCACATCGGTGCCTATCAGGTGAACACGCCGCGGGGCGTCATCACCTTCATCGACACGCCCGGCCACGAAGCCTTCACCTCCATGCGTGCGCGTGGCGCCAAGGCCACCGACATCGCCATCCTGGTGGTTGCCGCCGATGACGGCGTGATGCCGCAGACGGTGGAATCGATCAACCACGCCAAGGCGGCGGGTGTTCCGATCATTGTCGCCATCAACAAGATCGACAAGCCGAACGTCAACCCGACGCGGGTGCGCACCGACCTCCTCCAGCACGATCTCGTGGTGGAAAGCATGGGCGGCGACATCCTCGACGTGGAAGTTTCGGCGCTGAAGGGCACCAACCTCGACAAGCTGCTGGAAACGATCCTGCTGCAGGCCGAAGTGCTCGACCTCAAGGCCAATCCGGACCGCGAGGCCTCGGGTCTGGTCATCGAAGCCCAGCTCGACAAGGGCCGTGGGCCGGTGGCGACGGTTCTGGTGCAGCGTGGCACGCTCAAGCATGGCGACATCTTCGTCGCCGGTGCGGCGTGGGGCCGTGTGCGCGCCCTCGTCAACGAAAAGGGCGACCAGTTGAAGTCGGCGGGGCCGTCCGTGCCTGTGGAAGTGCTGGGTCTCAACTCCGCGCCGGAAGCGGGCGACCGCTTCGACGTGGTGCCCAATGAGGCGCGCGCCCGCGAGATCACGGATTACCGTGAGCGCGAACGCCGCGACAAGCGTGGTGCCGGTGCGGCACGTGCCTCGCTCGAAACCATGATGAGCCAGATCAACCAGTCGGGCCGCAAGGAATTCCCGATCCTGGTGAAGGCGGACGTGCAGGGTTCGGCGGAAGCGATCGTGCAGGCACTGGAAAAGATCGGCAACGAGGAAATCCGCAGCCGTGTGGTGCACTACGCGGTGGGCGGCATTTCCGAGAGCGACATCTCGCTCGCTGCCGCATCGGGTGCGGTGGTGCTGGGCTTCAACGTGCGTGCCAACGGGCAGGCGCGTGATGCCGCCCAGCAGCAGGGCATCGAAATCCGCTACTACAACATCATCTATGACCTGGTGGACGACATCAAGGCGGCGATGAGCGGCAAGCTGGCGCCGGAACTGCGCGAAACCTTCATTGGCAACGCGCGCATCCTCGAGGTGTTCAACATCACCAAGGTGGGCAAGGTGGCTGGCTGCCTCGTCACCGAAGGCAAGGTGGAACGCGGCGCCAAGGTGCGCCTGATCCGCGACAACGTCGTGATCCACGAAGGCACCCTCTCCACGCTCAAGCGCTTCAAGGACGAAGTGAGGGAAGTGGTGGGCGGCCAGGAATGTGGCATGGCCTTCGAGAACTACCAGGACATGCGCAAGGACGACGTCATCGAATGCTTCCGCGTGGAGAAGGTGGCGCGGACGCTGTCGTAACCGTTGCCAATCCCATTCATTGCAAGGGGATGGCCCATGGGCCGTCCCCTTTTCTTTGAGGGAGGGGTGGCCGGTTGGCGGTGGATCAGGATGAACGGGGGAAATGGATGATGACTGACCTGGAACGCGCGAAACTCCCGCCCGATGGCCGTGTCGTGGCGCGGTTTCACACGGTACCGGACGAGGTGCGGCGGGCGCCGAATGCGTTTACGCCACCGGCCATTTCCATCGGCACGGCCTGGGGCAAGCGCGGCCTGCTGGCACTCGGTCTGGCAATCGGAGCGCTGTGGGCGCTTGGTGCGCCCTACTGGCCTGCGGAATGGACACGGCCGGTGACCACAGGGGCGTTCGCCTTTGCCGCCGGGATCGTGGCGGCGCTGTGGATCAATTTCCGGCTCTGGAAACGGCAACAGCGCTATCTGGAAGTCCGGGCGCGTGAGGCTGACACGGAAGATGTGACCGTAACCTGCCTTGCCCACGGCATCGCCTGGGCCACGCCGGCCATCAGCCACACCGTCCAGTATGACGCCATCGACGAAGTGATGGAGCATGACGGCCTGGTGCTGATCCGCTACAGGCTGTTTGTCCTGCACATTCCGGAGCGGGGATTTGCCGTGGCGGCGGACAAGGCCTTTCTCATGGACACGCTGTTCCGGCGGGTGGCGGCAGACAAGCTCATCGGGCTTGCTGCCGTACAGGGTTGAAGCCGCGCCGCAATGGTCCTAAGTGCTCCCCACACCTGAAAGCGAACGTTCCATGAGCCATTCCTCTGCCCCCTCGCAACGCATGCTCCGCGCCGGAGAACTGATCCGCCATGGCCTCGCTGACATTTTCATGCGCGGCGAGACGGGCGATCCCGAACTGGAGCGGCTGAAGTTCAGCGTCGTCGAGGTGCAGATGTCGCCCGACCTCAAGATTGCCACCGCCTTTGTGCGGCCGCTGGTGGCAGGGCAGGAGAAGAAGGTTCTCCACGCCTGCACACGGAACCAGAACTACATGCGCGGCCTCCTGGCGCCGAAGCTGGACATGAAGTTTATGCCTCAACTCCGGTTTCGGATCGATACTGCCTTGGATTATGCCAGCAAGATCGATGACATCCTGCATTCGGCCCATGTGGCGCAGGACCTGAAGAAAGACGATTGAGTGGCGAAACGCCAACGAAATCAAATCAATGGCTGGATCGTGCTGGACAAGCCCCTGGGGCTTTCGTCGACGCAAGCACTCGGCAAGGTGCGCTGGCTGCTGAATGCGGACAAGGCCGGGCACGGCGGCACCCTCGACCCTCTGGCCTCCGGATTGCTTCCGCTGGCGTTCGGGGAAGCCACCAAAACGATCCAGTGGGCCATGGATGGCGTCAAGACCTATCGTTTTTCCGTGCAGTGGGGCGCCGAAACCAGCACGGACGATCTGGAAGGTCAGGTCGTTTCGACTTCAAACTATTTTATAAAACAAAGTGAAAACAGCGTCTTACCGCGCAATATGGATTATGCTGCAATGCAGCATGACTTGGCGGCCATTCTTCCTGGGTTTCTTGGTGCAGTGCAGCAAACGCCTCCCGCCTATTCCGCCATCAAGGTGGACGGGGAGCGCGCCTACGATCTGGCACGGGCAGGCGAGACGGTCACACTTGCAGCCCGGACGGTGCGGATCGACAGCCTCACGGTCATCGACTGGCCCTCGCCCTCCCAGACCACATTCGAGGTCATCTGCGGCAAGGGCACCTATGTGCGTTCGCTGGCCCGCGACATGGGGCGGGCGCTGGGCTGGCTCGGCCACGTGGTGATGCTGCGCCGGCTGGCGGTGGGGCCATTCCGCGAGCAGGACATGATTTCGCTGGAAAAGCTGGACGAAATGGTCCATAGGCCCGCCAGCGAAAACAGCCTTGCGCCCTTCCTTCGCCCCATCGAGACCGTGCTGGACGGCATCCCGGCACTGGCCGTGATGGATCCGGATGCGCAACGCCTCAGACAAGGCCAGCAGGTTTTGTTGCGCGGAACCGAAGGTTCCGCGGCGGCGGAGGTGGTTCTGGTGACCCATGATGGCAAGCCCCTCGGGCTGTGTTCCATCGCCAATGGGGCGCTGAAGCCCAAACGTTTGTTCAACCTCTAGCCTCCATTGGAGATGCACGATGACGATGACTGCCGAGCAGAAGACTGCTCTGATCAAGAACAATGCCACCACGGCCAACGACACGGGTTCGCCCGAGGTGCAGGTCGCGATCCTGACGGAACGCATCAACTACCTCACCGACCACTTCAAGACCCACAAGAAGGACAACCACTCGCGCCGCGGCCTCCTCCGGATGGTCAGCAACCGCCGCAGCCTTCTTGACTACCTCAAGCGCAAGGATGAGGCCCGCTATCAGGCCCTCATCAAGAAGCTCGAAATCCGCAGGTAAGTACTGCGCCTCCGATACTCTCCATCGGCGGGCTCGTCCCGCCGGACCAGAGTGGAGGCGAGGCTGGATGGCCGGGTCAAGCCCGGCCATGGAGCTTCAAATGTTTTGATGAGTGGGCGGACACCGAACAGCCGCCCATGTCCCCGACAGGTGAACCGGCAATAGGGCCGGCTGCCAATGTCCAAAGGGGATGCCGTCCAGATGATCGGTGCGATAGTGGCGGCGAAGGACACATGAAAAGGACTGACGATGTTCAACATCGACGTTGAAGAATTGGAATGGGGCGGCAAATCGCTCCGCATGGAAACGGGCCGCGTTGCCCGCCAGGCCGACGGGGCCGTACTCGTCACCATCGGTGAAACCACCGTGCTTGCCACCGCTGTTGCGGCGCGCAACGAAAAGCCGGGAATCGATTTTTTCCCGCTCACTGTCAACTATCAGGAAAAGACCTACGCCGCGGGCAAGATCCCCGGCGGCTACTTCAAGCGCGAAGGTCGCCCGACCGAGCGCGAAACGCTGATCTCCCGTCTCATCGACCGTCCGATCCGCCCGCTGTTCCCCGACGGTTTCCGCCTGGAGACCCAGGTGATCGCCACGGTGCTCTCCTATGACCTCGAGAACGACACCGACATCGCGGCACTCGTTGCCACGTCGGCGGCTCTCACCCTCTCCGGCATTCCCTTCATGGGTCCGGTCGGTGCGGCGCGCGTCGGCTACATCGACGGCGCGTTCGTCCTCAATCCCACCATCGAACAGCAGAAGCTCTCGTCGCTCGACCTCGTGGTCGCCGGCACGCAGGATGCCGTGCTGATGGTTGAATCGGAAGCCAAGGAGCTTTCCGAGGACATCATGCTCGACGCCGTCATGTTCGGCCACCGTGGCTTCCAGCCGATCATCGAGGCGATCATCCGCCTCGCCGAGCGCTCGTCGCGCGAACCGCGCAACTTCCAGCCGAAGGATCACGCCGCCGTCTACGCGGCCGTGAAGGCCCAGGCGGAAGCCGACCTGCGCAAGGCCTATGCCATCGCCAAGAAGGAAGAGCGCCAGGACGCCGTCGCCGCCGCCAAGGACAAGGTGAAGGCCGCGCTCGTCAAGAAGGACGATCCCTCTGCTCCGAGCGAGCAGGCGATCGGCGAGAACTTCAAGCAGCTCGAAGCCGACATCGTGCGCAACAACATCCTCGACACGGGCAAGCGCATCGATGGCCGCGACACCAAGACGGTGCGCAACATCGTTGCCGAGACCTCTGTCCTGCCGCGCACTCACGGCTCCGCCCTGTTCACCCGCGGTGAAACGCAGGCGCTGGTGGTGACCACGCTCGGCACCGGTGAGGACGAACAGTACATCGACACGCTGGACGGCCTCACCAAGGGCAAGTTCATGCTGCACTACAACTTTCCTCCCTTCTCGGTGGGTGAAGTGGGCCGCATGGGTGCCACGGGCCGCCGCGAAATCGGCCACGGCAAGCTCGCCTGGCGCGCCATCAACCCGCTGCTGCCGAAGCCGGAAGACTTCCCCTACACGATCCGCGTGGTCTCCGAGATCACCGAGTCGAACGGTTCGTCTTCCATGGCCACGGTGTGCGGCTCCTCGCTTGCCCTCATGGACGCGGGCGTGCCGATGAAGGCACCCTGCGCCGGCATCGCCATGGGCCTGATCAAGGAAGGCGACCGCTTCGCCGTCCTCTCGGACATCCTGGGTGACGAAGACCACCTCGGTGACATGGACTTCAAGGTGGCAGGCACATCGGAAGGCGTGACCTCGCTGCAGATGGACATCAAGATCACCGGCATCACCGAAGAGATCATGAAGGTGGCGCTGTTCCAGGCCAAGGAAGGCCGCATGCACATCCTCGGCAAGATGTCGGAAGCACTGGCCTCGGCCCGCGCCGGCCTTGGCGAACATGCGCCGCGCATCGAGCAGATCAAGATCCCCACCGACAAGATCCGCGAAGTGATCGGCACCGGCGGCAAGGTCATCCGCGAGATCGTGGAGAAGACCGGCGCCAAGATCGACATCCAGGACGATGGCACGGTGAAGGTGGCATCCTCTTCGGGTGCGGCCATCACGGCTGCCCTCAAGTGGATCAAGTCCATCGTCTCCGAACCGGAGGTGGGCGAGATCTACGAAGGCAAGGTCGTGAAGATCATGGAATTCGGTGCCTTCGTGAATTTCTTCGGCGCCCGTGACGGCCTTGTGCACGTCTCGGAACTCGCTTCGCAGCGCGTCAACAAGGTTGGCGACGTGGTGAGCGAAGGTCAGCTGGTGAAGGTCAAGTTCCTCGGCATGGACAACCGCGGCAAGATCCGCCTGTCCATGAAGGTTGTCGATCAGGCCACGGGTGAAGACCTGTCCAAGAAGCAGGGCGACGCTGAAGGCGGCGACGAGAAGACCGGCGACTGATCCGGCGTCACTCACCTTTCAAAATCAAAGGCGCGGAGCCAAGCTCCGCGCCTTCTTCATTTTGGTGCAGTCAAATCAGTTCACGAGGTAGGTGCGCTTGGTGCGGTCGAAGCCCGGCGCCGAGGTGAGGGTGTCCTTCGTGGCGTCGACCACGAGCTTGGTGTTGTCGCCGTCCTTCACGAACTGGATCGCGTTCATGGAGACGAGGACGTCCTTCTCACCGAGGCCGAGGAAGCCACCGACGCCGAGCACGGCGGCAATCACCTTGCCGTCAGCCGAGAAGATGACGTCGTTCACTTCTCCGATGTCATCGCCGGCCTTGGAATAGATGCGCTTGCCGGTGAAATCGCTGCCGGTGATGAGCGTGGCGTTGTTCAGGCTCTCCTGCGGCACGAACAGGCCGCCCGCTGCCATGGAATTGTTCGTCGTGGCGTTTGCGTCAGGCTGTGCCGTGGTGGCGGTGCCGGATGCGTTCGGATCAGTGCCTGTGGTGTTCTGACCCGTGGTGTTCTGTCCGGCGGTGCCCATGGTCTTGCCGTCGGGGCACTTCGTCTTGTCAACCGCATCGACGCCGTTGGCGTCCTTCATGATACAGGCGGGATCGACACCTTCCATGCTCTGCTGAGCGCCGACGGGTGCGATGGCATAAACGCTGCCGAGGGCAGCAAGTGCAACGAGTGATGTGAGCTTCATGGGTATGGTCCTTTCGAGATTGCAAGATTGCAGGGCTGGCCATTCGCCCGGCCACATGCATGTCCATCAAATGCTCAGTGGGCGGAATGGTTCACGGAAGTTCAAATATTCCCGGGTCACGGAACCACCTGCTCCGCAAGACGTTGTGTGGCGAAACTTCACAGGGGCAGAGAGTCATGCAATGGTTGCGGCATGACGCGCGCTCTCGCCATCCTCACTTGTCTCATTCTCGCCACATCACCCCTTCGCGCGCTCGCGCAGGATGCGGAGCCGGATTGTTCCGACCAGAAGGACCAATCCACGATGACGCGTTGTGCGGGCATGGACTACGAGAAGGCCGACGCGGAGCTGAACCGCATCTGGCCCGGTATCAAGGCACAAGCGGTTGAAAGCGATACCGCCGAGGGCAACGGTAAAACCGACTATCTTGACGCCCTCATGACCTCACAGCGAGCATGGATCGCCTACCGGGATGCAGAATGCACGCGACAAGGATTCGAGGCGCACAATGGTTCCATGGAACCCATGCTGGTCAACGCCTGCCTCGCGGAGATGACGGCGAAGCGGATCAAGGATCTGCAGGGTGAAGGCCTGTTGCAGTAATCCAGGTGAGCAATGGACGGGACCAGGTCTAAGGTGCCCGCAATCCCTTTTCCGCCGCGTACGCCAAACAGTCTCTCCACGGCCTGATTGAGGCGGAGGTGGTGGCGGAGTGGAGGGATGTTGCGGCGCTGGCGTTGGCGAGTGCGAGGCATTGCGAGAGCGGCCACTCCTCGTGCAGGCCGAACAGCATGCCGGCGTAGAAGGCATCTCCTGCGCCGACCGTTCCGACAATGTCGGATTTCGGCACATTGACGGCGGCGGCAAAGAGCGTTTCGCCTCCATGCCGCATGGCCACCGCGCCATGGGGGTGATGGATGCAGGCGAGATCATTGACGCCCAGGCTCAGAAGCATTGCGCAGGCGCGTTCCGCCGAGGATCTGTCGAAGCGCCCGTCCACGGTGACAGGTATCCCGGATACGGCTTCAGCCTCGCTGTCATTCACGATGAAATAGTCGAGCAACGGCAGGCAGGGGCGCACCTGTTCGCGCTGCAGGTCCGGCGGTACGGGACAGAGTTCCATG
Source organism: Hyphomicrobiales bacterium (assembly GCA_016710435.1). Lineage (NCBI taxonomy): Bacteria > Pseudomonadati > Pseudomonadota > Alphaproteobacteria > Hyphomicrobiales > Hyphomicrobiales bacterium. The sequence goes on along the minus strand of JADJVV010000001.1, from coordinate 987,521 downwards.
GCGGTCTTGTATCGGCGCGCGCGTGCCGCCCGCAGAGCTTGCCGCCAGCCGTCGCTCGCATCCATGGACGAGGAGAGCCCCGGCGAGCCGAGATAGTAGATCTTTCCGCTGCCGTCTGGGGGCAGAAGCTGTTCCGCCGTCATGGTGGCGTTTGCACCGGGACGGAAAAAGAAAGTGCGCTTGCCCGTGGCGCGCGAGGTCATCACATGGGTGGCGTCGGTCGTCTGGTCCGGCACGCGGATGATGTGCGCGGTGTCGAGGCCATAGCTGCCGGCAATGCGGGTGAAGGTTTCGCCGGCGGCGTCATCTCCCAGCAGACATTGCAGCGTGACGGGAAAGGGCGCGCCCAGCTTCACCAGACCGGCGGCCGCATTGTGCGGCGGGCCGCCGGGCGCTTCGATGGTCTCGCGGATGAAGGCGATCTGCTCTTCGTCCGGCCAATGCTCGATCATGTGGACGATGTCGAGGACGACCGTACCCGCAAGGACAATTCCGGAGCGCGGGGGCCCGCGTTCGGGTGTGGGACCGGTCGCCATTGCAGGCGACTACTTCCTGTATCCGTCCAGGGCACTCTCCGTGATCTTCTGGTCATCTTCCAGTGAGCGCACGGGGGTGAGGCCCTTCTTGCGCAGGATGGCGTGGTATTCCTTGACGCCCTGTTCCGGGGTGAGGTCGCGCTCGACGACGCGGCGGAAGAGATGGACGAGATCGATGGGGCTTTCGGACAGCTTGATCTTGCGGCCAAAGAGAGCGACGCGCGCGCCCGACTTTTCACCCTGATGAAGCAGCTCGAAGGTGTCACGGGTGGTGCCGCCCGAGCCGCCGAGAATGCCAACGACGAGGTTGCGGTCATAGCCTGCAAGCTCCTCCATCGCCTTGCGGCCATTGAAGGGCATCTTGAGGAAGAGGGGCGCATCCGCCGACGTCATGCCGGCGACGCAGCGCAGGATGTTGTCGTTGACGAAGGCCGGCACCTGCTCGGGCGAGAGGTTCTTCGGCGCGTTGGGATTGAAGACTTCGAGGAAGTGGCGGAACTTCAGTTTCGAGGCTTCGGCGCGGAAGGCGTTGTAGGCTTCGAGATGGGCGTAGTCGGCCGACAGGTCGTTGTTGAAGGTGATGGAGTAGAGGCCGAGGTCGGCAAACTTCTTGCAGTGGGCGAGGTTCGCGGTGCGGAAGGGCCGCGCCATTTCCCTGGCATAGGACGAGTGCCGGGCACGCCAGATGTCGGTTGCGTCATTGGCGCGGATGGCCGGGGTGACGTTCGACTTCTTGAAGATGCCGGTCCTGGCGATCATTTCCAGGGACGATGCGGCCACCAGCATGATGTCGATGTTGCCCTTCTTCACCATGTCCACCACGGTCTGGCGGAAGTGCTCGACGGAATGGAAGCCCTTGCTTTCGTCGGCGAGGTCCCTGGGGCCGGTGGACGAGGCACCGCCGGACATTTCCGGATCCTTGGCATCCGCCACGATGAAATCCTTCGGCGTATACTTTCCGGATGTGATCTTCTTCAGCTTGATGTCGAGGGATTTCGCCATGGATGGGGCCTTCGCCTGAATGGGGTTGCGTCGCTTCCGCTTATGGCGGCACAGTTGCAGCGAGACAAGTCTTTGAGGGGGAACCTTCCATGCGCAAAACACTGGTGATGATCCCCGCATTCGGCTGCGGACGGGAGATGTATGATGACGTCGCGGCAGCACTCGGCACCGGCGTGAAGTCCGTCATCCACGTGGCCGAACAGGACCGCTTCGAAACCATGGCGGAGGGCCTGCTGCATGCGGTGCCCGGTCATTTCACCGTCCTCGGCACGTCCATGGGCGGGCGGCTGGCGCTGGAGGCGGCGTTGGCGGCGCCGGAACGTGTGGAGAGCCTCGTGGTCATCGGGGCGAGTGCGGGTGGCGTGGCTGATCCGGCTGCCGGACTGCGACGCTCGGCGCGGCTGCGGGGCGGCGAGTTGGAGGGCGTTCTTTCCGAGATGGGAGACATGGTCTCGCATCTTCCGGGGCCACGGGGGAAGGCGACACGGGATGCCTTCATCACCATGGGCGGAAGATGGGGGCGGAGGCGATGGCGCGACAATCCGATGCGCTGGCGCACCGCGCGGACCGCTGGTCACGGGTGGCCGGAATCGCCTGCCCGACGCTTTGCCTGTGGGGCGCGCATGACAAGTTCACGCCCACGGCGGAGGGACAGCGACTTGCCGCGGAGGTGCAGCATGGACGCTATGTTGAGCTTCCCGATTGCGGGCACTTCCCGACGCTGGAATATCCCGCCGAGACGGCGGTGATCCTCAAGGACTGGATTCACGCCGCGCTGGCGTAGGCAATCGTCCCCATCATGCCGGAATTCATGTGATACATGTGGTGGCAGTGCAGCGGCCATGTGCCGGGATTGTCGGCGTCAAACTGGATCGTCACCATGCCGCCGACCGGGACCAGGATCGTGTCGCGGAGCGCACCATCGATGCGGTCCATCCCCACGCCAACGACCTTGAAGTAGTGGCCGTGGAGATGCATCGGGTGGGCCATGCCGGTCATGTTGTGGAACATGACCTCGTGGCGTTCGCCCTCGCGCACCTGGAAGAGCGTATCGTGCATGGATGACTTGCCGTTGAGGCCCCAGACATAGTCGGCGCCACCGCCCGTCAGCATCACCATGTGGGTTTTCGAGACGGCGGTCTCCGGCACCTTGCCCAGAGGCTTCAAGAGATATTCCATCTTCAGGTCGAGGGCCGGCTGAATTTCGCCCTGGTCGCTGGTCTTGCTGATGGTGCCCTCGCCAGAGACAAGGACGATGCCCGACTGCCCGGCCGTTCCTTCCGCCTTGAACAGCACCGGCCAGGCACCCGAACCTTGCGGCAGGGCAAGGCGGATGTCGGCACGCTGGGCGATGGCAAGAGGGAAGCGCTGGCCCTTCACGGGCTGGATGGAATGACCATCGACGGCGATGAGTTCGCCCGTCAGGTTGCCGAGGTCGATCCACATGTTGCTGGCGGCGCAGCCGTTGATGATGCGGAGCCGCATGCGGCCCGCCTTCTCGGCGCGGACGACTTCGGGGTCATCAAGTGTGCGGTCGTTAGCGAGGAAGGCATCAAAGGTGATGTCGTTCACCATGGCCATGCCAGCCATGCCCGGCATCGTCATGGCGCTGTGGTCCATTTGCGCCATGGTGTCCTGGCCGTCTTCCATGCCCGGCATGGCATGGCCACCGTGAGCAGCATGGCCGCCACCCCCCGCCTTCAGTTCGGCAAGGATCTCCTGCGGATTGCGGAAAGTGAAGTCATGCAGCATGACAACATGTTCCTGCTCGTCCACCAGCGGTGCATTGCTTTCGCGGATGATCAGCGGTGCGGCCAGCATCAGTTGTTCCTGCAGGCCGACGTGGGAGTGCATCCAGTGCGTTCCCGCGATACGGGCCGCGAAATCGTAGTCGCGGGATTCGCCCGGCTTGAGGGCGGGGCCGGAGAGCATGGGAACGCCGTCCTGGTTCAGGGGTGGCGTGAGGCCGTGCCAGTGCACCATGGTGTCCTCGGCCAGGGCATTGGTGAGGCGGGCGCGGAATTGCCCGTCAAAGAGCTTGTTCACGCCAGGGCGGCCATCGGCATCACGGATGCCCATCACCGTCGCGGCCTTGCCCTTCACCTCGAGCACGCGGGTCTCGATCCGCAATTGGGAAGGGGGTGCGCTTTCGGCCCGTGCAGGGGGGAGCAGGGCGAAGGCTGCCGCCGAAGCGGTGCCGCCCAGAAGCGTGCGGCGGGAGAGCGGGGGCATTTTGAGATTCATTCTTTGGCAACCCTGAATTTCATTTATCGATTTCACTCCCGCGCGTTAACTCCCGCTGAAGCATGGCGGGCTAATTTGAGGGCGTGGGAAGACAATAACATCTGGGGAAGAAACGTGATTCACAGCCATCTTAAGCGTTTGAAGTGCTGGCTCCAAGACTCGAGCGGTGCCGCAGCCGTTGAATATGTTGTTGTTGCGGCTGCGCTGACAACCGCACTGATCCCGGGTTTTTACTACGTTTCTTCAGCCGTGGCCAACAAGATGGTCTTCATCACGAGCTTCGTCCTGGGGTCGTGAGGCTCTATTAAATTTTATCCATCCCGTTAAGAAAGCCGAAGCGGCTCATGGAATAATTGCTTTTCCGTAATGAAGCGGGATCAACCGCCGGGAGAGCAGGGAAATGGCGTCGCTGACACGTGCATGGGTATCATTCATCAGCAATGAATGCGGTGCGACGGCGATTGAATATGTCGTCATCGCCGGGGCCCTGACGCTGGCGATGGTGCCCGGCTTCTATTACGTGTCGTCGGCGATCACGGGGCAGATGCAGAACCTGATCAGCGCGGTGAACGCTGGCTCATAGTCCGCGGCCGATTCCCAGGAACTTTTCGCGGCGCTGGGTGCGCAGCACATCCGCCGAAACACCTTCCAGAGACTGCAATGCGCGGGCAATGGCATCGCTGCCCGCGGCAATCGCCACGTCGGGCTGGCGGTGGGCGCCGCCCAGCGGCTCGCCCACGATCTCATCTATTACGCCGAGTTTCTTCAGATCCTGGGCCGTGATCTTGAGCGCTGCTGCGGCATCTTTCGCGCGCGCGGCATCCCGCCACAGGATGGAGGCAGCGCCTTCCGGCGAGATCACGCTGTAAATGGCGTGTTCCAACATCAGCACGGCATTGCCCGTGGCGATGGCGATGGCACCGCCCGAGCCGCCTTCGCCGATCACCAGCGAGACCAGCGGCACGCCCAGCGACAGGCAGCAATCGGTGGAGCGCGCAATCGCCTCTGCCTGGCCGCGTTCCTCGGCATCGACACCCGGATAGGCGCCCGAGGTATCCACGAGCGTGATCACCGGCAGGCCGAACTTGTCGGCTGTTTCCATGAGGCGGACGGCCTTGCGGTAGCCTTCCGGCTTGGCCATGCCCCAGTTGTGCTTGAGGCGGCTCTGGGTGTCGCTGCCCTTTTCCTGGCCGATCACCACGACGCCACGGCCGCGGAAGCGCCCGAGGCCGCCCACGATGGCTTCGTCTTCGGCAAACTTGCGGTCGCCGGCCAGGGGCACGAAATCGGTGATCAGCGACTTGATGTAATCGAGCGCATGAGGCCGGTCGGGATGGCGCGCCACCTGCGATTTCTGCCAAGGTTCGAGGTTGGCGTAGAGGTCGGCCAGGATTTTCGAAGCCTTCTTCTCCAGCGATTTCACTTCGTCGGAAATCGAAACGGATGCATCGCCCTGCGCGAGGGCACGCAGCTCGGCGATCTTTCCTTCCAGTTCGGCGACGGGTGCCTCGAAATCGAGAAATGCCTGCAATTGAACCTCTGGTCTTTGGCTTCGGCGATGTTACTGGCGGGGGAGCCCCGGATTGTCAACGTGTCTTGGCTGCGGCCTTCTTGCGGGACAAGGGGTGGAAATCCTCGACCGCCGCGACAAGGCGCGATGCCTGGACGTGGGTATAGACCTGTGTTGTCGAAATGTCGGCATGGCCCAGCATCTGCTGCACGGCGCGAAGATCGGCACCATGGTCGAGGAGTTGCGTGGCAAAGCCGTGGCGCAGCACATGCGGCGAGATGCGCGCGGGGGCTATGCCGGCGCGAGCGGCGAGCGCCTTCAATTCAAGCGCGAAATGCTGCCGCGTGAGGGCCCCCGACTTGCCGTGGGACGGAAAGGCCCAGGATGAGGGCTGGTCCTGACTTGCGAGCAGGGCGAGATAATCACCCACCACCCGTCGCGCACCGGAGGACAACGGAACAATCCGTTCGCGTCCGCCCTTGCCCTTGATGGTGAGGATATCCGTGTCTGCCGCAAGCTGGCGGCGGGTGAGGCCCACCAGTTCCGAGACGCGAAGGCCCGTTGCCGCCAGCAGCGACACAAGCGCATGGAGCCGCCAGGCCTTGAGGGCGGGCTTTCCCGTTGCCGCTGCCGCTTCCGCCGCCGCGGTGACGAGGAGCGATTTTATTTCTTCGGGAGCGAGTATGCCGGGCAGCGTCCGCGCCTGCCGGGGACTTTCGATGATCTGGGCGGGATTGCCGCCGGCAAAGCCTTCGCTGTGCAGGAAGGCATGGAACTGGCGGATGGCAGACAGACGCCGCGCCGCCGTGCGGGGGGCGAGGCCCTGTGCTTCGAGTGTCGCCAGATAATCACGGATCTGCTGGGTGGTGGCGATTGCGGGAGTGGCTCCATCCTTGGCCAACGCCTGCACATAGTCCTCCAGATCCCGGCCGTAGGCGAGGAGCGAGTTTCGTGCGGCACCGCGCTCCGCCGCCATCATTTCCAGGAAGCGGCCGACCTGGGGCAGGCGCGCGGGCGGACTAGTCCTGCCTGAGCTTTTCATGGGGCAACGAATGGATCACGTCGGATTGTTCCGGCGGAAACGTCGCCAGGGCAAGCGCGCCGCCATACACCGCACCCACGAGGGCGGCGACCACCAGAATGAATTTGAGAAAATCGGGAATCACTTGATGCGCAATGAAATCTGACACGAAACAACCCCCGGACCGGGATTGTGCCAGAAACCTCCCGCCCCCGCACCAGAAAAAGAGCCCGACGCAAAAGTCATGCAATCATGAGTATGATGCGCTAAGAGCCGGGCCAGAATGGCAAAACGTTCCACCAGCAAGGACCTTGAATCCGCGAAGACACTTCTGCGCGGACGGCCGATCGTGCTCGTGGGTCTGATGGGGGCCGGGAAAACCAGCATCGGGCGGCGGCTCGCCGACAAGATGGGGCTTCCCTTCGTCGATGCCGATCATGAAATCGAAGCGGCGGCTGGCAAGTCCATCGCCGACATCTTCGCCGAGCATGGCGAGGCCTATTTCCGCGACGGTGAACGCAAGGTGATCGCCCGCCTGATCGAGAATGGCGAACAGATTCTTGCCACCGGCGGTGGCGCCTACATGAACCCGGAAACGCGGGCGCGCATCCAGGACGGCGCCGTGTGCGTGTGGCTCAAGGCCGATCTTGACCTGCTGATGAAGCGGGTGATGAAGCGCAACGACCGGCCCCTGTTGCGCACTGCCGACCCTGAAGCCGTGATGCGCCGCCTCATCGAGGAACGCTATCCCGTCTATGCCCAATCCGACATTACGGTGGAGTGCCGCGATGTGCAGCATGCCCAGATGGTGAATGACGTGCTGCGCGCTCTGGCCCGCAGGGCAGAGGCGGAGCGCAGTTCGCCGCAACCTGAAGTCCAATCATGACCGATCCTGTCCAGACCGTCGCGGTGGCGCTTGGCGACCGTTCCTACAACATCCTCATCGGCGAGGGCCTGCTGGCGCGCGCGGGCGAGCTGGTGAAACCGCACCTCAAGCGCCCACACAGTGTCATCGTGACGGACGAAAATGTGGCGCGCCATCATCTGGCAAGCCTGCAACAGGCGCTATCTTCAGCGGGCATCGCCAGTGATGCCATCGTTCTGCCGGCGGGTGAAAAGAGCAAGAGCTATGCGACACTCGCCGAACTCTGCGACAAGCTGCTGGCGGCCGGCGTGGAGCGGCGCGATTGCATCATCGCCTTCGGCGGCGGCGTGATCGGCGACCTCGCCGGATTTGCGGCGTCGATCCTGCGGCGCGGCGTCAACTTCATCCAGATTCCGACGACGCTTCTCTCCCAGGTTGATTCGTCCGTGGGCGGCAAGACGGGCATCAATTCGCCCCATGGCAAAAATCTGATCGGGGCCTTCCACCAGCCGCAACTGGTGATCGCCGACCTTGGCTTGCTGAAAACGCTGCCGCGGCGCGAACTGGCGGCGGGTTATGCTGAAGTGGTGAAGTATGGCCTCCTCGGCGACCGCGCCTTCTTCGACTGGCTGGACGGCAATGTGCAAGGTCTCCTGGCTGGCGACATGACTGCCATACGGCAGGCGGTGGCGGTGAGTTGCATCGCCAAGGCGAAGATCGTCGCCGAAGATGAAACCGAAACCGGCGTGCGGGCGCTCCTCAACCTCGGTCACACCTTTGGTCATGCTCTTGAGTCCGCCACAGGCTATTCGCAGCGCCTGCTGCATGGCGAGTCCGTTGCCATCGGAATGGTGCAGGCCTTCCGCTTCTCCGAACGGCTGGGTCTCTGTGCCCCACAAACGGCGGGGCGCGTGGCGGCGCATCTCAAGGCGGCAGGACTTCCTATCCATACCAGCGCCATTTCCGGCGAACTTCCCGGTCCGCAGGGCCTTCTCGAACTCATGCGCCAGGACAAGAAGGCGGTGGCTGGCAAACTGACGTTCATCCTGGTGCGCGCCATCGGCGAAGCCTTCATCGCGCGTGATGTTCCCGATGGCGACGTGCTTGCCTTTCTAGAAGAGGATCGAAACAATCCATGAGTGGTGAAATAGGCTACGCCGTTCTCTCCATTTTCCTTCTCATCATCGTTGCCGCCTTCTTTTCGGCCGCAGAAACGGGCCTGACGGCCGCCTCGCGGGCGCGGCTCAACGAAATCGAAAAGCGTGGCAGCACGCGGGCGCGCACGGCGCTGCGCCTGCTGGAAGCACCGGAACGGCTGATCGGCGCGTTGCTGCTTGGCAACAATCTCGCCAACATCACGTCATCGGCGGTGGCGACGGCGGCCCTCATCAAGATGTTCGGCGACAGTGGCGCGGTGATTGCCTCCGCCGTGATGACGGTCGTCATCCTCATTTTCGCGGAGGTGATGCCCAAGACCTATGCCATCACCTATCCGGAGCGGACCTCGATCTTCGTGGCGCCGCTGATGCGGGTGATCTCGGCGGTGCTCGGGCCCATCGTGCTCACGGTCGAGGTGATCGTGAAGTTCACGCTGAAAATCATGGGCGCCAATGTCGATGACAGCAAGAACGTGCTCTCGGCCCACGAGGAATTGCGCGGCGCCATCGACCTTCATCACAAGGAAGAGACCCTGGTGAAGACCGACAAGGACATGCTGGGCGGCATCCTCGACCTCAAGGATCTGGAGGTGATGGACGTCATGGTCCACCGCACCAAGATGGTGACGCTCGATATTGCCGATCCGGTGAAGGACGTGGTGACGCAGGTGCTCAAATCCGGTCACACCCGCATTCCGTTCTGGAAGGACAATCCCGACAACATCATCGGCGTTCTCCACGCCAAGACGCTGTTCGCCGCGATCCAGAAGGTGGAAGGCGATGTGGCCAAGGTGAAGCTGGAGGACATTCTCTCCGACCCGTGGTTCGTGCCCGACACGCGGCCGCTGGAAGATCAGCTCAACGCCTTCCTGCGCCGCAAGTCGCACTTCGCCATTGTCGTCGATGAATATGGCGAGGTGCAGGGCCTCGTCACGCTGGAAGACATCATCGAAGAGATCGTCGGCGACATCAAGGACGAGTTCGATGCGGTGGCGACGAGCGTGCGCAAGTCCAAGGACGGCTCCATCATCGTCGATGGGGCGCTGCCGCTCCGTGATCTCAACCGGGCCTTCGAATGGGAACTGCCCGATGATGAGGCGACGACGCTGGCAGGTCTCGTCATTCACGAGGCGCGGATGATTCCCGCCGTGGGCCAGACCTTCACCTTCCACGGCTTCCGCTTCGAGATCCTGAAGAAGAAGCGCCAGCAGCTCACCTCGATCCGGGTCAGCAAGATCGAAGGGCGGGGCGGTGACGGCGAGGATGCGGGCGGCTGAGGCCGGGCCTCATCCGGTCGGAGCGACGACTTCAATCGCCAGGGCGTGGACGCGCTCCTTGAGTTCGTCCGCCAGCACCTCATTCACCTTGCGGTGCTGGTTGACGCGGCTGAGCCCCGCCAATGCCGCGCTGGTGATGCGGATGCGGAAATGGCTTTCGCCATCGGGCCTGCTGCCGGAATGACCTTCATGGTGATGGCTTTCGTCGATCACCTGCAACAGACTGGGCGCGAGGGCCTGTTCAAGTTTTTCCGCCATGCGTTTTCCAACGGGCCCCAATGCGTTTTGCAATTCTCTTGTTCCTTTTTTAACGGCCATGCACGAACCATCTCTGCGCTGGAAAGGCTTCGCCTTTTTCCTGCCGATGGGCTAGAAGATTGCCCTTCCGACCATCCCATTTCTGGTGTCCATAGTTCACGCATGAAACTCGATTCAAAGTATTTCGACAAGATCAGGATCACGCCGCGCGGTTCCAAGCCCGAGCCCAAGGCGGAGGCCAAGTGCGAGTGGCCGGGGTGCGAGAAGCCCGCGCGCCACAAGGCTCCGAAAGGACGCGGCCAGGAGGGGCAGTTCCACAACTACTGCACGGCCCACGTGCAGGAGTATAACAAGACGTACAATTATTTTGCCGGCATGACGGACGGCTCCATTTCCGATTACCAGAAGGCGTCGCAACTGGGCGAGCGGCCTACCTGGAAGCTGGGGGAAAATGCCCATGCCCGCGCCGGTTCCACCCGGGGCACGGCGCGGCGCTTTGATGATCCGATGGAAATCCTCGGCCGCGCGCGGCGCAAGCCCGCCGAGCAGAAGCTGGGCCGCGGCCTGAAGCGCAACGAGATGCAGGCCCTGCAGACCCTGGGCCTCGACGAGAATGCGACGCCCGACGACGCCAAGGCGAAATACAAGCTGCTGGTGAAGCGGCTGCATCCCGATGCCAATGGCGGCAGCCGTGCCAACGAGGACACCCTGAAGGCCGTGATCCACGCTTACGACACGCTTAGGGCCAGCGGCTTCTGCTGACTTGCCGTGAATGGCTTCTGCCTCTACAAGGCGGTGCATTCCCCCAATGAGCGACGGATCAATGAGGGCCTATCGCCCCTGTGACTGAGTGAGCTGACATGACTTCCACTTCGAATGGCGCCAACGGCGCCGCGCCCGGCAACCCGGACAAGATGGTTTCCGTCTCGCAACTGTTCGGCTTTGAATCGAACATGATGGTGCCGGCCTATTCCGCCACCAGCGAGCACGTTCCGGACCTTGACCAGGACTACCTGTTCAACAAGGAAACGACGCTGGCGATCCTCGCGGGCTTTGCGCACAACCGCCGCGTGATGGTGACGGGCTATCACGGCACCGGCAAGTCCACCCACATCGAGCAGGTGGCGGCGCGGCTGAACTGGCCCTGCATCCGCATCAACCTCGACAGCCACATCAGCCGCATCGATCTCATCGGCAAGGATGCGATCGTGCTGAAGGAAGGCAAGCAGGTCACGGAATTCCGCGAGGGCATCCTGCCCTGGGCCTACCAGCACAACGTGGCGCTGGTGTTCGACGAATATGACGCAGGCCGCCCGGACGTGATGTTCGTGATCCAGCGCATTCTCGAATCCTCGGGCAAGCTGACGCTGCTCGACCAGAGCCGCGTCATCCGCCCCCATCCGGCGTTCCGTCTCTTCGCCACCGCCAACACCGTGGGCCTCGGCGACACCACGGGCCTCTATCATGGCACGCAGCAGATCAACCAGGCGCAGATGGACCGCTGGTCCGTCGTCACCGTGCTCAACTACCTGCCGCATGTGCAGGAAGTCGGCATCGTGCTGGCGAAGTGCAAGGGATATGACACCGAGAAAGGCCGCAAGACGCTGGCCAACATGGTGCGCGTCGCTGATCTCACCCGCAACGCCTTCATGCAGGGCGATGTCTCGACGGTGATGAGCCCGCGCACGGTGATCACCTGGGCGCAGAACGCCGACATCTTCGGTGGTGACATCGGCTTGTCCTTCCGTCTCACCTTCCTCAACAAGTGCGACGAACTGGAACGCCCGATCATCGCCGAGTTCTACCAGCGCTGCTTCGGCGAAGAGCTGCCGGAATCGGCGGCGCGCCTCGCCATCGCCTGAGGCTGAACGACCATGGCGCAGGGCAAGGATGATCGCGCCGAACGCTTCAAGGGCGTGCTCGGCGCCGCCATGAAGACCATGGCGCTTGATCCGGAACTCAATGTGAGTTTCGGCAACGACCAGCCTTCCCTCACCGGTCACAAGGCGCGCCTGCCGCAGGTGCACCAGAATGCATCGTCGCGCGACATCTCCATCACGCGCGGACTCGCCGACAGCTTTGCGCTCCGCCTTTCGCATCACGCAGACAATTTGCATTCGCGCTACAGCCCGGTGGGCAAGAACGCGCGCGCGGTGTTCGATGCGGTGGAACAGGCGCGGGTCGAGGCGATCGGCGCCAATGCCATGCCGGGGGTGAAGCAGAATCTCGGGGTGATGCTGGACGACCGCTATGGCCGCACCGTCGTCAACCGTTCCTCGAACCGCCGCGACACGCCGCTTGAGGAAGCTGTGGGTCTCATCCTGCGTGAACGCCTCACGGGCGAAGCGCCGCCGCCGTCAGTCAGGTCCTATGTCGACCTGTGGCGTCCGTGGGTGGAAGAAAAGGCCCATGACCAGCTCGATCATCTCAAGGATGCCCTGAACGACCAGCAGGCCTTTGCGCGCCTGTCGCGCGAGCTGATTTCGGCGCTCGACATGGCGGACGAGCTGGGCGAGGACCCGGACAAGGGCGATGAGAACGAGGAGCAGGAAGCCGAGGAAGACGCAGGCGAGCGCAACGAATCTCCCGAAGGCCAGGAGCAGGAGAGCGAGTCGCAATCCGAAAAGATGGAGCAGGCGGAAGGTGAAACCGAATCCGCCGAGATGGAAGCTCAGTCGGTCGAGACGGACGAACAGCCTGACGATGACGCGACGGAAGAAAGCGCCGACGGCGAAGAGCCGTTCCGGCCGCAGCTTCCCTTCTCGTCCAACACCAACGAGGATTTCTACAAGGTCTACAGCAACAGCTTCGATGAAGTGGTCGAGGCCGATGACCTGTGCGATGCGGAGGAGTTGACGCGGCTGCGTGCCTATCTCGACAAGCAGCTGGCCAATCTGCAGGGTGTTGTGGCGCGCCTCGCCAACCGCCTGCAACGCCGCCTCATGGCGCAGCAGAACCGCTCCTGGGACTTCGACCTTGAAGAAGGCATTCTCGACTCGGCGAAACTGATGCGCGTGGTGATCGATCCCATGCATCCCCTCTCCTTCAAGATGGAGAAGGACATGCAGTTCCGCGACACGGTGGTGACGCTGCTGCTCGACAATTCCGGCTCGATGCGCGGACGGCCGATCACGGTTGCCGCGACCTGCGCCGACATTCTCGCCCGCACGCTGGAACGCTGCGGCGTGAAAACGGAAATCCTCGGCTTCACCACGCGCGCCTGGAAGGGCGGGCAGTCACGCGAGAAGTGGCTGGCGGGCGGAAAGCCTGCCAACCCGGGACGTCTCAATGATCTCCGCCACATCGTCTACAAGGCGGCGGACGAGCCGTGGCGGCGGGCGCGGCGCAATCTCGGCCTGATGATGCGCGAGGGGCTGCTGAAAGAGAACATCGATGGCGAGGCGCTGATCTGGGCGCACAACCGCCTGCTGGGCCGCCCCGAGCAACGCCGCATCCTGATGGTGATCTCGGATGGTGCGCCGGTTGATGACTCCACGCTCTCGGTCAATTCCGGCAATTATCTGGAGCGCCACCTGCGCCAGGTCATCAACGACATCGAGGGCCGCTCCCCGGTCGAACTCATCGCCATCGGCATCGGCCATGACGTGACGCGCTACTACAAGCGCGCCGTCACCATCGTGGATGCCGAGGAACTGGGCGGGGCCATGACGGAAAAGCTGGCGGAACTGTTCGACGAAAAGTCCGGCCCGCAGCCAGGGGCGCGGCGTGCGCCGGCGCGTGGCCGCAAGGCAGCCTGAACTTCACCTGGACTTCACCTGGACGGCGTTACTCGCCCTCTTTCACCCGCAAGGCATCGGCGAGGCGCATTTTGGCGGAACCCGGCTTCAGCGGCTGCTGTTGCGACGGATGCGGCTTCCACGCCATGGCCCACGCCACCTCCAGCGTAACGCGAATGCGGCCATCGGGATCGGCAAATCGCTCCTGGTAGATCTCGGCCACGCGCTGCACGAGACGGCGCGGGGTTATGCGGGGGTTGCGGCCGATGAGGGGGTTGGAGAACCCTGCGGCCTTGATCTCGGCCATCACGGCCAGCGCATTGTCATAACGGAGGGTCACGCGGTCCATGTCGGCCACGGGCAGGGCGAGGCCCGCGCGCTGCAGCAGGGCACCGGATTCGCGGAGGTCGATCATGGGAGCAACGCGGGGCGTGGCGCCTCCTGTCAATTCTGCCTCCGCCGCGAGCCAGGCCTCGCGCAACTCACGCAAGGTCTCTCCGGCAAAGAATGCGAAGAGGGCAAGGCCGTCCGGCCGCAAGGCCCGCGCGGCCTGTGCGAGATGGCCCGGCACGTCGTTGATGGTTTGCAGGTCGAGGAGGCTCACCAGGCAGTCCAGGCTCTCGTCGGCGCAGTTCAGAACGTCGTCGGGAGTTGGAGACAACACGCTGATATTGAAACATTTTCCCGATTGAACCAAGATTTCACGAGAAGTGGCCGGATGGGCTGCGATGAGGGCCGTGTCGGCGAAGCTGCGGTTGATGACGGCAAGACGCTCCGCCAGTTCATCGGCGATGCGCTGGTCGAGCAATGCCGCGGCCTCACCCGTTGCCGCAGCCCGTCGGGCAACGTGGACAGCGCGATCAAAGATGTGGTGAGCTTCACTCATGACGGATGAGCCGATAGCGGAAATTCCATCGCCGGGCCAGCGCGGGCGGCAACTTGCGCTTCACCTGTGGCATGGCTTCGTCGACTGGATCACGCCGCCCAAGTGCGTGGCATGCCGGGCGGATGTGACGGCGGGTGCAACGCTCTGCCTTTCCTGTTGGCAGACGCTCTCGTTCATCGATGATCCGGTCTGCGATGCCCTGGGCATTCCGTTCGAATATGACCAAGGCGAAGGCGCACTCTCGCCCGCTGCCATTGCCGATCCTCCCGCCTGGGACAGGGCGCGGGCGGCGGTGGCCTTCACGGAGACGGCCAAGACGCTGGTGCATCTTCTCAAGTACAACGACATGCACGAAGCGGGCTTGGCCATGGGGCGCATGATGTTGGGGCCCGGGCGCAGGCTGATTGCCGATTGCGACGTGCTGATCCCCGTGCCGTTGCACCGGCGGCGGCTGTGGAAGCGGCGCTTCAACCAGGCCGCCGTGCTGGCGCAGGAGATCGGGCGGCTCTCGGGCAAGCCAGTGGGGGCGCAGGTGCTGTTGCGCACGCTCTCCACCCATTCGCAGGTGGGGCTGACGGCGGAGGAACGGCGCAAGAATGTGCGCCGCGCCTTTGTGGTGCCACCCGAACAGAAGGCAGCCGTGGAGGGCAAGCGCGTTCTGGTCATTGACGATGTCCGCACCACCGGGGCCACGGCGGAGGCCTGTGCCGCCACGCTGAAGGCGGCAGGGGCCGCACACGTCGATGTGTTGAGCTTCGCCCTTGTGCTGACGCCAGCGCAGTTACATATTGATGCGTGACGGACCATTGAGATCATGCCTGAGATTACAATCTACACGACGCCGTTCTGCGGCTACTGCCACCGGGCGAAGTCCCTGCTGAAGCGCAAGAACGTTCCCTTTACCGAAATCGACGTGAGTGGCGACCCTGCGCTGCGCCAGCAAATGATGGAACGCGCCCATGGCCGCCGCACCGTTCCGCAAGTCTTCATCGGCGACACCCACGTAGGCGGCTCGGACGACCTGCTTGCGCTTGATGCGGCTGGCAAGCTCGATTCACTGCTGGTGGCCTGAGCCATGAAGATCGCCCTTGTACAGATGCGCTCGTCCGTTGATCCCGCCCGCAACGTGAAGGAGGCGGAAGCCCTGGTGCGTGAGGCCGCCGCCACGGGCGCCACCTATGTGCAGACGCCGGAAGTCTCCAACATCTTCGATCCGGACAAGGACCGCCTGCGCGCCCAGGTGCGGAGCGAAGGCGATGATCCGCTGGTGCAGCGGTTTTCTGCGCTGGCGCGGGAGCTTTCCATCCACCTCCATGCGGGGTCGGTGGCCGTGAAGGCCGATGACGGGCGGATCGCCAACCGCAGTCTGGTGTTTGCGCCCGATGGCCGCATCATCGCCCGCTACGACAAGATACATCTCTTCGACATCGACCTGCCCAACGGCGAGAGCTACCGCGAATCTGCCACCTACGCGCCGGGCAGGGAAGCGGTGGCGGCGGATGTTGCCGCCACCCGGGTGGGATTGTGCATCTGTTACGATATGCGCTTTCCACGCCTCGCCAACGCGCTCGCCAATGCGGGTGCGCAGGTGCTCGCCTATCCGGCGGCCTTCACGGTGCCCACGGGGCAGGCGCATTGGCATGTGCTGCTGCGGGCGCGGGCGATCGAGACGGGAAGTTTCGTGCTGGCCGCGGCGCAGGGCGGAGACCACGATGGCGGCAAGGCGACCTACGGACATTCAATCGTGATTTCGCCGTGGGGAGAGGTCCTCGCCGAAGCCGGAACGGAGCCTTGCGTCATTGCGGCCGAGATTGATCCCACCCAGTCCCCGCTGGTGCGGCAACGCATTCCCGCGCTCCGGAACGCGCGGGACTTCGTCTTGAAAACACCATGAGCCATTGCTAGGCCGACACCATGATCCGCTACGATCTCATCTGTGACAAAGGCCATGAATTCGATGGCTGGTTCTCGAACTCCGAGGCGTTCGAGACGCAGGCGAAGCGTGGCTTCGTGGAATGCACGCACTGCGGCTCGAACCGGGTTGAAAAGCAGCTGATGGCGCCGGGGTTGGGCGCGCGGTCCACCAAGAAAAGCGCGGGCGATGGTGGCGGCGCGCGCAAGGTGGCGGGCGGCACAGACCCCCGCATGCAGCAGATGATGGCGATGATGCGCGACATCCGCCGCCACGTGACGGAGAACGCCGAGAACGTGGGCGACAAGTTCGCCGACGAGGCGCGCAAGATCCATTATGGCGAGACGGAAGAGCGGGGCATCTACGGCAATGCCAGCCACGACGAGGCGAAATCCCTGATCGAAGAGGGGATCGCCGTCCACCCGCTGCCGCGCCTGCCCGAAGACGGGAATTGATCCCGCGCCTATTGCGGCGTTGCGAGCAGCTGCCTCATCTGATCGATTTCACGCTGCTGGCCTGCGATGATCTGCTGGCACAGGGCCTGGATGCGTTCGTCCGTTACCGGCGCTTTTTCGCACATCAACAGCGCGCCCGCATGATGGGGGATCATCGAGCGCAGGAACTGCTCGTTGCCGATCGCCGTCTGCGTGCGAATGCCAAGCCAGAAGAAGATGCCCGCCAGCAAGGCCAGCACCGCCCACAGCACGTTGAGGCGGGCGTTGCCATACATGCGATGCATCAGGGCGAGTTCGATCAGCACCATGGGGGCCGTCATCAGGCCTGCCATGTAGACCTGGTTGAGGCTGTTGAAGACATTCGCGGTCACATCCACCATGGCGTACATCAGGAAATACATGACGATGAAAGAGAGGAGCGCCATCAGCGCCAGACGCATGTAGGGATGGTGGGAACGGGCGCGGGGCTGCTCGCCCGCAGGGAATGCCTCTTTGCCAATAGGCGGTGCGTGATGCTCCGACATGATGCTGGGCCGGGTGCCGCGGGTCACGGAGACGCCCGGGCGTTCCTCCACGGGCTCTACAGGTTGCGGGGGTGCGGGACTTTGTCCGGGGACTTGCGATCTTGGCATGGGTTCGCTCCGCTGACCCCCCGGTCTGCTTAAACGCCCCGGCGCGTCAAAACGTTCCCCCGGCGGCGATTGATCGCTACCGGCAGTTCCGTCACAATGGGGCATGACCGATCAACGCCCCCTCGTGTTTTCCATCCCCGAACCGCGTTCGCTGGACCTCATCTTCACACCGGAGAAACTTGCGCTGTTGCGCCGCCATTTCCGTATCGTGGAGGGCGAGGGGACTGCGGGGCTTGCACTGCTCGAAAACACGATCGGCGAGATTGACTACATCATCGGCCAGCCACCACTGCCGCCGGAGCTCCTGGCCAAGGCGAAACGGCTCAAGGCGGTGCTCAACGTTGAATCCAATTTCCTCGACAACATGGATTATGACCAGTGCTTCATGCGCGGCATCCACGTCCTGTCGACGGGCAAGGTCTTTGCCCAGGCGGTTGCTGAAATCGGCCTGGGCTTTGCACTCTCGCTCGAACGCAACATTGCAGGCGCAGACCGGGCGTTTCGCCGCGGCGAGGAATTGTGGGGTGGGGACGGCAATGGCGAAGCGCGCCTCCTGTCGGGGAGTGAGATCGGACTGATCGGCTTCGGCGACCTCGGGCGGGCGCTCAACCGCCTGCTGCAGCCCTTCCGCGCGCAGGTGCGGGCCCACGACCCGTGGCTGCCCGACAGCGTGTTGCGCGAGGCCGGGATGGAACCTGCGTCCCTCGACGAGGTGCTGACGCAGAGCGATGTCATCTTTGTCCTTGCCGCCGTCACCACGGAAAACGGCGGCTTCCTCGGCGCGGACTCCTTTGCCCGCATGCGCAAGGGAGCAAGTTTCATCTTGCTCAGCCGGGCTGGGGTTGTCGATTTTGACGCGCTCATGGACGCGGTGGCGCGGGGGCACATCAAGGCCGCGAGTGATGTCTTCCCGGAAGAGCCGCTGCCGCGCGATCACCGCGTCCGCAAGCTGGAGAATTTCCTGCTCTCGGCCCATCGGGCGGGGGCGCTTGATTCCGCCTTCAAGGACATGGGGCGGATGGTGCTGGAAGACCTGCAGTTGATGGCGAAGGGCCTGCCGCCGCTCGCCATGCGCCGCGCCGAGCGCGAGACGGTGGCGCGCTTCCGCTCCAAGCCCGTGACGCGCAACTGATTCAGACGGCCTTCTGCGCCACCATCATGTAGTTGACGCCCATGTCGCGCGAGCGCCGCCAGTCTCCTGCGAGGGGATGATAGGTGACTCCGCTCTCGTCCTTCACGTCGCCGCCGTTGCCGGTGAGCCAGCCCTTCAGTTCAGCGGGCGTAATGAACTTCTCCCACTGGTGAGTGCCCTTGGGCAGCCAGCCCAATACATATTCGGCCCCCACGATCGCCAGCGCGAAGGACTTGCCCGTGCGGTTGATGGTCGCGACGAACATGAGACCGCCCGGCTTCAGCATGGAGAGGCAGGCCTGGGTATAGGCGGCGGGATCGGCCACGTGCTCGATCACTTCCATGTTGAGGATCACGTCGAAGCGTTCGTCCGCCGCGGCAAGATCCTCGGCAAGACCCACGCGGTAGTCGATGGAGAGGCCCATTTCCTGGGCGTGGACGGAGGCCGTCTTGATGTTCTTCTCGGAGGGATCCACCCCCACGACGGTGGCGCCGAGACGGGCCATGGGCTCGCAAAGCAATCCGCCGCCGCAGCCGATGTCGAGGATGCGGAGGCCCTCGAAGGGGCGGCGCTGCAGCGGGTCACGGCCAAGGCGGGCCGTCACCTGTTCGCGGATGTAGTCAAGGCGGACGGGATTGAAGACGTGGAGCACGCCGAACTTGCCCTTGGGATTCCACCATTCGGCGGCCATGCGGGAAAATTTCTCCACCTCGGCGGGATCGAGGCTGGGGGCGTGGGGGGCGGCGGCACCCGGCGCTGCTCCCGATGCGTCTGTATCGATGGTCATGGCGCGACTCTCCAAACTTTTCGGGCCCAATTTCCGGCCCTTATATTGCATCGCGGTGCCGCGTCCACTATGAGACGGCCCGACGCGTCTGGGAATTCCCTGATTGGTGCCTGCAAAGGGCCGAAATCGTTCTGATTTCCGGCGGCGTCCTGATTTGAGGGAATTTGGCCCATGGGCCGTTTGGTCATGAAGTTCGGCGGAACGTCGGTTGCGGATATCGAGCGCATCCGCAATGTCGCCCGCCACGTGGAACGGGAAGTCAAGGCCGGCAATCATGTCGCGGTGGTCGTCTCCGCAATGGCCGGCACGACCAACCAGCTTGTGGAGTGGTGCCGCCAGGCCGCCGCCGTCCACGATGCCCGCGAATATGATGCGATCGTCTCCACCGGTGAACAGATCACGGCGGGTCTTCTCGCCATCGTCCTGCAGGACATGGGCATCCCGGCGCGCTCGTGGTCCGGCTGGCAGATCCCGATCGAGACCGATGGTGTCCACGGCGCTGCCCGCATGACGGCCATCAACGGCGCAGAAATCCTGAAGCGCATGGAGCAGGGGCAGGTCGCGGTGATCACCGGCTTCCAGGGCATCGGCCCGGACAAGCGCGTCTCGACCCTTGGCCGCGGGGGCTCGGACACCTCTGCCGTTGCAGTGGCGGCGGCGCTGGAAGCGGCCTGTGACATCTACACCGACGTCGACGGCGTCTATACAGCCGACCCCCGCATCGTGACGGGGGCGCAGAAGCTCAACCGCATCTCCTACGAAGAAATGCTGGAGCAGGCCTCGCTCGGTGCCAAGGTCCTGCAAACGCGCTCGGTGGAGCTTGCCATGGTATACAAGGTTCCGCTGCAGGTGCGTTCGTCCTTCGAACCGCCGGACTCGCCGAACCAGAACAAGCCCGACGGCACGGGCCCCGGAACAATCGTTTGCGATGAGGACAAGATCGTGGAACAGCATGTTGTGAGCGGAATCGCCTATTCGCGCGACGAGGCCAAGGTCTCGATCCGCCGTGTCAAGGACCAGCCGGGCGTCTCGGCAGGCATCTTCGGACCGCTGGCGGAAGCCGACATCAGCGTGGACATGATCGTCCAGAACCTGTCGCCGGATGGCGCCTACACCGACATCACCTTCACGCTGGCGCGCAAGGATCTGCGCAAGGCCATCGAAGTGATCAACAGCATGAAGTCCAAGGTCGGCTTCGAGGACGTGGTGCATTCCGCCGACGTCGCCAAGATTTCGGTCGTGGGCATCGGCATGCGCAGTCATGCGGGCGTCGCAGCGCGCATGTTCAAGTCGCTGGCTGACAAGGGCATCAACATCCAGGCCATCACCACCTCGGAAATCAAGGTCTCGGTGCTGATCGACGAAGCCTACACGGAACTCGCCGTGCGGGCCTTGCATCAGGCCTATGGATTGGACAAGAAGTAAGGCATGAATCACGTCCGCCCCCGCATTGCTCCTGTCTGCCCGGTCTTCAAAGCCGCGGCATGGCGCAGCATCGGGCACAGGGCCGGCGTCATGCATTACCGTTACAAGCGCCCCTAAGGACACGTCTCATGGTCAGTGCCACACTCGGCCCGCGTGTCCTCCTCAGACGGCTCCGGGAAGTGATGGCGGAGCCGGAGACAGCGCAGGCCAAACTCGACAAGATCGTCATGATCATCGCCGCCAACATGGTGGCGGAGGTGTGCTCGATCTATGTGATGCGCCCCGGCAACGTGCTGGAACTCTACGCGTCTGAGGGCCTGAAGGCGGAGGCCGTCCACAAGTCGAAGCTGAAGACCGGTGAAGGCCTCGTCGGCCTCATCGGCGAACAGGCCATTGGCCTGAATCTTTCCGACGCCCAGACCCACCCGGCCTTCAAATACCTTCCCGAAACGGGCGAAGAAATCTACCAGTCCTTCCTCGGCGTGCCGGTGATGCGGGGCGGCGCCGTCATCGGCGTGCTGGTGGTGCAGAACCGCACCAAGCGCAATTATTCCGAGGAGGAAGAAGAGGCGCTGCAGACCACGGCCATGGTGCTGGCCGAGGTCATCGCATCCGGCGACCTGCAGGAAGTGGCGCGCGAGACGGCGATCGACGTCGCTCACATGCGCAGTCACAACCTGCGCTTCGACACGCTGGCTGAAGGCATTGCGCTGGGCCAGGTGGTGCTGCACGAGCCCCGCGTCGAAATCGAGAACCTGATCGCGGAAAGCATCCCCAAGGAGTTGAAGCGGCTGGAAGGCGCCATCGAGCAGTTGCGGGCACAGGTCGATGAACTTCTCGATGGTTCGGATGCCATGCGGGCCACGGATTATTCCGACGTGCTGGAGACGATCCGCATGTTCGCCCACGACAAGGGCTGGGTGAACCGTTTGCGCGATGCGGTGCAGACCGGCCTCACGGCGGAAGCAGCGGTGGAGCGGGTGCAGAACGACAACCGCGCCCGCATGATGCGCATGCAGGACCAGTATCTGCGCGAGCGCATGCACGATCTCGACGACCTGTCGAACCGTCTCTTGCGCATTCTCACGGGAGCGGTCGCCACGGCCTCGCGCACCGACCTGCCGGCCAACGCCATCGTGGTGGCGCGCAACATGGGTCCGGCGGAATTGCTCGACTATGACCGGGGCAAGATCCGCGGCGTCATCCTGGAGGAAGGCGGCAAGACCAGCCACGTCGCCATCGTGGCGCGGGCACTCGGCATCCCCGGCATCGGGCTGGCGGAAGGGCTGATCGACCTCATTGATCCCGGCGACGACATCATCGTCGATGGCGGCACGGGTGAAGTCTTCGTGCGACCGAGCCAGGAGCTGCAACGGGCCTACAGCGAGAAGGTGCGCTTCTATGCGCGCAAGCAGGCGCAGTTCGCGGCGCTGCGTGATCTTCCCGCCGTGACCAAGGACGGTTTCGAGGTTGAACTGAACATCAATGCCGGGCTCATCGTGGACCTGCCGCACCTGCACGATTCGGGTGCGGTGGGCGTTGGCCTCTACCGGACCGAATTGCAGTTCATGATGGCGCAGCGCTTCCCGCGCCTGTCGTCACAGATGCGCCACTACGCGCAGATCCTCGATCACGCCAAGGGCAAGCCGGTGGTCTTCCGCACGCTCGACATCGGTGCCGACAAGACGCTGCCGTATCTGCGCCAGCCGCGCGAGGAAAACCCGGCGCTGGGATGGCGCTCGATCCGCATGGCGCTCGACCGTCCGGCGCTGTTGCGGCTGCAACTCCGCGCCATGCTGATGGCAGGCGTCGGCCAGGATCTGCGCATCATGTTCCCGATGATCGCCGACGTGGATGAATTCCGCCAGGCAAAGGCGGCAGTGGACAAGGAAGTGGCTTACCTCACGGGGCGCAAGCATGCGCTGCCCAAAAGCATCAAGATCGGCGTGATGATCGAAATTCCGTCGCTCATCTGGCAGCTCGATCATCTCCTGCCGCTGGTGGACTTCGCCTCCATCGGCTCCAATGACCTGGTGCAGTTCCTCTTTGCCTCGGACCGCGGCAACCCGCGTCTGGCAGGCCGCTATGATCCGCTCTCGCCCGCAGCACTTTCAGCCATGCGCATGATCGTGGAGAAGGGGCGCCAGCACGGCAAGAAGGTGACGCTGTGCGGTGAACTGGGCGGGCGTCCGCTCGAGGCCATGGGCCTTGTCGGCATCGGCATGGCGTCCATGAGCATGGTGCCGTCTGGCGTCGGCCCGGTGAAGGCCATGATCCGCTCGCTGGATCAGCAGAAATTGTGGACGTTCATGGAGCCGCTGCTGCGCTCGCCGCTTCATTCGCTACGCGCCGACCTGATGGAATTCGCCAACCGCAACGCGGTGAGCATCTAAAAAAGAAAACCCCCCGCAGCCCCCTGCGGGAGGTTCAAAGTACCTTCCTTTTCACCCCGGTCCGGGAAGGTACGCCCCCAAGTTGCTTCAGAGCGGCAACTTGTCTTTCACGTGTTTCCAGATGGTCGCGTTGTCCTGGTGCGTATAGTCGTGGATGATCTCGGCGATGATGTGCTTGTGGGTGTCCTTGCTCAGGGCCTTGCGCAACACACCCATGGCGACGGCGGGCGCCACCAGCATGACCTGGTCGCATTCCTTCTTCGCCACACCGGTCTGCACCGTGTCGGCAAGGGTAGAGAGGAACTTGTCCTCTCCCCGCTTCTCGGGCGATGGCTTGTGGGCGACGGCGTGGTGCACGCCAGCGGCCAGTTCGGCGTGATGGTGGGCAAGGCGGGGGTCGTGCTTGTTCACCAGCGGCAATTCGCTCACGCCTTCATCCCGGTGCTTGTTGAGCAGGATGCGGGCATGGCCACCGTCGGCGATCACGATCCAAGTCTTGCGGGTTTCGTCCTTCATTCAGGAAATCTCCATTGGCTTCCCGCGGACTGTGGCCGCCGGGGAAAGTTCCCGCATTGATCGATATCAAACGCAAAATCTCACTGAATGGCCCGTGCGTTAGGGCATCATTCACCATTCTTGGCCATTCTCCGAACTGGTTATTCAGAGATTAACGCGGCAACTCAAATTGCCGGGGGTGACAAGGCCATGGACCATACTTCTTCCGACACGCATCACACACACGCATCTGGCGAAGCTGCCGAGGCCCACATGGCATTGCGCGACAAGCCCGATGGCCTGATGGACCCTGCGGGCGAGGCCGGTTGGTATCTGGAACGCGAACGCATGGCGCGCGGCCTGTCGCTCGATGATGTCGCCGCCTGCACGGGCATTCACCCCTATCACGTGGAAGCAATCGAATACGGCGACATGACCCACATGCCGCCCCGACTTGAGGCGCTGGAAATGATCGCGGCCTATGCGGATTTCCTCGGCTTTGATCCTGATCCCCTGCTGCACCACTACGCCTCGTTCCTGCCCATGCCGGAAGTGGCGCCACGCCGGCACCCGGCCAATCCCGGGCCGATGATGAGTGCCAAGATCCTGCCCTTCGGCAAGTTCCCGAAAATCCCTTCGCTCGATTTCAAGTCGATCAAGCTGCCGCCGATGCCCAAGGTGCCGGGCGGGCGGAACGGCCTCATCGCCTCGGCGGTGCTGGCGGTGTTGCTGGTTTCGGGCAGCGCCTACATGTTCACCGGTTCTTCCGATGCCCCTGCCCTGCAGGAGATGGCATCGGCGAGCGACCCCATGCCTACCGCCACGACCGGTCCCGATGCGGCCGATGTGAAGGTTTCGGAAACGGCGATCCCCACCGATGCGACAGCGGATGCGGCGCCCGCCGTTGACACCCCCATGCCGGGCCAGGGTGAAACCGAAGCCGACCAGGCTGCACTGCCCGATGGCGAAGGCACGGGCGATCTTGGTGCCTTCATTGCCGAACAGGTCGGCGATGCAGACCCGGCCACGGTCGCCACAACCAGCAAGCCCGCTGACATCGCCCCTGTGACAACGGGGCAGGGCAAGGTCTTCGGCAGCCAGGATGCAGACGTCCATGTGGTGCTGACGGCGACCAAGGCAATCTGGCTCCTCATCGAGGATGGCCAGGGCAATCGCGTCGCCACGCAGATGCTTAATCCCGGTGACACCTACCGCGTGCCCAACCGCGATGGCCTCGTTGCCATTGCACAGGACGGCGGTGCTCTCGTGTTTGCCATTGATGGCGTGGAAAAGGGCGTGCTGGGCCAGCCCGGTTCGCTGCTCGCGGCCGAACCGCTTGACCCCAAGGCACTCGCCGCCAAGGGCTGAGGCTCTTTTCGTGCGGGCGCTGGTGCAGCGTGTCTCGGAGGCGCGCGTCACCGTTGATGGCCGGATCACGGGTGAGATCGGGCGCGGCTTTCTCGTGCTCGTGTGTGCCATGCAAGGTGATCGCGCCGATGATGCCCGGTGGCTGGCGCGGAAGATCTCGGCCTGCCGCATTTTTCGTGATGACGCCGGAAAGATGAACCTTGCGCTGCCGGCCGTCGGCGGCGCTGTGCTCGCGGTCAGCCAGTTCACCCTTGCCGCCAACGGCTGTGAAAGCGGCAACCGCCCCGGCTTTTCCGCCGCGGCTCCCGCCGCAGAGGGCGAGCAGCTCTACGATATCTTCTGCCAGGACCTCGCTGCCACGGGGCTTGCGGTGGCGCGGGGTGTCTTCGGAGCCGACATGAAGGTCCAACTGGTCAACGACGGGCCGGTGACGATCTGGTTTGATACCGCCCACAGATGATTGTAGAGAGCGGCCCATATGGCTGCCCTCCCTCCCGAAAAACTTGACCGCATCATTGAACGCTTCGCGGCCGTTGAACACGGCCTGTCGAGCGGAGCCACGGGCGAAGCCTTCGTCAAGCTCTCCAAGGACTATGCCGAACTGGAGCCCGCCGCCAAGGCCGCGCAGGAATTGCGCGACGCCTATGGCGAGATGAAGGGTCTCGATGAAATGATCGCCGCCGGTGGCGAACTTGCGGCCATGGCCGGCGACGAACGTCCCGTCCTGGCGGAGAAGATTTCCGCACTCGAACACCACATGCGGCTGCTGCTGTTGCCCAAGGACGCGGCCGACGAGCGCAACGTCATTCTTGAGGTGAGGGCGGGAACGGGCGGCGATGAAGCGGCGATCTTTGCCGGTGACCTGTTCCGCATGTACCAGCGCTATGCCGCCGCGCAGAACTGGCGCGTCGAAGTGATCTCCGCCAGTGATGGCGAGCACGGTGGCTACAAGGAAGTGATCGCCAACATCTATGGCGCGGGCGCCTATGCCAAGCTGAAGTTCGAATCGGGCGTGCACCGGGTGCAGCGCGTGCCGAACACCGAGACGCAGGGGCGCATCCACACCTCCGCCGCGACAGTGGCGGTGCTTCCGGAAGCGGAAGAGGTGGACATCAAGATCGAGGACAAGGATTTGCGGATCGACGTGTACCGGTCCTCAGGTCCGGGCGGACAATCCGTCAACACCACCGACAGCGCGGTGCGCGTCACCCATATCCCGACGGGCCTTGCGGTGGCCCAGCAGACCGAGAAGTCGCAGCTCAAGAACAAGAACATGGCGATGAAGCTGTTGCGGGCGCGCCTCTATGAAATCGAGCGGGAGCGCATCGATTCCGAGCGCAGCGCCACGCGCAAGGGGCAGGTGGGTTCGGGCGACCGGTCGGAGCGCATCCGCACCTATAATTTTCCGCAAGGGCGGCTGACCGATCATCGCATCAACCTCACGCTCTACAAATTGCCGGAGATCATGGAAGGGCCGGCGCTGGAGGATGTGATCTCGGCGCTCATCTCGCATCATCAGGCAGAACTGCTGGCGGCCGAGGATGCCCGGGGCTGAAACCGTGGCCATGGCGCTGGCGCGGGGCCGGGCGCTGCTCGTTGCCGCCGACAGTCCCGATGCTGCGCTCGATGTGCGGCTCCTGCTGCAGGCTGTCATGGACCTCGACCATGCGGGCGTGATCAGCGCAGACCGTCAGGTGTTGACGCCGGAGCAGGCGCGGCGATTCGATCAGTTTCTGGCGAGGCGCCTGGCCCGTGAACCCGTTTCGAAAATCCTCGGGCAGCGCGATTTCTACGGCCGCCTGTTCAAGGTGACGGCGGACGTTCTCGACCCGCGGGCCGATACGGAGACGCTGATTGATCTCGCTTTGGAGCTACGAGCCGGACCCGGTGGCCGGGTGCTTGATCTGGGCAGCGGGAGCGGCGCCATCATCTGCACGCTGCTGGCGGAATGGCCTGATGTGACCGGCGTCGCAGTTGACCTCTCTGCGGCGGCGCTGGCCGTGACTGCGGAGAATGCGGAACGCCTTGGTGTGAATACGCGGATCACCCTGGTGCAAGGCGACTGGTTTTCCGGCGTGGCGGGCCGCTTTGACCTCATCGTGTCCAATCCGCCTTACATTCCTGCGGGCGAGATCGCCGCACTGGAACCGGATGTGCGCGCGCATGACCCGCACCTCGCCCTGGCGGGCGGTCCGGATGGTTTGTCCTGCTACCGGGCGATTGCCTCCGGGGCTGCTGCGCACCTCGCTGCCGGGGGCCGGATCATCGTCGAAATCGGCGCGGGCCAACGGGCCGATGTCGCTGCCCTCTTCTCCGCGGCAGGCCTTGTCCTGACGGCGGAGCGGCTGGACCTGGGCGGGCATGTGCGGGCGCTGCAATTCGCTGCTCTCTCTTGACGCAGCCGAGACTGGGCGGCCAGTCTTCAAAATCCCTTGGAATCGGAGAAGGTTTCCGCTATCTAAGCCTTGTATCCCCTGCCTTTTGAGACTGTTCAGCCGAAAGAGCCGGGTTTTGCTTCCGAAAACCAGCGAAATCCGTATCCCAGCGTACAGACCAGGCGATGAATGTGCCCGATAAGGTCACGTACGGCGGCGGCGGGGGTCTGCAAGCAGGACAACATGATTGCCCAGTCATTGTGACCACTGACTCGCATCCAGCCAAACCGGACGTTGCACGCGTGCGCGCCGGCTGAGGATTGCGTGTGGCATTAGGAACCCCCGATGAGACCCGGACAGAACAATTTCAAGAATCGTAACCGCAACCGCAATCGCAACCGTCACAGTGGCGGTGGTGGCGGCAGCGGTGGTGGCAATCCGGGCAACAGGGTGCTCGATTCCAACGGACCCGACGTGAAGCTGCGGGGCACTCCCCAGACAATTGCGGAAAAGTACATGCAGTTGGCACGTGATGCGGCGTCATCTGGCGACCGCGTGATGGCCGAGAGCTATTACCAGCACGCCGACCACTATTATCGCCTCTGGCTTGCCGCACAGCCTGCGGGCCAGCCCATCCAGTTTCCGCGCCGCCTCGACGAGGACGTGGAAGACCTGGAACCGGCGGAGGCCGACGACGATGCGGCCGAGACCGTGGCTGAAGGCGCAGAAGGCGGCGAGACTGCCCCTGCCGAAGGTGCCGCCGCCGAAGGCGAAGCTGCACCGGGCGAAGACTCCGGCCAAGGCCAGGCCCGTCCCTTCCGCAGCCGCGACAACCGCGAAGGCGGACGCGACCAGGGGAACCGTGACCAGCAGGGCGGGCGCTTCCGCAATCGCTGGCCGCGCCGTGGCGACCGTAATGCCGAACCGCGTGAAGGCGCCGCTCCGGCGGAAGCCGTTGGCGATGAGGGTGACCGCGCCGAGCGTCCGGAACGTCCTGAACGCCCCGAGCGGAATGAACGGCCCGAACGCGCCGAGCGCGCGCCGCGCCGTGACCGCAATGCCGATGCCGCTCCCGCAGCCGAGAGCGGCGGTGACTGGGAGGCTCCGTCCTTCCTCAAGCGGCCCGTGCCGGCGGTCAGCAGTGGCAGCGATGCCGAAACCCCTGAAGCCAGCCCGCCCGAGCGCCGCCCGCGGGCGCGCCGTCCCCGCTACGGGGAAGAGGGCGTGACACCCAACGAGCCCGTGACCGGCGACGAGTGAGATCAGCTTGTACCGCCATTCATGCGGTACAGGCGCTTGATCACTTCATCGGTCCATAGGCTAGCCGGTAGGTGAGGGCCACTCCGCCCGCACCGCCGATGATGTTTCCTATGGTGACGGGCACGAGATTGCCGAGATAGCCGGACAGCGACACATCCGCGCCCGCAGCCCAGCCTGCGGCGATCAGATACATGTTGGCGATGGAATGCTCGTAGCCGAGCAGTACGAAGCCCGCGATCGGCAGGAGGATGGCCAGGATCTTGTCGGCGGCACTGCGCGCGGCCACGGTCAGCCATACGGCGAGGCAGACCATCATGTTGCAGAGAATGCCGCGCACGAGAGCTTCGGGGAAGCTGATCGAGATTTTTGCCAGTGCAATCTTGCGCGCGGTTTCACCTGGCGGGCCGCCGAACAATCCCGACGCCTTCATCAGTGCGACGATAATGAGCGCGCCCACGAGATTTCCGGCAAAGGCGAAGGCCCAGTTGCGCAGGAGGGCCGAGGTGCTCACCTTGCGATCAACCCAGGCCATGACGATGAGGGCGTTGCCGGTGAACAGCTCCGCACCAGCCACCACGACCAGCACGAGGCCGAGCGAGAACACCAGCCCGCCGAGGAAGCGCGTGGGGCCGTAGGCGAGGTCCGTGCCGGTCACGACCGCCGTGAAGGCGGCGGCGCCGAGGGCAATGAAGATCCCCGCCATGACCGAGAGAACCGCAAGCGGCAGGGCATGGAGGGCGGCCTTGGTGGCACCAGCGTCCTCAATCCGCTTGGCCACCTCTGCCGGCTTGAAGGCATCGATGCCGGTGGGATCGCGGCGCGGGTCCGGCTGCTGCAGGTCGAGGGGCATGGCATCTCCAGGGAATGGGCCTCTCCATCCTAGCGCAATCCGGCGCCATGCCCACATGACCGGGATCAAACTGCGCCCCGCCGCCGCAGGGGGAGTTGTGCCCGCAAAACGCCTCCCCATATGAACGTGAAGTTCAGCCGTTGACGGCGTTCCTGGGGGTGCTTTCGAGGCTCCGGGGGAACGTGCCGAGGAGGAGAGTACATATGGATTTTTCGAAATACACCGAGCGGTCGCAGGGTTTCATCCAGTCCGCACAGGCGCTCGCCCTGCGCGAAGGCCACCAGCGGTTCACCCCGGAACACCTTCTGAAGGTGCTGCTGGATGACGAAGAATGCCTGGCCGCCGGATTGATCCGCGCGGCGGGTGGCGATCCGCGCCTGGCGCTCCGTGAAACGGAAGCGGCCATCGCCCGCCAGCCCAAGGTCTCGGGCGGAGGTGCGGGGCAAGTCTATCTCGCCCCTGAAATGGCGCGCGTCTTTGATGCCGCGCAGAAGCTTGCCACGAAGGCGAGTGATTCCTTTGTGACGGCGGAGCGCCTGTTGCAGGCGCTGGCGCTGGAGCAGAGCGAGGCCGCAAAGGCGCTGAAGGCCGCCAATGTGACGGCGCAGGGTCTCAACACCGCCATCAACGATATTCGCAAGGGCCGGACCGCCGACACGGCGTCGGCCGAGCAGGGCTATGACGCGCTGAAGAAATACGCGCGCGACCTCACCGAAGCGGCGCAATCGGGCAAGCTCGATCCGGTGATCGGGCGCGACGAGGAAATCCGCCGCACCATCCAGGTACTGTCGCGGCGCACCAAGAACAATCCCGTGCTGATCGGTGAACCCGGCGTCGGCAAGACGGCGATTGCCGAAGGGCTGGCACTGCGCATCATCAAGGGTGACGTGCCGGAGAGCCTGAAAGAGAAGAAGCTCATGGCGCTCGACATGGGCGCACTCATTGCAGGTGCCAAGTATCGCGGTGAATTCGAGGAGCGGCTGAAGGCGGTTCTGTCAGAGGTCACGTCCTCCAACGGCGGCATCATCCTGTTCATCGATGAAATGCACACGCTTGTGGGCGCTGGCAAGTCGGAAGGGGCGATGGATGCCTCCAACCTCCTGAAGCCGGCATTGGCACGGGGCGAATTGCATTGCGTGGGCGCCACCACGCTCGATGAATACCGCAAGCACGTGGAGAAGGATGCCGCCCTGGCGCGGCGTTTCCAACCGGTCTTCGTGAGCGAGCCCACGGTTGAGGATACGATCTCCATCCTGCGCGGCATCAAGGAGAAGTATGAACTGCATCATGGCGTGCGCATCACCGATGCGGCGATCGTGGCGTCGGCGACACTCTCCAACCGCTACATCACCGACCGCTTCCTGCCGGACAAGGCCATCGACCTGATGGACGAGGCGGCCTCGCGGCTGCGCATGCAGGTTGATTCGAAGCCGGAGGAGCTGGACGAATACGACCGCCGCATCATGCAGCTGCAGATCGAGCGCGAGGCATTGAAGAAGGAAGACGACGCCGCCTCGAAGGACCGTCTCGGCAAGCTCGAGAAGGAACTTGCCGGGCTTGAAGAAAAGTCCGCCGCCCTGACGCGCAAGTGGCAGGAGGAGAAGGACCGCCTTGCCGCGTCGTCAAAGCTGAAGGACGAACTTGACCAGGCCCGCACGCAGTTGGAGCAGGCACAGCGCAAGGGTGATTTCGCCCGCGCGGGTGAGCTTGCCTATTCGCGCATCCCCGAACTGGAAAAGAAGCTGAAGGCTTCCGAGGAGGGGTCCGGCCACAAGCTGGTGGAAGAGGCTGTCACGGACACGCATATCGCCCAGGTGATTTCGCGCTGGACCGGCATTCCCGTGGACAAGATGCTGGAAGGCGAACGCGAGAAGCTGCTCCAGATGGAGCAGGCGCTGGCGAAGCGCGTGGTCGGGCAATCCGATGCGGTGGCCGCGGTTGCAACGGCAGTGCGGCGCGCGCGGGCGGGATTGCAGGATCCCAACCGGCCCATCGGCTCCTTCATGTTCCTTGGCCCAACGGGCGTGGGCAAGACGGAGCTGACCAAGGCGCTGGCATCGTTCCTGTTCGATGATGAACACGCCATGGTGCGGATCGACATGTCGGAATACATGGAGAAACATGCGGTTTCGCGGCTGATTGGCGCGCCTCCGGGCTATGTCGGCTACGACGAGGGTGGTGCCCTCACCGAAGCGGTGCGGCGGCGGCCTTATCAGGTCGTGCTGTTCGACGAGATCGAGAAGGCGCATCCGGACGTGTTCAACGTGCTTCTGCAGGTGCTCGATGACGGCCGCCTGACCGATGGCCAGGGCCGCACGGTGGACTTCAAGAATACGTTGATCATCATGACGTCGAACCTCGGCTCTGAACACCTTGTCCGGCTCGGCGAGGAACAGGACGTGGATGACGTGCGCGATGACGTGATGGAGGTCGTGAAGCGGGCCTTCCGTCCGGAATTCCTCAACCGCGTGGACGAGATCATCCTGTTCCACCGGCTGAAGCGGCAGCACATGGGTGCGATCGTCGACATCCAGATGGTGCGGCTGCAGAAGCTGCTGAGCGACCGGAAGATCGATCTCAAGCTCTCCGACGAGGCGCGGACGTGGCTCTCCGACAAGGGTTATGATCCGGCCTATGGCGCGCGCCCGCTGAAGCGCGTGATCCAGAAGGCGGTGCAGGATCCGCTGGCGGAGGCCATTCTTGCCGGCCGCGTGAAGGACGGGGCAGCGGTTGATGTGACGGTCGTCAACGGCAAGATCGCCATCAACGGCATGGTGGATGGCGAAACGCCCGCCCCCAGCAACGTGGTGACGCTGCACTGAGCTTCGCCTAACCTGGCGGCATGACGCCAGCTCGCTACAATGCTTTTTGCGCCGCCCTGCCGCACACGTTTCACGTGGTGCAGTGGGGCGGCGCTCTTGTCTGGAAGGTGGGTGGCGCGAAGGGCAAGGTCTTTGCCATTGCGTGGGATGAAGGCGCCAAGGGCCTGCACGTTACCTTCAAATGTTCACAGATGAGCTTTGACCTTCTGAAGGAACAGCCAGGCCTGCGGCCTGCGCCCTATCTCGCGTCAAGGGGCATGCTGTGGCTGCAGCGCACTGATTCCCGCAGCATGGACGACGCCGCTCTGTGTGATTACATCCGGGAAAGCCACAGACTGGCGGCGCAAAACCTGACGAAAACGATTCGCACGCGATTGGCGCTCTAGCACCGAGACTCTGCTTGCGCCTTCGGTTGTGGGCGCGGAGCGTTACTGGCCTGCCTGGGCGACCTGCGAGGACGACGGGGCGGACTGCATCATGGCGAGCACGCGTTGCTTCGTCGAACGGAAGCTCTGCAAATCCTTGCCGGCCAGCTGACGGCCACCGGTGGCCTTGATCGCGGTCGGGTTCACCGGACGGTCATTGACGCGGACTTCGTAGTGCAGATGCGGGCCGGTGGAGCGGCCGGTGGTGCCGACATAGCCGATCACCTGGCCCTGGTTCACGCGGGCGCCCGAACGGACGCCGGCGGCGAGGCGGGACATGTGGGCGTAGAGGGTCTTGTACTTGGCTCCGTGCTTGAGAACGACGGCGATCCCATAGGTGCCATGGCGGCCCGCGAGATCGACAACACCAGAGCCTGCAGCACGGATCGGCGTTCCCGTGGGCGCACCGAAATCGACGCCGGTGTGCATCTTCGAATAGCGCAGCAGCGGATGGCGGCGCATGCCAAAGCCCGAGGTCAGGCGCGCGCCAGATACCGGCGTCTTCAACAGGGCACGTGATGCGCTGCGGCCGTTCTCGTCGAAGTAATCGGTGTGACCGTCGGAGGTGGTGAACCGGAAATACGTCTGCGTCTTGCCGTCGAAATTCAGCTTGGCGTAGTGCAGCACCTTGCGCTTGCTGGAAGAGCCGGTGAGTGGCTTGCCGAACAGCATTTCATAGGAATCAGACGGTTCCAACTGGTGCTGGAAATCGACATCGTAGGAGAAGATGCGGGTGAATTCCGAGACGATATAGTCGGGGACCGCATTGTCCTTGGCGGTCGCATAGAGGCTCGCACCGATGCGGTTACGCGCCACGAAATTGGGAATCTCGGCGTATTGCGAGGTGCTGCCGTCGCCCTTGCCGTCGATACGGGCATCGAAGCGGCCATCTTCGTCGGCTTCAACGACAATCGTTTCCTTCGGACCCGGCTTGAAGGAAAGTTCCACGGGGAAGATCACTTCGCGGCCGTAGAAGTCATACTGGCGGTCGAGCGTGACTTCGAATTCGGTGCCGGCCTTGATCATGCCGAGGGGCAGGATCGGTTCGATCGACTTCACCAGCGCCTGGGCGGCGGCCTTGGAGACACCGCGCTCGGTCAGCTCTTCCATGATCTGACGGCCCTTGGCGAGGACGAATTTTTCGTCGACCGGTTCGGGCGGTGGTGACTTGGTGATGGTTGTGATGTTTTCGTTTTCGCTTTCGACGGCCTCGATTTCAGCGTCGAGAACGGCCGTTTCCTGCTCGCCATAGGGCAGTTCGGCCTCGGAAATCTCGGGATAAGACCAGTTTCCCTGCAGTTCACGCTCGGGCAGCACTTCCGTTGCAGGGCCTGTCGAGGCAGTCTGGAGATTGGTGTTGCGGAGCGCCTTGGCCGATTGTCCGTCCACGGATGAAATCGCCGCGTTGGCGCCCATGGGAACGGCGTTCTGCCCGAAAATGCCAAGGGTCACGCCGCCAATCAGCAGGGTGGCCGCGATACCGGCGATGCAGGTAGTGAGAAGCCAGCGATGGTGATGGGAGTCTTCAAGGAACGATGTTTCGAGATCAATGGCCTCGAAATCCTGATCAATCGGGACAAGGCTGGCGCGGGGAGCCCTGGGGCGCGGTCTGCGGACGTCCTTATCGCCTTGCTCTCTCAACTCAACTCGCTCCCGCCTTGAGAACCCGGTGCCGCGACCGGGCGAAATTCCTGTATTCAAGCAAAAGGCCGACAGACCCCACCAACCGCAGTATGGTTGTGGTTGATGGTCGATCGCCCCGTTGCGGTGCAGAATGCCCGCGGGGGGGTTAGCCTGTCAACCGTTTCGGCCAACCCCCCTTTTCAGCAGCTGGCCGCTGGAGCGGAAGGTTGCCCCCTCCCAGTCCAAACACCAGTGTGGAGCCTCGCGGTTGCTATTCCGTTAACCATAACAGGACGATTCCAGGATGCCTTTCGGCGGCACAGGGAAATGCTGCCCCTTAAACTGTGCATGTGCAGCATGGATTTTTGACCAACCAGCCAGAAAATTGCCCGCAACCGCTCCCGGCCGGCCCGGAGTTCCCTCTGCAGCAGTATAAATATCTCTTCTAAATCATATGCTTACAAGATTTTTCAAAAAAGTTGCAAAGGGCGCTTGACACTTCGATGGAGCCGAACATATAAGCACCATCACTGAGGGACACCGGCGCTCCGGCGACGATGCCTCCGTACGAAAT